>JBGQKH010000016.1:0-26235 GCA_041499395.1 Candidatus Limnocylindria bacterium
ACCTCGATTCCGCACCGGGTGAGCGTCGACTTCGGCGCCAGCACCGTGCTGCTGCGGCCCGCCTCGCCGGGGACCGGCGTCATCGCCGGCGGCTCGGTGCGCTCGGTGGTCGAGGCGGCGGGGATCCGCGACCTCCTCTCCAAGTCGATGGGCAGCACCAACCCGGTGAACGTGGTGCGCGCCACGATCGAGGCGCTCCGCTCCCTCCGCTCGGCTGACCAGATCGCGCTGAGCCGCGGCACTACCGCCGAGCGGCTCCTCGGCAAGCGCGGCGCAGAGGCGAGCCGCCGTCCCCACGAGTACGTGGAGCGGCCGGCTCCCGCCTTCCCGTCGGGAGGCGGCCGTGGCCGCTAGGCGCAAGCCAGCCGCATCCGGCCCGATGCTCAGCGTCACCTGGGTGCGCTCCACGATCGGCCACCGGGCCGGCGCCCGGGGCACCATCCGTGCGCTCGGGCTGCATCGGCTCCAGGAGACGGTCCAGGTCGCCGACACCGTGGAGAACCGCGGGATGCTGCGACGCGTGGCCTTCCTGGTGACGGTCAGCGAGGCGTCCTCGAAGTCATCAGGAGAGGGGGAGGCCTAGATGAAGCTCCACCATCCGCAACCGAACCCGGGCTCGCACCAGGCGCCGCGGCGCCTTGGGCGCGGCCACGGCTCGGGGCGAGGCAAGACGGCTGGTCGCGGCACCAAGGGCCAGAAGGCGCGCGCCGGCGGCGGGATTCCCGCGTGGTTCGAGGGCGGTCAGACCCCGCTCCACGTGCGCACGCCCAAGCTGCACGGCTTCAAGAACCGATTCCGGGTCGAGTACGCACCGATGAACCTGGGTCGCCTGGCCGATGCCGCGGCGGGGACCCTCATCACGCCCGACGTGCTCCGTCACGACCAGCTGCTCCGCGACCAGAAGACCCGCCCGATGCCGGTCAAGATCCTCGGCGGCGGCGACGCCCCTCGCGGGGTCACCATCCACGCGCACGCATTCACTCGCTCCGCGCTTGCCAAGCTCGCCGCCGCCGGCAGCACGGCGCAGCTGATCAGCTGGCCGGACGGCGCCCCGATCGACTTCGAGCCGGCCGAGGCGCCGGTCCCGGCCGAAGGCCGCAAGGGCAAGGCGGGCAAGGCGGGCAAGGAGGCCAAGGCCAGGGCCAAGGCGGCGGCCGACGACGAGGGTCCGGCAGAGGCCGCCAGCCCGGAAGCCGAGTCCGAGGCAGAGCCGGAGCCCGAGGCCGAGTCCTGAGGTGATCGAGTCCCTGGTCCAGGCCTTCCGGGCGCCGGACATCCGGCGCAAGATCCTCTTCACGCTGGGGATCCTGCTGATCTTCCGCGCCCTCACCAACGTGCCGGTCCCGAACGTCAACCAGGCGCAGCTCGCCAACCTCTTCAACACCAACCAGCTGCTTGGGCTGCTCGACCTCTTCTCGGGCGGTGGCCTGGCGACCGCCTCGATCATCGGGATGGGGGTGAACCCCTACATCAACGCCAGCATCATCATGCAGCTGATGCAGGGCGTGATCCCGAGCCTCGGCGAGCTGGCCCGGGAGGGCGAGTACGGGCGCAATCGGCTCAACCAGTACACCCGCCTGCTGACCATCCCGATGGCCTTCGCCCAGGGCTATGGATTCTCCGTCCTCCTCTCCGCGAACGGAGTCATCCCGGCGAACCCGCTCTTCAGTTTCCAGACCCTCTCGCTGCTCCTCTCCTTCACGGCCGGCACGATCCTGCTGATGTGGCTCGGTGAGCTGATCAGCGAGCGCGGCCTCGGGAATGGGATCAGCTTCATCATCTTCGCGGGCATCGTGGGACGGCTGCCGCACCGCGCCGCCCCGATCGTCTCTGGTCCCGACGGGCTGCTCCGCATCATCCCGTTCGTCCTGATCGCGATCGTGGTGATCGCCGGGGTCGTCTTCATCAACGAGGGTCAGCGCCGCATCCCGGTGCAGTACGCGAGCCGCGTCCGAGGCCGGCGCATGTACCAGGGCCAGACGCAGTACCTGCCCCTCAAGGTGACGATGGCCGGCGTGATCCCGATCATCTTCGCGATCAGCATCCTCCTCTTCCCCGCGCAGATCGCGCAGTACTTCACCGCCTCGACGATCGCCTGGGTGAAGAGCGTGGCCAGCTTCGTGGTCAACAACCTCAGCTCGCAGAACCCGCTCGTGTACGGCGTCCTCTACTTCGTGCTGGTGGTCTTCTTCACCTACTTCTACACGGCCTTCCAGTTCCGGCCAGATCAGACGGCGGACTACCTGCGCAAGAACGGTGGCTTCATCCCCGGCATCCGTCCGGGCAAGCCGACCGAGGAGTTCCTCTCGCGCGTCACGAACCGGATCACGCTCGGTGGAGCTCTCTTCTTGGCGTCCCTCGCCGTCCTGCCGCTGGTCGTTACGGCCGCCATCCCCGGCACCCAGGGGCTTCAGCTCGGAGGCACGAGCGTCCTGATCGTGGTCAGCGTGGTGGTCGAGACGATGAAGCAGCTCGAAGCCCAGATGCTGATGCGTCATTACGAGGGCTTCATCCGGTGACCGATTCGGGCGGCGGCCCGGCGGCGTCGTCCACCCGGAGGATCCTCCTGCTGGTCGGCCCGGTCGGTGCTGGGAAGGGCACGCAGGCCGAGGTCCTCAACGATCGCCTTGGGCTGGTGCACCTCGCCTCGGGCAACCTCTTTCGGCAGGCCCTGCGCGATGGCACTCCGGTCGGTGAAGAGGCCCGCGTCTACATGGAGCGCGGTGATCTCGTCCCCGACGAGCTCACCATCAACATGTTTATGGAGGAGCTGGCGAAGCCGGCGGCACGACGCGGCGCACTCCTCGACGGCTTCCCGCGCACCGTGGCACAGGCGCAGGCCCTCGACGCCACCCTCGCCGCCCGCGGCGAGCGGATCGAGCGTGTCATCTCGATCGAGGTGCCGGTCGAGGTGCTGGTGGCACGCGTTGCCGGGCGACGCGTCTGCCCGCAGTGCGGCACGACCTACCACGTGGTGAGCGACCCGCCGCGGGTTGCCGGTCTCTGTGACCACGACGGCGCAGCGCTCGAGCACCGCGGTGACGATCGGCCCGAGGTCGTAGGTGCCCGCCTCGCCAAGCAGATGCGGCCGATGCTGGAGGTGCTCGACTACTACGACCGCGCCGGGATCGTGCAACGCGTGGACGGCACCCAGCCGATCGCGGCGGTGACGGCCGAGATCCTGGCCGGCCTCGTGGTCACCTGAATGGTGACGATCAAGCGGCCCGAGGAGATCGCCCGCATGCGACATGCCGGCACGATCCTGGCCGACGTGCTGCGCCGGCTCGAGGCGGAGCTGAAGCCAGGGATCACCACGCTCCAGCTCGACGCCATCGCCGAGCGGATGATCCGCGATGCCGGAGCGGTTCCCTCGTTCCTGGGATATGGCGGCGCCCGCGGCCAGGTCCCGTTCCCCGGTTCGATCTGCGCGTCGATCAACGACGAGGTGGTGCACGGCATCCCTTCGACTCGGCGCCGCCTCCGCGCCGGGGACGTGGTGGGGCTCGACGTGGGCTGCATCTGGCAGGGCTGGCACGCGGACACCGCCCGCACCTTCGCGGTCGGACCGGTGCCTGAGGCGGTGGCCACGCTCATCGCCGCCACGCGACGGGCGATGGAGGCCGGGATCGCTGCTGCACGGCCGGGGAACCGCCTGGGCGACGTCGGCGCCGCCATCGAGGCGGTGGCGCGCGAACGCGGCTACGGCATCGTGCGGCCGTTCGTCGGTCACGGCATCGGCACGGCCATGCACGAGGACCCGCAGGTGCCGAACTACGGGCGCGCGGGCACCGGGATGCGGATCGAGGCGGGGATGTGCTTCGCGATCGAGCCGATGTTCAACCTGGGCGGCGACGACGTGGGCGTGCTCGATGACGGCTGGACGGTGGTGACGGCTGATGGGAGCCTCTCCGCCCACTTCGAGGACACGGTCGCGGTCACGCCGTCGGGGCCGGAGGTGCTCACTCGTGCCGGAACTTGAGGCTGGGATGGGCGTTGTGCGACCGCATCGGCCTCATGTATACTTCCCTTTCCGTGGTCGCCGCGTGCGGCGGCCTTTCCGTGTGTTCCCAACCGAGTAGCAACCAACCAGCAGATCGAGGGTGCGTAGCGCTTGGCGAAGAAGGATGCGATCGAGGTCGAGGGAGAGGTCGTCCTCCCCTTGCCCAACGCGATGTTCAAGGTGCGGCTGGAGAATGGTCACGAGGTCCTCGCCCACATCTCCGGCAAGCTGCGCCAGAACTTCATTCGCATCCTGCCCGGCGACACGGTCCGCGTCGAGCTGAGTCCGTACGACCTCACCCGGGGTCGCATCACCTACAGGATGAGATGAAGGTTTCTGCCTCAGTCAAGCCGCGCTGTGAGCGGTGCAAGGTCATCAAGCGCTCCGGCGTCGTGATGGTCATCTGCGTCATCCCCAAGCACAAGCAGCGGCAGGGGTAGCGCAGCGCACGTGGCACGCATCGCCGGCGTCGACATTCCCCGCGAGAAGCGGGTGGTCGTCTCCCTCACCTACATCCACGGGATCGGGCCGAGCTCGTCGCAGAAGATCCTGACCGCGGCAAACGTGCCGCAGGCGACGCGCGTCCGCGATCTCACCGAAGAGGAGGTCAATCGCCTCCGCGAGGTGATCGACAAGCGCTTCAAGGTAGAGGGCGACCTCCGCCGCGAGGTGAGCATGAACATCAAGCGGCTGATGGAGATCGGGTCATACCGGGGCATTCGCCATCGGCGCAACCTCCCGGTGCGCGGTCAGCGCACCAAGACCAACGCACGTCAGCGGCGCGGCCCGCGCAAGACGGTCGGCGTTCGGCGCAAGAAGTAGACCAGGAGACCGATGGCTGAGCGAAAGCGCGCGGCACGCACCAAGAAGCGCGAGAAGAAGAACGTCCCGACCGGGCATGCCCATATCCAGTCGACCTTCAACAACACGATCGTGACGATCACCGACGCGACCGGCAACGTGATCAGCTGGGGGAGCGCCGGGCTCGTCGGCTTCAAGGGATCGCGCAAGAGCACGCCCTATGCCGCGGCGCAGACCGCCGACGGCGCCGCCAAGCGGGCGATGGAGCACGGCATGCGCCAGGTCGAGGTCTTCGTGAAGGGGCCTGGTGCCGGCCGCGAGCAGGCGATCCGCTCCCTCCAGACCGCCGGCCTGGAGGTGACCGCCATCACCGACGTCACGCCGATCCCGCACAACGGCTGTCGTCCACCCAAGCGGCGGAGGGTCTGAGATGGCCCGATACACCGATCCGGTGTGCCGCATCTGCCGCCGCGAGGGGCTGAAGCTCTTCCTCAAGGGGAGCCGCTGCTTCAGCAAGAAGTGCGCCTTCGAGCGGCGCAGCTCGCCTCCTGGGATGAACACCCAGCGCCGCCGCAAGGTGAGCGAGTTCGGCATCCAGATGCGCGAGAAGCAGAAGGTGCGCCGCAGCTACTCGGTCCTCGAGAAGCAGTTCCGCAATTACTTCGAGAAGGCCGAGCAGCACAAGGGGATGACCGGCGAGAACCTGTTGCGCATGCTCGAGATGCGCCTCGACAACGTCGTCTTCCGGATGGGCTTCGCCCGATCGCGGGCGGAGGCACGCCAGCTCGTCAACCACCGGCACTTCGCCGTGAATGGCCGGCCGACCAACATCCCCAGCTTCGGGACCAAGATCGGCGACCGGATCGAGGTCCGGGAGAGCCGTCGTGGTCGCGAGATCTTCAAGACCGCGGCCGAGACGATGAAGTCGGCATCGATCCCCGAGTGGGTGAGCATCGACGCCTCCAAGCTCGCCGGATCGGTGCTCTCCGAGCCGGCGCGGGAGCAGATGCCACTCGAATTCAACGAACAGCTCGTCGTCGAGTACTACTCGCGCTAATGCAGGAGCCAGACGCTTTCATGATCGAACTTGAGGCCACGCCGACCACCCGCATCGAGGAGGTCGAAACGCGCGGCGACCTGTCCGTCTTCGAGGTCAACCCGCTGGCCGATGGCTACGGGGTGACCCTGGGCAACGCGCTGCGACGCGTCCTGCTCAACTCGCTCGAGGGAGCGGCCGTGACCTCGGTCCAGGTGGCAGGCGTCTTCCACGAGTTCAGCACCATCGACAACGTGAAGGAGGACGTCACCCAGATCGTCCTCAACATCAAGAAGCTTCGGCTGCGCTCCTTCGCTCGGCACGCCGTCACCCTGAAGCTGATGAAGCGGGGCGCCGGTCCCGTGACCGCCGCCGACATCGCCGAATCGGCCGACGTGGAGATCGTGAACCCGGAGCTGCTGCTCCTGACGCTCGACTCCGACGCCGGCTCGATCGAGATGGACCTCACCGTGGAGACCGGCGTCGGCTACCGACCGGCCGAGCACGCCGAGGACCTGCCCATCGGGATCATCCCGGTCGACGCCATCTTCACGCCGGTGCGACGCGTCAACTTCATCGTCAGCGACACGCGCGTCGGGCAGATGACGAACTTCGACCGCCTGACGCTCGAGATCGAGACCGATGGCACCACGACCCCGAAGGCCGCGCTCTCCGCCGCCGCCGAGATCCTGGTCCGCGAGTTCAGCCGCTTCGCCGAGATCGGCCGGCGGCCGCTCCCCGGGGCGGACGAGGTCCCCGCCCTGGTCAGCGCAAACCTGCTCGACGCGCCGATCGAGGAGCTCGACCTCCCGATGCGGGCCTATAACAGCCTGAAGCGGAACAACATCACCAAGATCGGGCAGCTGCTGGCGCTCGGCGACGACGAGCTGCTCCGCATGCGCAACTTTGGCAAGAAGAGCCTCGACGAGATGAAGGAGCGGCTCGCGCTGCGCGGTTTCATCGTCCCGGAGAGCGAGGGCGTCTCGGTCGACGAGTCCGACCTCCCCGCCGCGGCGGAGCTCGACGAGGCCGTGGCCGCCGAGCTCGACCGGGAAGGCTGAGATGCCGCATCGGTTGGCCGGTCGCAGGCTCGGGCGCGGGAGCAGCCATCGGCTCCACATGCTCGACAACCTGGCGGTCTCGATCCTGCGCTTCGAGAAGGTGAGGACCACCGAGGCCAAGGCCAAGGAGGTCCGCGGACGGGTCGATCACATGATCACGCTCGCGAAGCGCGGGGACCTCTCCGCGCGGCGGCAGCTGGTCGCCCAGATGCCCGATGAGCCGCTCATCGTCGACAAGCTGATGACCGAGCTCGCCACGAAATACGCCGACCGCGCCTCCGGCTACACCCGCATCGTGAAGATCGGGGCACGCCTGGGGGATGCGGCGGCGATCGTCCAGATCGAGCTGGTCTAGGAACGGACCGCCGCGAGAAGGGCGGACAATGGAAGACGGACCGGTCGCGACCCCCGGGCGCCGATGCGCACGAGCCGTGATCGAGTACGACGGGACCGACTTCGCCGGCTCCCAGTACCAGCCGAACGCTCGGACGGTGCAGGGGGAGCTGGAGGAGGCGCTTAACAGACTGACCGGCGAGCGGACTCGTGTCCGATTCGCCGGGCGAACCGATGCCGGGGTGCATGCCACCGGCCAGGTCGCGGCCTTCTGCCTCGCTCGCCGCCGTCGCGGCGAGGGGGTCGGGTGGCCGGAGCTGCGGCGACGGCTGAATGCCACGCTGCCGCCCGACCTGGCGGTGCGCTCGCTCCGATCCGCGTCCGCGGGATTCGACCCGCGGCGTGACGCCGAGGCGCGCGTGTACCGCTACCGGATCAGGATGGCGGGGGACAGGCGGCCGACGGACCGGCATGGGACGCTCGAGATCGGCGATCGGCTCGACGTCGCGGCCATGCGGGCCGTGGCGGCGGAGCTGCTCGGGGAGCGCGACTATGCGGCCCTCGGCAGCGACCCGCGGGGCCGAACCGTCCGGCACCTGCAGGAGGTGACGGTCGTGCGCAGCGGCACGCGGGTGCAGGTTCGCGTCACGGCCAACGCATTCCTGCGGCGCATGGTGCGGAGCATCGTGGCCCTCCTCCTCGAGGCGGGGCGCGGTAGGCTGGCACCCGGATCGGTCGCCGGACTGCTCGACGCGGGCGGGCGCGCGCTCCATGGGCGCGCAGCGCCGGCGCGCGGGCTGACCCTCGAGCGGGTCATCTATCCGAAGAGGTCGGGGACGAGGCAAGTGAGGACCAAGGCAACGTGAAGACGTACGCAGTCAGGGCAGGCGATATCGAGCGCAGCTGGTGGGTGGTGGACGCCGCCGACCAGACGCTGGGTCGCCTCGCCACGCGCATCGCCACGCTGCTCGAGGGGAAGCACAAGCCGGTCTACTCACCGCACCTGGACACCGGCGACCATGTCGTCGTGATCAACGCGGCGAAGGTGAAGGTGACCGGCAACAAGCTGATCCAGAAGTCGTACTACCGCCACTCGGGCTACCCCGGCGGACTGAAGGAGGAGAGCCTCCAGGCGCTCATGGCGCGCAAGCCGGAGATCGTCATCGAGCGGGCGGTCAAGGGGATGCTGCCCCAGAACCGCCTCGGTCGCGCGATGTTCAAGAAGCTACGGGTCTATCGCGGGGCTGAGCACCCGCACCAGGCGCAGCAGCCGACCGCTGCCGAGCTGTAAGAGGAACGCAACCGGTGAGCACCAGCTACGTCTACGGAACGGGCCGACGCAAGGAGGCTGTCGCGCGCGTGCGGCTCCTCCCCGGCGACGGCAGCATCGTGGTCAACGGCAAGGACGCCGCCGACTACTTCGGCGGAACGCCCGGCCTGGCGACGCTGCGCCTCCCGTTCCGCGTGACGGAGACCGAGGGACGCTACTCCGCGTCCGTGCTGGTGGCCGGCGGCGGCTTCTCCGGCCAGGCCGGGGCGATCCGGCACGGCATCGCGCGGGCACTCCTCAGCGCCCACCCGGACGCTCGCAGCGCCCTCCGCTCGGCGGGGCTGCTGACCCGCGATCCGCGGGCCAAGGAGCGCAAGAAGTACGGGCTCAAGCGCGCACGCAAGGCTCCGCAGTACACGAAGCGCTAGGACCGCGCGCCGATCGCTCCAGGGCGGGGTCCCGGAGGCCCTTTGGTATCATCGGCACCCGTGTTCAAAGCCATCGGTGACTTCTTCACCTTCTACCTGCGCGGAACCTGGACCTCCGTCCTCGACATCCTGCTGGTGGCGATCGTCATCTACTGGCTCTTCATCCTGATCCGCGGCACCCGAGCGGTGCGCATCGTGATCGGCCTCTCGATCCTCTACCTCGTCTACCTGGGCGCGCAGGCGGCGCAGCTTCGGCTCCTCTCCACCCTGCTCCAGACCGGGGCCGTGGTGGGCCTCTTCGCGATCGTGGTCGTCTTCCAGCCGGAGCTCCGCCGGGCCCTCGAGCAGATCGGCCGATTTGGGTCGGTCAACCGCTTCTTCGTGAGCAACGACGTGGCCGCCGCCGAGCGCGTCGCGCGCGAGATCAGCCGCGCCGCCCGCCTGCTCGCCGGCTCGCGCCATGGGGCATTGATCGTCCTCGAGCGCGAGACGGGGCTCGCCGACCTCGCCTCCGAGTCTGGCGTGCTCCTCCACGCGGACCTGCGGGCGGAGCTGCTGGCGACCCTCTTCTACCACGGCACGGCGCTGCACGACGGGGCGGTGATCATCTCCGGCGAGCGGATCCTTGCAGCGGGGGTGCTCCTCCCGCTCTCGCAGAACGTGCTCGACTCGGAGCGGTACGGGACGCGGCACCGTGCCGCGATCGGGATCAGCGAGCAGTCCGACGCGATCGTGATCGTCGTCAGCGAGGAGACGGGCTCGATCTCGCTGGTGATGCGCGGGCGGATCGAGCGCAACCTGACCGAGGAGCAGCTGCGGCGCCGCATCCTCAACCTGATCCGCCCGCAGGCCCCGCGCCGCCAGGCCGCGCTGCTGCGCCGCTCGCTCGAGGGCCGATGGGGCGTGAATGCGCCCGAGCCGGAGGCGCCGATCGACCCCGAGGCGCGCGTCGTGAGCGTGGCCGGGGATTCGGCCGAGGCCGCCAGCGCGACCACCGGGGAACGCTCCTAGATGGCCTGGCTCGTCCGCAATTGGGCGCTGAAGCTGGGGGCGCTGGCCCTCGCCACGGTCCTCTACACCGGGCTCGTCTTCTCCGGCTCGTTCAGCGAGGAGACCATTCCAGGGGTACAGGTGCGGGCGCTCGGCCAGCCACAGGGGACCTACGTGCTCACGCAGCAGCTCGGCACTGTTGATATCCACTACCGGCTCGCCGCCACCGCCACGGGCCGGGTGACCCCGGCCTCGTTCGCGGTCACGATCGACCTGTCCCGCTACAAGCTTTCCAACGCCCCGCAGGAGCAGCCGCTCGAGATCTTGGTGCGGCCGGTGATCGACGGCCTGACCGTGCTCTCCTATACGCCGAGCAGCGTCTCGGTCTCGCTCGACCGGCTCGACCAGGCGCAGGTTCGCGTCGCCGTCGACAGCGGCGTCGTGCCGCCGGGGCTCGAGATCAGTACGCCCCAGCTGAGCATCAGCTCGGTCACCGCCAGCGGGCCGGAGTCGCTCCTTCATCGCGTCGACCGCGCGCTCGCCACCGTGCGCATCGACGAGTCGGGGATCGACTGCTGCGGGCAGGTCGACCTGGTCCCGGTCGACGCCGACGGCAGGCTGGTCGAGTCGGTCGAGCTGAACCCCTCGACGGTGCGCGTGCAGATCGCCGTGAGCACGGTCGAGACGAGCCGCACGGTGCCGATCCGGCCGCTGCTGATCGGCGCTCCGGCCCCCGGCTTCGAAGTCGGCACGGTGACCTCTGATCCATCGGTCGTCACCCTGCGCGGGTCGCCGGAGGTGCTCGCTGCGATCGCCGAGGTGCTCACCCAGCCGATCAGCCTGTCGGGCAGCCAGACGACGCTGCACGCCACCGGCACGCTCGTGATCCCGGATGGGGCGCGCCTCGCCGACCCTGCTGACGCCCAGCCCTCGATCGTCGTCGAGATCCGGGAGACGGTCGCCACGCGCACCCTGATCCTGGGGCTGGTCTGCACCGGCCAGCCGGCGGGGAGCGCCTGCCTGCCGCAGATCGGGCAGATCGCCGTCACCGTCCGCGGGACGGTCTCCGCCCTCAACGCCCTCGATCTTGGGACGCTGACGCCGGTGCTGGATGTGACCGGGCTGGGCCCGGGCGATCATCTCGTGCAACCGAAGGTGACGCTGCCCAGCGGCGTCACCCAGGTCACCATCTCGCCGATCTCGGTGACGGTGACCATCGTCCCGCCGGCCACCCCGGCGCCCTGATGGGTCGCCTCTTTGGGACGGACGGCATCCGGGGCGTCGCGAATGTCGATCTGACGCCGATCCTCGCCTACGACCTGGGGCGCGCGGTCGGGCACCTGCTCGGGGCGTCCGGAGGTCGCGTGGTGATCGGGCAGGACACGCGGCGCTCGGGCCAGATGCTGGTTGCGGCCGTCTCGGCCGGGCTCGCCTCGGTCGGCGCGGACGCCATCCAGCTCGGCGTCGTGACGACCCCGTGCCTTGCCCACGCCGCGGCGAGCGGCGACTTCGCGGCCGGGATCATGGTCTCGGCCTCGCACAACCCGGCCGATGACAACGGGCTGAAGGTGCTCTCCGGCGGGCGGAAGATCGACGACGAGGTCGAGGAGGAGCTGGAGCGCCTGATCTTCCAGGCCGAGTCGCTGCCCGGCCGGACGAATGCGGAGATCGGGCGGATCACGCAGTCCTCGGAACCGGTGCGGCAGTACAGCTCCTGGCTGCTCGCCCAGGCCGGGGATGCCCTGCGCGGGCTGAAGATCGGCCTCGACTGCGCCAACGGCTCGGCCTCCGTGATCGCCCCCGACCTGCTGCGCGAGCTGGGGGCGTCGGTGACGCTCCTCTCCGCCGATCCCGATGGGGTGAACATCAACCTCGACTGCGGCTCGAACCACCCCGAGGCGCTGGCCGCCGCGGTGGTCGCCGGCGGACTCGACCTGGGCATGGCGTTCGACGGCGACGCGGATCGGCTGATCGCCGTGGACGAGCATGGCGCGATCGTGGACGGCGACGGCGTGATGGGGATCTGCGCGCTCGCCCGCCTCGCGGCCGGCACGCTGCGCAACCGGATCCTGGTGACCACGGTCATGAGCAATGGCGGCCTCGAACGCGCCGTGACCGCCGCCGGGGGACGCCTGGTGCGTACGCCCGTTGGGGATCGCCACGTCTTCGAGGCGATGGAGCGGGCCGATGCCTCGCTCGGCGGCGAGCAGTCAGGGCACATCATCTTCCGCGACCTGGCGGCGACCGGCGACGGGATCCTGACCGGGATTCAGCTGGCGCGCACCCTGCGGGCCGCTGGCGCCGCCCTCGCGGAGCTGGCCGCCCAGATTCCGAGGCTTCCACAGGTGGTGATAAACTCAGCCGTCCGTCACCGGGAGCAGTGGGAGATCGATCCGGAGTTCGCTGCGGCCGTGACGGAGGCCGACGCCCGCCTTGGTGCGCGTGGCCGGATCCTGGTGCGACCCTCCGGGACGGAGCCAAAGATCCGGATCATGGTCGAGGGCGAGGACGCTGACGAGATCAACCAGATCGCACGCGAGCTCTCGGAGCTCGCAAGTGCCCGACTGAACTAGGAGCTGCAGCAAGCATGTGCGGCATCGTCGGGTACGTCGGGCCTCGTGACGCAGCCCCCATCCTGCTCGAGGGGCTGCGCCGGCTGGAGTACCGCGGGTACGACTCGGCCGGGATCGCCCTGCTCACGGAGGCCGGCGAGGTCTTCGTCGAGAAGAAGGCCGGCAAGCTCTCCAACCTGACCGAGCACCTGAACGGCGGCGCCCCGGCCGGGCATCCGGGCATCGCGCATACCCGCTGGGCCACGCACGGCCGCCCGAACGACGTCAACGCCCACCCCCACCGTGACTGCACGGGGCGCCTCGCGCTCATCCACAACGGGATCATCGAGAACTACGGCGAGATCAAGGAACGGCTGCGTGCTGGTGGGCACCGCTTCACCTCGGACACCGATACCGAGGTGCTCGCCCACCTGATCGAGGAGCGCTACAGCGGGGACCTGGTGGCGGCCGTGCGAGAGGCGCTCAGCGAGGTGCACGGCGCGTACGCGATCGTGGTGATGCACCTCGACCACCCAGAGCGGATCGTCGGGGCGCGCATGAACGTCCCGCTGATCGTGGGGCTCGGCAACGGCGAGGCGTTCCTCGCGAGCGACGTTCCGGCGATCCTCGAGCACACCAAGAACGTGGTAATCCTCCAGGAGGGCGACATCGCGGACGTGACGGCCGATGGCGTGACGATCACCGGGATGGACGGCGTCGGCGTGCAGCGGCCCGTGACGAAGATCCGCTGGAGCATCGAGGCGGCCGAGAAGGGCGGCTTCGCGCACTTCACGCTCAAGGAGATCTACGAGCAGCCGCATGCGATCGGCGAGGCGCTGCGCGGCCGCGTCGACGAGGAGGGCAGCCTGCACCTGCCCGAGCTCGAGGCGATCGAGGAGAAGCTGCGGGCAGTCGAGCGGGTCTACGTCGTCGGCTGCGGCACGGCGCTCTTCGCTGCGCAGGTCGGGGCGCACCTGATCCAGAAGTGGGCTGAGCTGCCAGCTGTCGCGCAGATCGGCTCGGAGATGCGCTACTCGCCACCGCCGATCGACGGCAAGACGCTCGTCATCAGCGTCAGCCAGTCAGGGGAGACGGCCGACACCCTCGCGCCGCAGAAGCTGGCCGCCGAGAAGGGCGCCGTGATCGTGGTGGTGACGAACGTGGTCGGCAGCGCGCTCACCCGCGAGGCCGATGCGGTCTGCTACCTGCAGGCAGGGCCCGAGGTGGCGGTCGCCTCCACGAAGGCCTTCGTGACCCAGGTGGTGGTCCTCCAGATGATCGCCCTGCACCTCGCCCGCCTGCGGGGGACCCTGAGCGATCGGCGGCGCCGCTCGTTCGGCCTCGCCCTGCGCGACCTGCCCGGGCAGGCCGCCGAGGTGCTCAAGCTCGCCCCGCAGATCAAGAAGCTCGCCAGGAGCTGGGCCGATGTGCGCGACGTGATGTTCATCGGTCGTGCGCTCGGCTTCCCGGTCGCGATGGAGGGAGCGCTCAAGCTCAAGGAGCTCTCCTACGTGCACGCCGAGGGATACGCCGCAGGCGAGCTGAAGCATGGCCCGATCGCGCTGCTCGACCCGGCGACGCCGCTCGTGGCGATCGCGAACCGCAGCGCCACCTACGAGAAGGTGATCAGCAACGTCGCCGAGGCGCACGCCCGCGAGGCGCCGGTGGTGGCCGTCGCCACGGTGGGGGACGAGGGGATCGACCGCTACGCGCAGGACGTCCTCTACATCCCCGAGACGCCTGAGGAGATCGCCCCGGTGATCGCGATCATCCCGCTCCAGCTCCTTGCCTACGAGGTGGCCGTCGCCCGCGGCACCGACGTCGACCAGCCCCGCAACCTGGCGAAATCGGTCACCGTCGAATAGCCGCCGCCCCAAGCCGATGAGCCGCCACGAGATCGGCGTCGACCTGATCGACATCGACCGCATCGTCACGACCCTGGGTCGCTTTCCGGACCGCTTCCGGCAGCGCGTCCTCACCGACGGGGAGGCGCGTTACTGTGGGCACCGGGCCGAGCGCATCGCGGGGCGCTGGGCGGCCAAGGAGGCGATCAGCAAGGTCCTCGGCCTCGGCGTGCGGGGGGTCGGCTGGCGCGAGATCGAGATCCTGCCGAACTGGGCTGGTGCGCCACAGGTCCGGCTGCACGCGCGAGCCGCCGCTCGCGCGCTGGCGCTGGGGCTCGAGGAAGTGACCGTCAGCATCTCGCACGAGCGGCACATGGCGGTCGCGGTGGCGGTCGCCCACCACGGCGCGGGCTCCTAGGGCATGGCGACCGCCGAACTCACCCAGGGCTGGGTCGCCAAGCGACTCCCCCCGCGCCCGGAGCGCGCGCACAAGGGCACCTTCGGTCGCCTGCTCATCGTGGCGGGGTCGCTCGAGTACGCCGGGGCGACGCTCCTGACCGGGCTGGGCGCGATCCGGGCTGGCGTTGGCCTGGCGTGCCTCGCCACCCCCGAGGCCGTGGGGCTGCGCCTGCTCGGCCTCGTCCCGGAGCTGACGGCGATGCTCCTCGTCGAGGAGGCTCCCGGCCTGACGGCGCCGGCCGGCTGGCGCCGCCTGGCGACCGAGGCTCCGTCGTACGAGGCCCTGGTGATCGGGCCAGGGCTCGGCCGCCAGCCGGCGACGCTGCGGCGCGCCCGCAACTTCATCGGCGAGATCCGGCACCCGATGGTGGTCGACGCCGACGCGCTCGTCGCCCTGGCAGAGGTGCAGCGCTGGTGGCAGCCGATCAAGGCGCCGCTGGTGCTCACTCCGCATCCCGGGGAGTTCGCGCGGCTGATCCGCCTGCCAGAGGGCGAGAAGCTCTCCGATGACGACGCGAAGCGCGCCGAGGCGGCAGGGGCCGCGGCGGCACGCTGGGGCCAGGTGGTCGTGCTCAAAGGAGCGCATACGGTCGTCGCCGCGCCCAACGGGGACCTCCTCCACTCCGACATCGCGACGCCGGCTCTCGCGACGGCGGGGAGCGGCGACGTGCTGGCCGGCGTGATCGGAGCGTTCCTCGCGGCCGGCCTCTCGCCATTCGACGCGGCCGGCTGTGGGGTGGCGGTGCACGGTGCTGCCGGCCTGCTGGCCGAGGACCGCATCGGGCGCGCCGGCGTGGTGGCACGCGACATCGCCAACCTGTTGCCCAATGCGATCGAGCAGCTCCGCGGCGGCCGCCCGGCGTGACGGAGGCGGCTGCCCACAGCCCGCATCGGGCCTGGATCGAGATCGACCACGCCGCGCTTGCGAGCAACATGGCGGTGGTGCGGCGCCTTGCCGGCGGCCGCGCCGTGATCGCGGTGGTGAAGGCGAACGCCTACGGCCACGGGGCGATCGAGGTCTCGCGCACGCTCCTCCGCCACGGGGTCGAGCGGCTGGCCGTCGCGACGCTCGGCGAGGGGCTTGCGCTGCGGGCGGCGGGGATCGAGGCGCCGATCCTGCTCCTGTGGGGTCTCGGCTCCCCGGAGGCTGGCCCGGCCATCGCGGCCGGCCTCGAGCCGATCGTCTACGACGAGGCCGGCGTCGCGCGCCTCGAGGCAGCCGCCGCGGCCGCGGGTCGGCGCGTATCGGTCCAGCTCAAGGTCGACACCGGGCTGGGCCGGCAGGGGATCGACTCGAGGGCCGCAGTCGAGCTGGCGCTGCGCATCGCGCGGAGCCGGCACCTTGCGCTTGGCGGCACGTTCAGCCACCTCGCGGTGCCCGGCGAGGACGAGGCCTATTCGGACGTGCAGCTCCTTCGCATGGCCCAGGCGCTCGACGCGATGCGCTCGGCGGGCGTCGATCCGGGGCTCGTCCACGTGGACGCCACCGGCGGCCTCCTCGCCGGCTCCGGGACCTTTGGCGACGCGGTGCGCCCCGGCCTTGGTCTCTACGGGATGGTCCCTGCCTGGGCCGCTGAGCGCGACGAGGGGCTTCGTCCGGTGCTCTCGCTCCACGCGCTCCCGCTCCGCATCTTCGACCTGGCCGCCGGGGAGCCGATCGGGTACGGGCTGCGCTACCGGGCCGAGCGCGCGACCCGGATCGCGACCCTGGGGATCGGCTACGGCGACGGCTGGCCGCGGGCGCACGCCAACAACGGCTGGGTGCTGGTGCGTGGCGAGCGTCGTCCGATCGTCGGGGCCGTGAGCATGGATGGCCTCACCGTCGATCTGGGCGATGGCCATGATGTAACCTACGCCGACGAGTTCGTCCTGATCGGCGAGCAGATGGGTGCCCGCATCGACGCCGATGAGGTCGCCGCCCAGCGACGCACCATCAACTACGAAGTGACGACCGCCCTTCGAGATCGCCTCCCGCGCGTGCATCTGCCGGAGGCTGTCCCGGACGCAGGGTAGGTCGGGTAGCGAGCGGCCATGGGTACCACGACCGAATCAGGTGTCTCGCAGGGAGCGCGAACGGGGCCGGCTGACCAGCTGGCCGATGAGCTCGAGCGCCGGGGGATCGGTGCTCCGGCGGGGATCCTGCTCGACGCCCACCGACCGCTCCTGCCGCTGGTTCGGCAGGGGGCGATCTTCCTGGGCCCGCTCCTCGCGCAGCTCCTTGGGCCGCGGCGCCACGGGATCCTGAGCCAGGCCGTCCACGATCCGGCCACCTACGAGCGGCTCACCGCCAGGCTGGCCGGCGAGCCTCCGGAGGATCGGGCCTAGGATGCCGAACCTCGGCGAGCTGATGGCCAACCTGATCTCCGCCCTGACCAATGCGGTCGGGTCCTCCTCGATGCGCCTGGGCGCCGCGCCGACCGTCGGGATCCTCCTCGTGCTGCTGGTCCTCCTCTCGCTGCTGGCACGCCCGTTGGCCCGCTGGTCCGCGGCAGACCTCGGTCAGCTGACCCGGATCGGGCGGGCGATGGCCCTCTCCGCCGAGTCGGGCGCCGACGCGACCGTCTCGCTCGGCACCGCGGGGGTGGTCCGCGCCGCCTCTGCGACCGACCGCTTCCAGACCCTTGGCTCGCTGCCGCTCCTCGGCCACGTCGCCGAGGCGGCGGCCCGGGCCGGGGTCCCGCTCTCGGTCACCACCAACGACCCGGTGGCCGCCCTCTTCGCGGAGGCGACGCTGGCCGGCGCCCATCGCCGCACCGCCACGCCCGAGCGCGCCTCCGCCTCGACCGTCGAGTACATCGGCGAGGGGAGGGCGCTGGCGGCCGCAGCCGCCCTGGCCGGGGCACGGTCGCACGGCCTTGCAATGGTGGCCGGCGGCCTGGCCGAGGAAGGCCTCCTGCTGCTCGACGGCGTGCTCGGCGATGCCGAGTGGAGCGTCGCCGGCACGGCGAGCGCCGGCCAGGCGGCGGGGCCGCTCCTGAACGGGGACGGCAGCCTCATCGGCCCGGAGCTGCTGCAGGCGGGTGGCGAGGTCTCGGCAAGCGGCAGTGCGCGGGCGGTGGTGCTGGCCGCAAACCGGCTCATCTGGACCGTGATCGGCGTCCTGCTGATCGGATCCCTGGTCGCCTGGGCCGGCGGGCCGCAGGTCGCGGCGTTCCTGGCGGGTCGCTGAGCGGCATGCGACGCTCGCTCGTCACCGCCGCCGCCCTCGTCAGCGGGCTGCTGGTCCTGCTCGACCTGCTCGTCGTCAACCCGTCCCTTGGCGAGGCAGCCGGCGCCCTGAACGAGCTGCTCGTGCTGCTCGTCGCGGCTGCGGCGGTCGGTGGCGGCGCAACCCTGGTCGCGCACCACCTGCGTGCGCTCGCGTCGGGCGGCGATGATCCGATCGGGTCGATCGTGCTGCTGGTGGGGATGGCCGCGATCGTGGTGGCCGGCCTGCGCCCCGGCTCGAGCGGCAGCTCGGACCCCGTGGTGCTGTGGCTGGTGGCGGCCCTCCTGGCCCCGCTCGCCGCCTCGCTCTTCGCGCTCCTCTTCCTCTTCCTGCTGCGCGCCGTTCGGCGCGGCTTCGCGCTGCGCTTCCGCGAGACGGCGGTGATGGCCGCCGCCGCCGCGATGGTGATCGTCCTCCTGCTCCCGATCGGCGGGCAGGCCGGCGAATGGCTCACCGCGACCGCGGGCTGGGTGCGCGCGGTGCCGCTCGGGGGCGTCTTCCGGGGGCTCCTGATCGGGGTCGGGGTGATGGTCGCGATCAGCGCGGCGCGCTCCCTGCTGACGCTGGACCGTGACGACGAGTAGCCGCGTGACGCTGCGCGCCATGCTGCGCCGCTCGGCTCCGGCCCTGCTGCTGCTCCTCCTGGCTGGCGCGTGGCTCGTCCCGCAGCGCCCCGGTGACACGACCCTTCGCCTCGCGAGCTCGGACCGGTCCCACGTCGACCAGCTGCTGTCCGCCGTCGGCGACCTCCCCATCAACGCGATGGTGCTGGTCGCCTGCGACGCCGACCTCGGCACCTACCCGGAGATTCGGGCCGCGACCCGCGCCCTGCTCGCAGACCTGGCGGCTCACGGCGACCGGACGGCGATGGTGAGCTACACCCCGGAAGGGCGCGCCATCGCGGCGGCGGAGCGCGACCGGATCGCCCGCGCCGGCGGCACTCCGCCTCTCGACCTCGGCTTCGTCTCCGGCTCCGAGGCAGGTCTGGTGCGGGGCATCGCCTCGATCCTCCCTGCCGCGACGACGGGGGTGCTCGCGGACGAGATCCGGAAACGAGGCGGAGGCATCGGCGCCTTCGACCTCGTCGTGGTCATCTCCGGCAGCGACCTGTCGGCGCGGAGCTGGGTCGAGCAGGTCGGCGCCCGGCTGCCGAAGCTGAAGCTGGCGGCCATCGCGCCGACCTTCCTCGACCCCGAGCTCGAGCCGTACCTCGGATCCGGCCAGCTCGTCGCGCTGCTCGCCACCCTGCGCGAGGGGGTCGGCTACGCGGAGGCGATCGGCGGGGATGCGGTCGCCGGGCCGGCTTCGACCCCCGCGCCGCTGCCCATGCTCGTCGGGATGCTGGTCGCGCTGGCGGCCCTCGGCGAGGCCGCGCTGCGACGCACCGGCCGAGTGCGAACGGCAGCGGGGCGCCGGCCGTCATGAACGGATTCATGGCCGGAGACCTCGGCGGGGCGCTTGCCACGTGGGTCGCCGCCCTCGTCACCATCGGGGTCTGGTCCTACGTCGTCGGCGCGCGGCGGATCTTCGTCCTGCTCCAGTACCTGCTCGCGGGCCTCGCCACGGGCTACCTGGTCCTGCTGGCGATCCACGACGTGCTGGTTCCGCGCCTGGTCACTCCGCTCGTCACGAGCCCTCGCGACCACCTCCTCCTCGTGCCGGCGCTGGTGCTGGCCTGCCTCCTGATCGGGGCGTCATGGCTGCCGCGTCGAGCCGTCGCCCCCGCCACCGCGATCCTCGTCGGCGGGATCTCCGCCTACGCGCTGGGCGGGGCGGTGATCGGGACGATCCTGCCGCAGATGGCGGCCGCGCTGCCCGCCGGCGGGGCCGGCTCGCCGGACCTCGCCAGCGAGCTGCTCGCGCTGGTCATCACGACCCTCGTCCTGCTCAGCTTCCTGCATGGAGCACCTCGGGCTGCCCTCACCGCGCAGGCGGCCTCGCTCGGGCGGTGGCTGCTCATTGGGGGGATCGGGGGCTGGCTCGGCTTCCTCATCGTGAGCCGCCTCTCGCTCCTCGTCGATCGGGTCGGCTTCCTGCTCGCCAATTGGCTTACGGTGCTCCGATGACGGTCGAGACCCGCGAGGCGGGGGCGGTACGGGCAACCTCGGAGGTGTCGCTGCTCATCGACATCGGCTCGGCCTGGACCAAGGCCGCGGTCGTGGGACGGACGGTCGGCCGATGGAGGATCGCGGCGCATGCTGCGCAGCCGAGCGCCTGGGACGACGCAGAGCTGATCGCGACGCTGGCGGCGCGACTCGGCGGGCGCGTCGACCCGCGAGTCTCGGGGCGGATCGCCCTGCTGCTGGCCGACGCGCCGCGGATCGCCGTCCACACGCCGGCGCGGCCGGGGAGGATCGCGATGGCGGCCGTCTCCTCGGAGCTCTCCGGTCGGGCGGCGCGGCGCGCGGCGGAGGCGGCCGGCTGGGTCGTGGTGGAGGCGGTCACCGCCGACGACGGGCGCACGGTCGCCGAGCGGCTGAGCGCGCTCCAGACCGCCGAGGTCGATGCCTGGCTCGTCGCCGGTGGCTTCGACGCCGAGGGCGGCGATGGTGCGCTGGAGATGGCGGGGCTGGTCGCCGCAGCCCGTGGCGGCGGCCGCTCGCCGGTCGTCTGGGCCGGGTCGGCCAGCCTCACCGACCAGGTGGCGGCCCTGTTCGAGCCGGGGATCGTTCGGCCGGTCGCCAATGCGCGTCCCTCCGCCGACCACGAGAATCCGCTCCCGCTGCGCCGCTTCCTCGACGCCCTGATCGAGCGCCTCGTCGAGCGCGGCGCGGCGAGGCAGCTGGCCCCGGTCGGCTTCAGCCGTGCCGTCGCCGAGCTTGCCCGCGCCGCCCGGCTGCGGGTCGTGGGGGTCGACCTGGGCGCCCGCTACGCCACGTGGGCCAGCGCCGACGAGAACGGCATCGCCGACAGCCGCGTGGTCGCCTCCGGGGGGCTCGCCTCCCCATCGCTCACGATCGCGGGCGGCCCTGCCCGGATCGCGCACAGCCTGGCCGCGGCGATCGACGAGCTGGCCGTCGCGGATGCGCTCCAGAACCTCAGGGCCCGCCCCGGCTCCCTTCCGCAGACCGATGAGGAGCTGGCGGTGGTGCAGGGGGCGGCTCGTGCCCTGCTCGCCGACCTGGCCGCCAACGGCGCGCCTCCGGGCGGGATCGACCTGCTGATCGGGTCAGGGCGGACGATCGCCGCGGCGCCGCTGCCGGCGCAGTCGATGCAGCTCCTGCTGGACGGGATCCGCCCGGTCGGGATCGTCCAGGTCGCGATCGACCCGGCCGGCGCGCTTGGGCCGCTCGGCGCGCTCCGCGACGACGAGATCGTCGAGGGCCTCGGCACGCTCCGCGATGACCTGCTCGTCCCGCTCGGCGCGGCGGTCGTCTGCCAGGGTGGACGCTCCGGGCATGCCGCCATGCGCGTCACGGTGCACCGCGCCGGCTGGGCCCCGCTCGGGCCGATCGAGGTGCGCCCCGGCCAGGTCGAGGTGGTGCCGCTGCCTCGCGGACAGATGGCGGAGCTGGAGATCGAGCTGGATCCGGCGGTGACCCTCGGTTCGCCGCGCCGGGCGCGAAAGATGCGGGCGACGGTGAGCGGCGGCGCCGTCGGCCTCGTGCTCGACGCGCGCGACGCCCCGCTCCTCCTGCCGCGTCGCAACGACGATCGCCGCGCGGTGCTCACCTCGTGGCGCGACGCATTCCTGCGGGAGCCGCGCCCTGCGGCGCCGGTGGTCACGTGATCGACGCGTCGCTGCATCGGATTCACCTCCCGCGCGGGACCTCGGTCAGCGTGCGGGTCGGCGCCGAGATCCGGCCCGACGAGGTCATCGGGATGCGTCGCGGTGCCCTCGCCCCGGTGCGTGTCCCGGTCACGCGTCCGCTCCGCCGCCAGCCGGGGGAGATCGACGAGCTGCTCGCCGTGCACCCCGGGGACCGGGTCGACGCCGATCAGCCCCTCGCCCTGGTCGCGGGGGGAGAGGCCGTGCTGGCGCCCATCGCCGGCCTGGTCGTGGCCGCCTCGCGGCGCGACGGAACGCTCCTGCTCGCCCCGCTCGGCCGCGAGGAGCCGGTGATCGGGCACGTCCGGGGTCGCGTGCGGGCGATCGAGGAGGGTTCGCTCCTGGTCGAGGTCCCGGCGGCCCGGCTGCGCGGCGTCGGCGGCAGTGGCGACGCGGTGCACGGCGAGCTGGTGGTCGGCGTGCGGAGCCCGGAGGAGGAGCTGCGCGCCGGGGCCATCGACAGCGGCGCGACCGGCAAGATCCTTGTCGGCGGGTCGCGCGCCTCGGCGGAGACGCTGACTCGCGCCCGCGCCATGGGCGTGGCCGGGATCGTCCTCGGCGGCGTGCTCGACAAGGAGCTGCGCGACTTCGCCACGATCCAGCTGCGGAGGCGGGAGGCGGGCGGGATGACCGGCTCGTTCGGGATCCTGCTGGTGGAGGGGTACGGCAAGGTCGGGATCGATCCGCAGCTCTTCGCGTGGTTCCGGCTCCACACCGGCCGGGTCGCCAGCCTCTTCGGCGCCGATGGGCTCCTCTACGTGTACGACGCATCGCCGCTGCCGAAGCGCCGCCCGCTGGCCCGGGTCGGGGAGCGGGTGATCGCGCACCGGCGCCCGTTCCAGGGCCGCGGCGGCGTCCTGGTGGCGCTGATGGACGACCTCCATGCGGCGCAATCGGGGATCCCGACCCGGATGGCCCTCGTCCGGTTCGAGGACGGGCGCCTTGCCCCGGTGCCGCTCGCCAACCTCGAGGCCACGATGCAGCCGGAAGGTCGCTGAGCGGCCGCTCCCGTATCCTTCGGCCATGGAGCAGCCCGCCGCGACGGCCATGGGGACCGCCGGATCGCTCGCCACGCACAGCGCCGAGGAGACGCGACAGATCGGGCGCGCGATCGGCGAGGCGGCGCACGCCGGGCTGCTGCTGGCGCTGATCGGGCCGCTCGGCGCCGGCAAGACGGAGCTGGCCAAGGGAGTCGCGGAGGGGCTCGGCGTGACGAGCGTCGTCAACAGCCCCACCTTCGTGCTGATGAACGAGCACCTGGGCCGCCTGCGCCTCTTCCACATCGACGCGTACCGGCTCGACGATCCGGAGGAGGCGGTGGCGGCCGGCCTCTTCGACGACCGTCAGGCGGGCGGGGTGGCGATCGTTGAGTGGGCCGATCGGCTCGGCGACCGCCTCCCCGCCGATCGCCTGGAGCTCACCATCGATCCGGCCGCCGACGGCAGCGACACGCGGCGGATCGGCTGGCGCGCGAACGGCGCGGCGCAGCAGCGGGTCGCGATGAGCGCGCTGGCGAACCGATGATCATCGCCCTCGAGAGCGCCTCGAGCGATCCGTCGCTCGCCCTGGCGGAGCGCGACGGGAGCCTGCTCGCCGCCGACGCGTGGGAGGGCGAGGGACGGCAGGCGAGCGAGCTGCTGCCGCACCTGCTCGTGCTCCTCGCCCGCACCGGGCGGGAGCTGGCCGGGACGAGTGCCCTCGCGGTCGGGATCGGGCCCGGCTCGTTCACCGGCCTGCGCGTGTCGATGAGCCTCGCCAAGGGGCTGGCGCTCGCCCTCGACGTGCCGCTCCTGGGGGTTCCCAGCCTCGAGGCGTGGCTCGCCGCCGAGCCGGAGGCCCAGGCCGCGGTCGCGCGCGCCGGGGCGCAGGACGCGTTCGTGCTCCTGCGCGGCGAGGCACTGCCACGGATCGTCGACGCTGCCGAGCTGGCACGCCTCATCGACGCCTCCCCGGTGGTGGCCGCCTCGGAGGTCGCCGCCGCGTTCGCCCTCCCCGGCGCCATCTCCCCGCGTCGTGCCGCGGAGGCGGTGGCGCTCCGCGCCTCGCGGCGGCTGCGCGAGGAACCGCGCGGTGACGACCTGGAGCGCCTCGAGCCGTGGTACCTGCGTGCCCCGCGCGGCACCGTTCCGGCGGCGGGAGAGGTGCGCTGATGGCGATCGGCATGCCGCTCGTGATCGAGCGCATGCGGCTGGGCGACGTGGCGGCCGTGATCGAGATCGAACGACTCAGCTTCAGCTCTCCATGGCCGGCCTACGCGTTCGAGCAGGAGCTCACCGCGAACCGGCTGGCGCACTACGTGGTGGCGCGCAGCGACGACCGGGTGGTCGGCTTCGCGGGCATCTGGCTGATGGTCGACGAGGCCCACATCACCACCTTCGGGGTGCATCCCGATCACCGCCGACGCGGGGTTGGCCGCCGCCTGCTGCTGCGCCTCGCCGAGATGGCGATCGAGCTCGGGACGGTGCGCATGACGCTCGAGGTGCGGGTCAGCAACGAGCCGGCGCAGGCCCTCTATCGGACCTTCGGCTTCCGGATCGCCGGGCGGAGGATCGCCTACTACAGCGACGACGGCGAGGACGCGCTGGTGATGACCACCGCGTCCCTGTCGAGCGTGAGCATGCGCGCCATCCTCGACGCCGAGCGCCTCCGCGCGGGAAGGGACGAGGGGTGGTGAGCGGCCCGACGGTGCTGGCCATCGAGACGAGCTGCGACGAGACGGGGGTCGCGGTGGTGTGCGGTGGCCGGCGGATCGCGGCGAACCAGGTGGCGACGCAGATCGCGCTGCACGCAGCGACCGGCGGGATCGTGCCGGAGGTCGCGGCGCGACAGCAGCTGCGCTGGATCGTGCCCACCATCCGCGCGGCGATGGACGAGGCCCATGTCGGCTGGGACGACCTCGATGCGGTGGCGGTCACCTGCGGACCGGGCCTGATCGGCTCGCTGCTGGTGGGGGTGAACGTCGCCAAGTCGCTGGCGGTCGCGCACGGCCTGCCGCTCGTCGCCGTGAACCATATCGAGGGCCACATCTACGCCAACTGGCTGACCGACGCGCCGGCGGATGAGCCGCTCCCGGCCGAGCCGCCCTTCCCGCTCCTCTGCCTGGTGGTGAGCGGTGGTCACACCCAGCTGGTGCTGATGGCCGATCACGGTCGCTACCGGCTCCTGGGGCAGACCGTCGACGACGCCGCGGGCGAGGCGTTCGACAAGGTCGGGAGGCTGCTCGGGCTGTCATACCCCGGCGGCCCCGCGATCAGCGCCGCGGCCGAGGGAGCGCGCGCGGCGACCCGCTTCCCCCGCGCCCGACCCGCCGGTCGCTACGACTTCAGCTTCTCCGGGCTCAAGACGGCCGTCCTGCGGGAGGTGGCGGGCTACCGCGAGCGCGGTCAGCCGATCCCCGTCGACGGCCTGGCCGCCGCCTTCGAGGAGGCGGTCGTCGACGCCCTCGTCACGCGCACGGTGGCCGCCGCGGAGGAGCACGACGTGGCCGCGGTGGCGCTCGGCGGCGGGGTGGCCGCGAACCGGAGCCTGCGTGCCGTCCTCCGCGAGCGGCTGGCGGCGACCGGGCTGCCGCTGCTCGTCCCGCCGCCGGCCTGGTGCACCGACAACGGGGCGATGATCGGGGCCGCGGCGGGCTTCCGCTTCACGGCCGGGGACCGGGCCACGCCGGCGCTCGAGGCGACCCCGAACCTCGCCCTGCCCTGGCTCGACGCGTGACCGGCCCGCTCGCCCCGGAGCGCCTCGTGCCGCACACGCCGGGTCAGCTGCGGCGCCTCCTGGCGGCGGAGCGCCTGCGACCCAGGAAGGCGCTGAGCCAGAACTTCCTGACCGATTCGGCAGCGCTCGACGCGATCGTGGCTGCCGCCGAGCTCGAACCGGGCGACCGGGTGGTGGAGGTCGGTCCCGGACTCGGGGTGCTGACCCGTCGCCTGCTCGCGGCCGGGGCCACGGTGCTGGCGGTCGAGCTCGATCCGCGCCTGGCGGCCTACCTGCGGCGCGAGCTCGGCGAGGTCCCGGGCTTCGAGCTGATCGAGGCCGATGCGCTCTCGCTCCATCCCCGCGACTGCTTCCCAGGGGAGTCGTTCAAGCTGGTTGCCAACATCCCGTATCACATCACCAGCCCGCTGCTGCACGCCTTCCTGGAGGGGGAGCGGCCGCCGCTGCTGTCGGTCCTGCTGGTGCAGGCCGAGGTGGCGGAGCGGGTGGCGGCGCCGCCCGGCCAGATGAGCTACCTCTCCGTCTTCGCCCAGAACGTGGCCACCGCCGAGGTCGTGGCCCGCGTCCCGGCCGCCTCGTTCGAGCCCGCGCCGGAGGTGGACTCTGCGATCCTCCGCCTGCGGCGCCGGGCGGAGCCGCAGGTCCCGGTGGGGCCCGAGCGCGAGCCGTTCTACCGGATCGTGCAGGCCGGCTTCCGCCAGCGGCGCAAGCAGCTCCACAACGCGCTCGGCCGCGAGCTGCCGGTCCCGAAGCCGGCCCTGGAGGCCGCC
>JBGQKH010000017.1:0-26189 GCA_041499395.1 Candidatus Limnocylindria bacterium
GCCCGGGCCACCAGCGCGTCGAGCAGGACCGACGGGGTCGCGGCGCCACCGTGCACGAAGACCTGCTGGCCGGAGCTGATCCCGGCCACCGCCTCCGCGGCCGTGACGATTCGCATGCTCACGAGTCTACGAGCGCCACCACCTCAATGGTGAGTGACGTAGTGCCCGACCGGACGGGACCGTGCGGCCGGGGCGGAGGGGTCCAACGGCCCTCGCCGCGGGAGGCGTTGCGGGCCGATCCTTGCCACATGGACGCCAAGCGCCTCCGGGTTCGGCCTGTCCGCGCCAGTGACGCCGATGCGATCGCCGGCTTCTACGCTCGGCTGACCCCCGAGAGCCGCCGCACCCGCTTCCTGGGCTCGTGCCGCTCGATCAGCGATCTGCAGGCCGAGCGATTTGCGCGCCCCGATGACCGCGCGGCGAGCGGATGGGTGGCGGTCGACCCGGACGGGACGGTGGTCGGGCACCTCTGCCTGGAGCCGATCGATCCGCGGGGTGAGCGGGTCGAGGAGATCGCCGTTGCGGTCGCCGAAGACCGGCGAGGTCACGGCCTCGGCCGCTGGCTGCTCGACGCGGCGATCGCGTCGGCGCAGCAGCGCGGCGTTCGGGCCCTGGAGGCCACCATGCTGACCGCCAACCACCCGATCCACGCCCTCCTCGAGCATGCCGGTCTCCCCTGGACCTGCCGCGCACTCGAGCCGGGCAGCGAGACGATTCGCATCGACCTCCGCCGAGAGGCCTTCCTGGGAGCGGCCTAGCTCCTCGGGGAGCTCCAGCGCGCACCAGCCGCTGCGTGCCCGCTCGATCGAGCTCGTCATGAGGTACCGGCAGGTCAGGCAGAGGCTGGCGGGGACGTGTCCCCGCGTCGGGCACGCCACCCCGCGGCGCACCACCAGTCGCGTCTCGCCGTAGCAGACGACCCACGCCCGATCCAGCGCCATGTGCGCCATCGGTGGCCCTTTCAGCGCGGACTCCAAGTCTTCGCCGCTCATGCTGCGATGGGGACGATGCGGAGGGAATGGCCGCGCGGCCCGGTGCTCGGGACTTCGGTCCCGGCCGTTTGCGACCGATGGCCCTGTCATGACCATCGGGCCGAATCGCAGGCTGCTGGTGGGCCCCGGTGCGGGACGCCCTGCCCGCGCCGGAAGCCCAAGCGAAGACAGGAACGGAGATGGCTGCCATGCGTGTGATGCTCGCCTTTGACGGATCGGCTGGGGCCGAAGCGGCCCGCGACCTCGTCGCGCACCTCCGCTGGCCGACCGGCACCGCGATCACCCTGGTCGCCGCGCTCGAGCGCGGGCCGGACCTCTTCGGCGCGCCGGACTTCGCCGTCGTGCCGCACGACTCCCACGAGGCCGAGGAGCTCCTCCTCGACGACCTCCAGTCCACCCTGCGCGCCGCCGCGGCCCCGCTCCAGGCACCCGATCGGATCGTGGAGACGCGGGTCGTCCGCGGACGCCCCGCCTCGGCGCTCCTCGACGAGGCCAGCGCGATGCAGCCGGACCTGATCGTGATCGGGAGCCGCGGCCACGGGCCGTTGGCCACGGTGCTCGTGGGCTCCGTCTCGACGGAGGTGGTCGACCACGCTCCCTGCCCGGTGCTGGTGGCACGCTCCGCCGGGGCGCATCGGCTCGTCGTGGGCGTCGACGGCTCGCCCAGCGCACAGCGCGCCATCCATACCCTCTCCTCCTGGCCGATCTTCGCCGGGCTTCCGGCACGGGTCGTCTCCGTTGCGCAGCCGCCGGCCGGATGGGCGGTCTCGATCGGCGCCGCCTTCTACCCGGCCTGGGTGGAGCTGCGCGACTCGACCGTCGACGTCCGACGGGGACAGCTGGAGCAGATCGCCGAGCGGGCCTGCGAGGACCTGGCAGCGGTCGGGCTCAAGGCCACGAGCGAGCTGCGCGAGGGCGACGCTGCCGAGGAGCTGCTCCACGCCGCCACCGAGGACGGCGCGGACCTGATCGTGGTCGGGTCGCGCGGGCTGTCGGCTCTCACGCGGCTGGCACTCGGAAGCGTGGCGCGCAAGGTGCTATTGCACACGCACGCATCGGTCCTTGTGGTGCGTGAGCCGCGCGAGAAGGTGAAGGCCGCCGAGCCGATCATGGTGAAGGGCCTCTCGGCCGCCGGCGCCGCCTAGTCCGACGGTTCGCCGAAGCGCTGGCCAAGGCCGGCGCCCGAGATCCAGGCGTCAGCCGAACGGAGCCTTCCCCGTCCCCGCGCGAGGCGAGCGCGCCCGGCCGCGGACCAGTGACCGAGCAGCCAGCGCGCATACCACTCGTCGAGCCGCACCCAGGCCGTGCGACGCCGCCGATGGACGCTGAATCCCACCCGGGCGGCGAGCGGCCAGAGGAGGCCCGCGGCGTGGTAGGCGACGGGCCGGCCAGACGCCGGCTGCCGAGCCGCCCAGCGCGCGATCGCGGCGAGGTCACCGCGTCCGATCCGCAGCCCG
The DNA here is from genome assembly GCA_041499395.1 of Candidatus Limnocylindria bacterium. Classification (GTDB taxonomy): domain Bacteria; phylum Chloroflexota; class Limnocylindria; order QHBO01; family QHBO01; genus CF-167. Next base: position 2,450 of record JBGQKH010000017.1, read on the forward strand.
TCGAGCCAGCCGGTCTCGGTGGCGAGCGCTCGCGCGTGCGCATTGTCGACGTGGAGCTCGCCGACGAGGTCGCCGCGGCGGACCGTGGCGCCGTCACCCAGCGCGAAGTCCGGCCCCCGGTGCCGGCGCAGCTCGAGCCCCACGACGGACCCCGCGCGCGCGGGGCGGATCCGGCGGCGACGCCGGTCGTAGCACTCCCAGGCGGTGAGGATCGGATCGAGGAGGCGAGGAGCCGCGGGACGGCTGGGCGAGCGGCGGAGCATCAGCGGGCCTCGGCGCTCATCCCCGGCTCCGCCACGTGGAGCACGCTCCACGCGCCGACCAGGAACTCGATGGCAGCGAGCACGAAGACGGCTCGGTAGCCGGCCCCTGCGAGGCGGCCGTTGACGAGGTCGGCGATCGGACCGCCGATGGCCACCGCCAGCACGCCGGCGCCCGCGGTCGCCGTGTTGGAGAGGCCCAGGTATCGACCCGCCTCGGCGGGAGGCACGAGGTCGACCAGGAGCGCCCAGTCGGCGGAGAGGAACACCCCAAGCGCGATCCCGAACGGGACCGCGATCACAAACAGGCTCCAGTAGGTCGGGGCGACGGCGAACGCCGCGGCGCCCACGGCCCCAAGGAGGGCGCTTACCAGCACCGTCCTGACCCGCCCCCAGCGCCTGGTGAGGGCGCCGCCCGGGATCGCGGAGGCAAGCGCGACGAACGCCACCACCGCGGCCAGCGGCGCGACCGCCGGGCCGGCGTTCACGCCGAGGTGGAGCGAGTCCTCGAGGTAGAAGTAGATGAAGGGCTGAAGCGTCCCGGTCGCCATGAGGATCGCAAGGCGGGATGCGAGCAGCCACAGGTAGTCGCGACGGGCCCGGACGTCGGGGCCCCAGACCGAGAGCAGCATCACCCGCGCTGGGCGCAGCCAGTGGCGCGGCAGCACCAGGGTTCGCAGCCAGGCCGACGGGCGGGCCGCGACCGTGCTCGCCGGCTCGCCGATCGCGAGCACCGTGGTCAGCATCCCGGCAGCCACGGCGACGCCCGCGAAGGCGATGGCTCCAGCGTCGTTCCCTGAGGCGACGAGCACGCCTGCCACGGCCACCCCGACCACCTGTCCCGCGAGCTGCGCCGCCCCGATCAGGCCCGAGGCGAGGCCGCGGCGGCCAGCCGGCACGACGTCGGGGAGGAGGCCCTGGTATGGCCCCTGGGCGGCGTTCGAGGCGAGCTCGATCAGCAGCATCGCGACGAGGACCCCCCAGAACGCGCCGGCGCTAGCGAGCAGGACGAGGAAGAAGAGCTGGGCCAGCACCCCCGCGACGATGAACGGCCGCCGCCGGCCCCAGGGCGTCGCCACTCGGTCGCTGGCGGCGCCTGCGACCGGCTGCACGATGATCGCAACGACCGCCTGGAGCCCCGCCACGAGCGAGAGTGCCGACGTCTTCACGGCCGCGGGGACCATCTGTTCGACGAGTCGCGGGAGAACGATCGTGCTGAGGCTGCCCCACAGCACCGACAGGCCGAGCCAGTAGGCGGTGAGGGCGGAGAGGCGTCCGAGCTGACCCTGCGGCTCCGGGTGAGCGGCGGCGGGCACTGGCGCCTCGAGGATCGGCGACTCGGTCGACATCGGCTCGGGCGTCATGATGTCATGGCGTCCCCGGCAGGATTCGAACCTGCGACCCGCTGCTTAGAAGGCAGCCGCTCTGGTCCACTGAGCTACGGGGACGAACCGCGGACCACCCAGCCGCGATTCTAGGTCACACCTGCGCCGGGGTACGTCATGCCCGTGCTGCGGTCCCCGCGGACCAGTACTCCTCGCTGCGGATGCTACCCGGCGCCATCCGCTCGTCGGCGAGGACCCGCCTGCCGCTCTCGATCATGCCCGGGCTGCCGCACAGGTACGCAACGGTCGCCGACGAGTCCAGTCGCAGCCGCTCCCACACGTCCGGCAGCACGGTCTCCAGCCGCCCCGTCGCCCCATGCCAGCCGGCGTTGCGCGGGTCATCGGGGCGTGAGATGGCGGGCACGTAGCGGATCGATGCATGGCCGGCTTGCGCCTCGAGCCGGTCGCGAAATGCCAGCTCGGCGACGTGCGAGGCACCGTGGAGGAGCACGATGCGCGGCGGATTCCTTCGCTGCCGAAGCTGATCGACCATGGCGACAAATGGGGCAAGCCCCGTGCCGGTCGAGATGAAGAGATGGGTGCGCTCGTCGTCCGGGGTGAGGCCGAAGAGGCCCTTGGGAGAACCGATCCGCAGACGGGCGCCCACTGACAGCGTCCAGAGGTGGGGCGTCAGCTCGCCGCCCGGAACCAGGCGCACCAGGAACTCGAGCTCGCCCGCGGTGGCCGACGTCGATGCCGCCGAGTATGGACGCTGGACGAGGCGACCCTCGACCCAGAGCCCCAGGGCGAAGTACTGCCCGGGGCGAAAGCTGGGCACACCGTCGTCAGGCCGCACGCGAAGCAGTGACATCGCACCGCTGAGGTCCGTGCGTCCGACAAGGGTCGCGTTCAGCTTGAGGATCGGGGTCGAACGCGCTGGGAGCAGGCGCGCCGGCATTGCCTGGACCACGACTCCGGGCTCCTAGGCTGCCGGGACGAGCTCGTCGACCACCGGTCGGGCGGCGCTCGGGTCCCGATACCACGCGGCGTCCACCCAGGCGAAGTCGGCCCAGGGGGCTGGGAGCTGATCGGAGCGGAAGATCGCCGCGTTCGGGCAGGCGATGGCGCAGGCCCCGCAGTCGATGCAGAGGTCAGGATCGATGTAGAACTTGCGGTCCACGCCCGGTTCGGCTGTGATGCAGTCGACAGGGCAGGCTGCCACGCACGACTGGTCGTTGTGGTCGACGCAGGGTGCGGCGATGACGAAGGCCATGATGGGTGCTCCGTGAGCGGTGGATCGATTCGACCGCCACGATGCGAACGGCCGATGGGCGGGCACTTTGCTGGAGATGGGAAATCTCCAAGGGAGGCGGACTCAGCGGCGCGCCCCAACGGGGAGCCGAACGGTGAAGACGGCGCCACCCTCAGCTCCCGAGCTGACGCCAATCTCGCCCCCATGGGCGGTGACGATGCGACGCGCGATGGCTAGGCCGAGGCCGCTGCCACCAAGGCGTCGCCGCCCGCCTCGCGAGAGTCGGGCAAACGGTTCGAAGATCAGCTCGCGCGACTCCGGCGGGACGCCGCTCCCCTGGTCGGAGACACGGACCGCCATCGTGGACGCGTCGGGCCGGGCGACTTCGAGGCGCACGACGCTGCCCGCGGGGGCGTGCTCGAGCGCGTTGTCGAGCAGGATCAGGAGGAGCTGGGTGATGCGATCCGCGTCGGCGCGTATCGGCGCCCGCTCTGGCGAGGCGAGCGCGACCTCGATCTCCCGCCTGGCGGCGAGCGGCTGGATCCGCCGGACGACGTCCCGGGAGAGAGCCGCCAGGTCAAGGTCCGAGCGCTGCAGCGCCAGCGGCTCATCCTCGCGCGAGGCGATCGTGGACAGGTCGCCGACCAGCCGGCCCATGCGATCCGACTCGCTGATGATGTCGCCGATGAGCGGCCGCCCCGCAGGCGTGACGAGATCCTCGCGCTCGAGGAGGTCCGCGGTGCTGCGGATGATGGCGGTCGGCGTGCGCAGCTCGTGCGAGGCGTCCGCCACGAAGCGCTGCTGCGCCTCGAACGAGCGGCGGATCGGCGCGAGGGCGCGACCGGTGACGAGGATCGTGATGACCGTGGCGGCGGCCAGGCCGATGGCTGCGGCCACCATGATCGACCACAGCAGCGTCGCCGACTGCTCGTCGTGGAGGGTGAGGACGAAGCCGGCCTGGAGGTAGCCGATCACCGCGCCCTGCCCGTCGTTGGATCCCGTGATCGGCAGGGTCAGGAGTCGCACCTTGACGCCCCCGACCACGACGGTCCGCAGGTCGCGTCCGCCTGCCCGGGCGGCTGCGACGGCGTCCCTGTCGGGGAGCCCCGCCAGTCCCACGTGCGATGGCAGAGCCACCAGCGCACCCTTCGGGTCCAGGTAGAGCAGGATCGTGTCGGCGGGTGCGGGGGCCTGCTCGTCGCCGCTCTCCTGCGGCACGGGCAGCTCGCCATCGAGGCGGGTGACGGCTGCGGCGGCGGTCACCTCCAGCGACTTGTCGACATCGGCATCGAGCTGTGCAAGGCCGATCACCGCCGTCGCCGCGCCGATTCCCGCGACGAGCAGGATGAGGAGCCCCAGCGTGATCGCCTGGAGGCGCCGCCGGGTCTGGTCCAGGACGCGCTTGCCGACGCCCGTCATGCGGAGGAGCCGGTCAGCCGGCGGGACGCAGGGTGTAGCCCACGCCCCGCACCGTGCGGAGCAGCCGCTCCCGACCGAGCTCGCCCAGCTTGCGGCGCAGGTAGTGAACGTACAGGTCCACCACGTTCGAGTAGACGTCCGGCTCCGCGCCCCACACCGCGTCGAGGATCTGCTGGCGGGTCAGCACCTGGCCCGGGTGCCGCATCAGGTAGCCGAGGAGGGCGAACTCCCGGGCCGACAGGTCGACGAACCGATCTCCCACCCGCACCACGTGCCGCAGCTCGTCGAGCTCCACGTCGCCGGCCAGCAGCCGCTGCTCACCGGGTGTGGCCGCACGCCGTCCGAGGGCCCGCACGCGGGCGAGCAGCTCTGCGAAGGAGAAGGGCTTGGGCAGATAGTCATCGGCTCCCGCATTCAGGCCGTCGACCCGATGCTCCACCGAGCCCATGGCCGTGAGCAGCAGGACCGGTGCCGTGACGTCGCGGCTGCGGAGGAGCCGGAGCACTTCGAGCCCGTCGAGGTCGGGCAGCATCCGATCCAGCACCACGACGTCGTACGGGCGGTCCGCGGCGAAGCCGAGCGCCGCGACACCGTCGGCGGCGAGGTCCACGGTGTGATGGTCGGCGACCAGCACCCGCTCCACCAGGCGGGCCATCTTCGGCTCGTCTTCGACCAGGAGGATGTGCACGGCCGCGATCCTACGGCCGGCATCCGGGAGCGTCGAGGGCCGGATGGCATTTGTTGGAGCTTTCTCACGAAGCCCCAAGGTGGAGCCCATGCGGCCGCCGGAGCATGGCGGCTGGCAAACGTTCGCAGCCCGAGGAATCGATCAATGCTCCAGCGCATCGGCATCCTGGTCGGCAGCCTGGCGGCAGCCGCCACCGTCGCGACCGCCCTCATCTTCTCCAGCATCGCGGCGCCGACGACCGCTGCCCCAGTCGCCACCCCCAGCCCATCGAGCGCTCAGCCGCGGGTGCAGGTCGACACCGTCTATGTCGCGCCGCCGCCTCAGGCCCAGACGATCACCGTCCACAAGACGGTGTCGACCGGTGGCGGCGATGACCAGGGCGAGGTCGGGGGAGACGACTGAGGTGACCGCCCAGCGACCCCTCCCTCCGCGCCGATCCGACGCGCCCGCCCGGGCCATGCCGCCCCTCCCTTCCGGGGGGGCGGCAGCTCGCCGCGAGCGACCGAACCCCGGCCCGATGCGATTCATGGTCGCGCTCGCGGGGCTGGCCTCTGCCAGCGCCATCGGCACCGCCATTGTCGTCCCGCCGCCGTCGTTCCAGACCCCGGGCGGACAGGTGGCCGCCGCGGTGCCGCCGGGACCGGTCATCCACGTGGTTCGCTACGTCCAGCTCCAGCCGGGCCAGACGGCACCTCCGAACACGGTGGTGCAGCAGGCACCGGCTCCCACGCCACGCGTCGTGACGGTCACGACCCGCCAGTCGGGCGTCGTGAAGTGAGCGGGCTCATCGCAAGGCCACGCGCCGCGGCCCCGTCCGAGGTGAGCTGCCGCGCCCAGCTGATGGGCGGCTGGGTGAGCGTCCACCTGAGGACCGTTGGCGCGCCGGACGACGCACGGCGCGAAGCCGACCGGGCCCTGCACCGCATCGAGCGGTGGGCCAGCCGCCTGACGCGCCACGCGGCGAGCTCCGAGCTTTCGGCTCTCAACGCCGATCCCTCGTCCGCGACAGAGGTGCGTCCCACGCTCGGAGCAGCCCTCGACTGGGGGCGAGCGGCGGAGTCGCTCAGCGGCGGCGCCGTCGACATCGCGATGCTCGAGGCGCGGCTCGCTGCCGAAGGGCTCGCCTCCGCGGATGAGCCTGCGAAGCGGGCCGCCTGGCGGGCCTGGTCGACGAGCCGGCGCGGGCGTCTCACGACCGTGCACCGGACCGATCGCGTCCGCTTCGACCTCGACGGCGTCGCCAAGGGCTGGATCGCCGACCGGGCCCTTGCCACGCTCGCAGCCTACGAAGAGAGGATCGTGGACGCCGATGGCGACATCGCCGTCGCGGTGGCGCCGGGGAGCAGCTGGTCGATCGGCGTGGCGGACCCCCGAAACCCGGGCTTCGACCTCGCGGTGCTCAATCTGGGCGGTTCGACCGCAGCGGATGAGTTCGGGGTCGCCACCTCGGGCACCTCGGTCCACCGCTGGGTCGTGGCGGGCGAAGCGCGCCACCACCTGATCGATCCTCGCACCGGGCGCTCGGCGGTCACCGACGTTGTGCAGGCGACCGTCGTGGCCGGCTCGGCCCGGGTCGCCGAGGCGCTGGCCAAGACGGCGGTGATCCTCGGCAGCGAGCGCGGCCTCGAGTTTCTGGCCGGCGCCGATGCCCGAGGAGCCCTGCTGCTCACCGATCGCGACGAGCTGCTCATGACGTCCGAGACGGACCGATGGCTGGCATGACCACAGGACTCAACCCTGCGACCCGACTGGCGCGCTGGGGCATGGCGGCGATCACGGTCGGGATCGTCCTTGGTGCGACGCTGCCCACCTTCGGGGCGGGCATCGTGCACGCCCTCGGGACGAATGCCGCGAACCTGCCCTGGTACGCCGAGCGGACCTTCGCCTTCCTCGCCTACCTCGCCGTCTGGGGGGCGGTGGTCTATGGGCTGCTCCTCTCCACCAAGATCCTCGACGCGATCGCCCACCGGCCGGTCACCTTCGCCCTGCACCAGGACCTCGCCATCGGCGGCCTGATCCTGGCTGGGATCCACGGCGGCCTCCTGGCGCTCGACCGCACCATGCCCTTCTCCCCGCTCCAGATCGCCGTCCCATTCCTGGCTCCCTACCTGCCGCTCTGGGTGGGCGTCGGGCAGGTGGCCTTCTACCTGACCGCCGTGGTGGTGCTCAGCTTCTACGTGCGACGGCACATCGGGCAGCGCGCATGGCGGCTCCTCCACTACCTGACCTTCCTCGCGTTCCTGGGGGCGGCCGGGCACGGGCTGCTCGCCGGCACCGACAGCGGCGCTCGCTGGGCCTGGTGGCTCTACGTGGGAACGTCCGCCTCCGTGGCCTTCCTCCTCACCTACCGGATCGTGCTCGCCGCGGGCTCTCGGGGCCGGCGTGACCTCGCCGCCGACCAGCGGACGCGACCGGCCGGAGCCACGCGGCTCGTGGTGCCGGTGGAGGTGGAGATCGGCGCCTGAATGCCGAATGGCCACCCGCCGTCCGGCGGGTGGCCATTCTGTCACTGCGGGGTCAGCCCCCCGCGGGAAGGGTCAGCGTGGGCTCACCGGGGCCGGCAGGACGCCGGGGGTGGCCACGAACGTCGGGGAGCGGACCTCGCTGGGGAGCGCGATCGGCGCCCGGCTGGCCCAGATCAGTCCGAATCCGGTCACCAGGGAGAGGAGGCCGACTGCCGCCATGAGTCCGGCAACCGCCATCGCCAGCTGGATCGCAGAGGCGGTGGTGGTCCCGACACCAAGCTCACCGATCAGCCCTAGCGCCGTCGCGCTCCAGGCCTGGGTGCGTGCCGCGCCCTCGATCGGGTCCGCGCGGTTGAAGTCAGCGTAGTACTTGCCATTCACCGGGAAGGTGTAGGTTCCCGCCGGGACGGTGCTGCCATCCGCTGCCTTGGCATCCGCGGTCAGGACGACCGTCTGGGTGCCGTGCAGGATGTGGTAGTTGATCATGGCCATCTGGAACATGTACTCGCTGGCCGTGTTCACGATCGGGTCGTTCGGGTTGAGGTCCGCCTTGTTGACCGGGTACTTCCAGTCATTGACCAGGAGGGACATGATCCCGTCCGCCTCTTCGGTCGTGCCCGCGGAGGTGAGCTGGCCCTGAGCGTTGTAGGTCAGCTTGACGTTCTGCTTGGCGCTGTACGCCTGCAGCGATGCGGCGCCGGCCTGCGCCTGGATGAACGCAAATGCGCCGGCGGCCACGAAGACCAGGCCGACGAGCGCGACGCCGATTCCCAGGATTCGGATTCGAGAGGTCATCTCGGAGTTTCCTTTCGAGTTTGGTTGGTTGCCGATGTCTGGACTGTCGCCGATCCCGGTGGCAGTCGGCCAACCCCGAACGGCCCGTTTGGCACGGGTCATTCGGCACCCCTCGACAAGCGCTATGGGCCGGCGCTGCGCCGCCCTCCGGTGGGTTGCTAGACTGCCGGGCACATGGCTGACGACCGCGTCATCGCCCCCGTCCAGCTGCAGCCGACCCAGATCGACATCGACAAGCAGCTCCTGCGCGACGAGGACCTCCTCAACGAGGAGCATCTCCGCCGCATGGACCAGGTCCTCCTGCGACGCAACCTCGACCACGCCCGCATGTTCAGCCGCAAGCTGTCACTCGAGCTCCAGCAGTTCGTTCACCTCTACACGCCCGAGGCGAACGAGCTGCGGCGACGCATCGAGAAGTACATGCTCATGGAGAAGATGATCGAGCGGGAGATGGCTCGCCGACACACCTATTAGGCGCGGACGCTCCATTTTGTGGACATCCGGGTCGGCCGACGAGGCCGATGTGGACAACTCGCCACGCCCCGATCGGGCTGCCTGCGAGGGTAGGGCCAAAGGTCACAACGAATGAGCCAACGGCGCCTGCGCCGGCGACGCGGGCCCTCCGGTCAGCCCGGCGCCGTTGAGCCCGCGGCCGTCTCCATCGGCTCCGGGGCACCCGCCAGGACCGCGCGCACCCAACCGCTCAGGCGGGGCATCTCGAAGAGCGAGAAGGTGAGGCCACGCGCCGCAAACTGGTCGTGATCCCACCCGTTGAACTCGCGCCGCGCCGCCACCGCGCACATCTCGTCGTATAGCTCCGGCCAGCCGACATGCTTTCGGTTATGGCAGAAGCGGATGAATTCGGCGACGTCGGGCGGGGGCGGGTCGGCCGGGGGGTCTGCGAGGACCGGTCGCGCAGAGGGAGGCAGGGACCGCAACGCCATGGGTGGGCACGCCTCCAGAGGGGTGGACGAGGGACGATGAGCGGCGGGACCGGTTCTCCCGACGCCTCCGAGGATAGGCGCCGGGGCCGAATGGTAGGTCCCGAATCCGACCTTGCGAAGGGGGTCTGTCCACCAAGTTATCCACATTCGTTTCCACAGGAAGGGGCGTGGGTGGACACGTCGACAACCGACGGTGGATAGCCGCCTAGGCGGGAACCGGCGGGGCCGGCGGGCCGCTGTAGCCGTGCGCCGCGATCTCCGCCGCGCGCCCCCGGTACGCCTCGGTACTGGGCGCCGTGCGGGCCCGGAAGCCCTCGACCATGCGGTTGTACATCGAGAAGGCCGCTGCGATGAGCACTGCAAGCTGCACGTCCCCGTCCGTCGCGCCGGCGCCCCGCGCCGCGGTGACCTCGGCGGTTGTCAGGCTGCGGGGCTCCCCACGCACCGTGCGGGCGATCTGGAGGAGGGCACGCATCTTGTCGTCGAGCCCCTCCGCGGATCCAACCTTGATCCGGTCGAGCAGCACTCCGAGCTCGGCCGCGGCGCCGCCTTCGAGCAGCGCGGTGGCGTGGGCGGCGTGCGAATCCATGCAGAAGAAGCAGTCGTTCGCCGCCGAGACGGCGGTGGCGATCATCTCGCGCTCGACGCGGGAGATCGTCGCGCCGGGAAAGTCGTGGACCAGAAGCTCGTCGGCGAGGCCTCGGAGATGGACGCCCAGGTGAGGCGTCAGCCGGATCGCCGCGCCGATTCCGGGGACGTCGGGCAGACTGCCCACGATCGGCTCTTCCTGCGCCCGCGCCCGGCGCTCTTTGTCGCGTGACATCTCCACCAGCTCCTGTCATTCAAGGGATCGTGGGCGCAAGTATGGCGCACCGCGAAGCGACATCGAGGTTGCAGCGCAACGGCGGGCGGGCGGCCCTCGAAGGCCCGGAGGTTCGAGCTGTCCGGTGCCCGATCCGTCGTCTAGGATGGGGCCATGACTCTCCCCACCGAACCGATCGGAAGCCTTCCCCGATCCCCGGAGCTCCAGGAAGGCATGCAGGCGGAGGCCGCGGGAAGGATCTCCGCAGCTCAGCTGGATGTCCTTTACGGCGAGGCCGTGCGCGACACGCTGCGCCGCTTTGAGGCGACCGGCTCGCCCGTGGTGACCGACGGCGAGCAGCGCAAGCAGAGCTTCGCGACCTACTCCGTGGCCGGCCTGGACCTCGCAGGCGGCGGAGTCACGATCCCGTTCGCGGATGGCCACACGCGCCAGCTGCCGGTCCTGAAGGTCGGCCCTTTCCGGCTCGCCACCCCCGCGTGGACGTACCTGGACGCCGCTCGGGGAGAGACCAGCGCTCAGCTGAAGCAGGCGGTGATCTCCGCATCGGCCATCAGCCTCATGTACCCATCCGACGGGATCGACGGCTATCCGCGCGAGGCCTTCCTGGACGACCTGGTCTCCGAGGCCGCCTCCGAGATCCGTGGCTGCCTCGAACGCGGCGCCATCGTCCAGATCGACTTCACCGAGGCGCGTCTCTCGCTCAAGCTCGACCCCTCGGGCGGTCTCCTCAACGCGTTGGTCGACCTGAACAACCGCGTCCTCGCCCGGCTCACCGACGAGGAGCGCGCGCGAGTGGGCGTCCACAGCTGTCCGGGGGGCGACAGGGACTCGACGCACAGCGCCGACGTCGACTACGCGAACCTCCTCCCCGCCCTCTTCCGCCTGAACGTGCACAACTTCTACGTGGCGCTCGCCGGCGAGGCCGATCGCGAGCATGTCCTGCGACTGCTGGCGAAATACGTCACCGCCGAGCGACGCATCTTCGTCGGGGTGATCGATCCGATCGATCCCCGGATCGAGACCGCTGAAGAGGTTCGCGATCGGGTGCTCGAGGCGGCGCGCTTCATCGATCCGGCGCAACTCGGCACGACCGACGACTGTGGCTTCTCCCCGTTCGGCGACGACACGTCGACGTCGCGCGATGCCGCATTCGCCAAGATCCAGGCGCGGATCGCCGGGACCGCGATGGCGTCGAAGGTGCTGGGGGTCTAGCCCCGGTCAGGCTCCCGCAGCCTCAGGCAGGACCGCCACGTTGAGCCAGCGGGCACCGGTCGCCCGCCGCACGGCGAAGATGAGCGAGAACGACGAGGTCCGCTTCGAGACCAGCGTGCCCGCGGCGTCATAGGTCTCGTGGGTCACCGTCCCGCGCGAGTGAAGTCCGATGCTGAGGCCCGTCTGCCGCCCGAACGGCACGAGCAGCGACATCGAGATCTCGTCGAACGCGTAGCGGTCGACCACCGTCGTCCCGCTCGCCTTGTCGGTGCGCAGCCGAGCGAGCATCTGCGCGAGCCGATCACCGTGGTCGACCGCCCGCAGGATGCTCTCGTCGCCCCGCACCAGGGCCTGCGACTCGACCTCGAGGTTCTCGGCCAGAGTGAGCACCAGCTGCTGTCCTGCCGGGCCGGCCAGGGTGTGGTCGAAGTCGAGGACGTCCTGCCCGACGCTGATCGTCGGAAAGGTGGCCGGATCGACGTGGTGTGGCACCCGGTTGAGGATCTCGTCCACGTTCACCGTGACGACCCCACGAGCGGGGGTGCCGGCGACGACGATGCCCGCCCCGACGACGAGTGCCGAGACGGCGATCAGGCCGAGTCGCGCGGCCCCGTGCGCGATCCCCGCCCCGGAGCCGACTCCGGTCGCCAGTCGAGCCGCGAATCGGCGCAGGTCATCGGCCGATGAGCGCGGCGCGGGAAGGAACCGCTCCAGCCCGGGGCGCGCCGCGCAGACGACGACCAGCCCCGCCAGGAGCGCGACCTTGGTCCCGAACTCGTCGGTCTGCGGCGCCATCAGCAGTGTGCTGGCGATCGCCACCGCGAGCCCGAACGCCACGCGCGCAACCCGTCCGGCCGGGATCGTCTTGGGGTCGGTGATCATGAAGAAGAGGAAAATCAGCACTTCCGGCGAGGTGACGATCACCCGCCAGAAGTCGACCCCGCAGACCGGCGCAAAGGCCCAGTTCGCGGTCATGCAGTGGCCCGATGCGGCGAGGAGGCCCACGCCGGTCGCGAGCGCCAGCCAGAAGGTCGCTGCCAGGGCGAGGAGCTGGAGCCGCCGAGTGATCAGCAGCCCGCCGATGATGATCACGGCGTAGGCCGCGATCATCCAGCCATCGAGCGGCGCCCACCAGAAGTCGAGCGGCTCGGCCCGGGAGGTGCCGAGCAGGACGAATGCGATCACCAGCCCGATGTTCGACGGGTTGAAGACGTGCGAGCCGCGGTACCGGATCACGTATTTCGTCAGGAGCGAGAGCCCGGCAACCGCCGCGTATACCCACCAGCCGTAGAAGGTCCAATGGTCGTCGGGCGGCGTCCCGACCAGCCGGAAGATGAGCGCAACCCCGCTGCCGGTCAGCATCGCGCTGGCCGGCCACACGAACGATCGGCTCTGCCAGAAGGTGAGCGCCACCTCGATCGCCGCGCAGGTCAGCATCGCGGCGAGGAGCTGGGGAACGCTCAGCAGGAAGCCCAGCCCAACCTGCCCCAGGAGGTGGACGGTGAGGATCACGGCGGCGACGTGGAGGCGCGGGTCGCGGATGTTGGGCAGGACCAGCGGGTAGCTGGTGCGCCCCAGGGTGAGCGTTCGGCCGGTCACGAGCCGGACCCTACACGATTCGGCCTCGGGTAGGCCAAAGGCCGATGACGTTCTGGCCCGGAGGGCTTGACCGCACAGCCTAGGATGCCCCGATGAAACGACTCGTCCCGGCGCTTGCCGCCGTCGTTCTGGTGGCCTCCTGCGCGTCGGGTGGAGGCGCCTCACCCTCGACGAGGGCCTCCGTGGAGGCGTCAACGGCACCCTCTGCGGCCCCATCGTCGTCGACGGTCCCCTCCACGAACCCGTCCACGACCCCCGTGCCAACCGTGGGCGGCTGCCCGAACCGCGAGGAAGGGATCTTCAACACCTGCCTCGGCTGGGTGACGACGGGCACCTACCAGACGAAGACGTTTCACCCCTCCCTGACCTACCTGTTGCCACCCGGGTGGGGCAACCTCGAGGACCTGCCCGGAAACTTCCTCCTGCTGCCGGTGGACGCTACCCTCGCCGGCGTCGACGCCGGCACCAGCGACTACCTCGGGGTCTACGCGTCCGTGGCCGCCGCCAGCCCCTGCACGGGCAAGCCCTCGACCACGGTGCCGCAGACCTGGCAGGGCCTCATCGACTGGCTCACCTCTGATCCGGCGCTCGACGTGACCAACCTCAAGGCGGTGACCGTCTTGGGCCTCCAGGGCGACGTGATGGACATCGCGATGAAGAACCTGCAGGGCGATGGGTGTTCCGACGGCGCCTACGCCGACGTGTACGTCGGGGTCGGCCAGAGCTCGCTGGTGCACAGCGTGGGACCCAACATTCCGTTGCGCATCTATCTCCTGAAGCACGGCGCGGACACCCTTGCGATCGAGATCCAGGACGCGCCCGGTGGCTATTACGGGGACTGGCCGACGACGGCGGCCGGGGTCATCGCCAAATTCCAGATCGCTCCCTAGCAGATCGGCTCGCGATTCACCGTGGAGATCGGAGTCGTCGTACCCCAGGGCTGGAGCGGCGAGTACGACGGCTGGGAGCCCCGCCGTGCCTGGGAGCGCACCCTCGCTCTGACGCAGCAGGCCGAGCGGCTCGGCTTCGAATCGGCCTGGGTCTTCGACCACTTCCAGACCGAGCCGGAGCCGATCGACGAGATCACCTTCGAATCGTTCTCGACGCTCGCCGCGCTGGCCGCCTCGACGGCTCGGCTACGCCTTGGCCAGGTCGTGATCTGCACCGCGTTTCGCAACCCGGCCCTCACGGCCAAGATGATCGGGACGCTCGATGTCATCAGCGGCGGCCGGATGGAGCTGGGCATCGGCGCCGGCTGGAAGGAGGACGAGTGGCGGGCGTACGGCTATGGCTTCCCCGATACCCGCACCCGCCTGGCGATGCTCGCCGACCACCTCGAGGTGATCACCCGGATGCTCGCCCCGGGGCATGCCACCTTCGAGGGCAGGTACGCCTCCGTGACCGATGCGATCAACGTCCCGCGCGGGCTCCAGGAGCCCCGCGTCCCGATCATGGTCGGCGGCAACGGCCCCAATGTGACCTGGCGACTCGCCGCCCGCCACGCCGACGAGCTGAATCTCGACTGGCTGACGCCGGACGAGATCCGTGAGGCGACGCCGGTCATCGCGTCGCGCTGCGAGGAGATCGGCCGCGACCCGGCCACGCTGCGGCTCTCGGTGAACGTCAGCCGCTATGACATTTCCGCCGCTGGGCAGCCGCGCGTCGATCTCCTGGCCGCCTACCGCGAGGTCGGCGTCGACCGCGTGATGGGGCTCCTCACCGAGAGCGCCCTGAGCGACGAGCCGCTCGAGTCGCTCGCAGCGGATGCTCGCGAAGCAGGCTGCACGCTCCATTCGTCCACGTGAGCTTCAACGTTGCCGCCGAGGCGTACGACCGCTTCATGGGCCGCTACTCGACGCTGCTCGCCCCGCAGCTGGCCGACCTCGCCGGGGTGCGCGCCGGCCAACGGGTGCTGGACGTCGGCTCCGGTCCCGGCGCACTGACCGCCGAGCTGGTCCGGCGGCTGGGACCGCAGGCGGTGGCGGCGGTCGACCCGAGCCGGTCGTTCGCTGCGGCCGTCCGAGCGCGCTACCCCGGCGTTCACGTGCTCGAGGCATCGGCTGACCACCTCCCCTTCCCGGATCGCGCATTCGACGCTGCCCTGGCGCAGCTGGTGGTGCACTTCATGGCCGATCCGGTGGCGGGATTGAGGGAGATGGCGCGCGTCACCCGACGCAACGGCTCGGTCGCCGCCTGCGTCTGGGATCACGCCGGCGGCCAGGGCCCGCTGAGCCCCTTCTGGCGGGCCGCGCGGACGCTCGACCCCGATGTCGACGATGAGTCCCAGCTGGCCGGCACCCGCCGGGGCCACCTCGCGACGCTGTTCGAAGCGGCCGGTCTGCGCGAGATCGAGGAGGCCATCCTCGTGGCTGACCTCGAGCACCCAACCTTCGAGGAGTGGTGGGAGCCGTTCGCGGAGGGCGTTGGCCCGGCCGGCTCCTACGTGGCCCGTCTCGACCCGGAGAGACGAGCCGAGCTGCGTGAGCGATGCCGAGCCTTGCTCCCCCTCGGACCGTTCGTTCAGACGGCTCGAGCCTGGGCGTCGCGAGGCGTCGTCTAGCGAGCGCGCGCCTGCGAGCCGCCAAGCGGAGGCTCAGACGCGAACCCCGATCAGCGAGCCGACGACGAAGGTCACCGCCGCGGCGACGCCGCCGAGCAGGACCTGGCGGAACGCCGTCGCCACGGGGTTGCGTCGGGTCAGCCGGCTGATCGAGAGTCCGAGGAGGAAGAGCGCCCCGAGGCTCACCAGCAGGCTGGTCGCGAAGGCGACGCCACCCGCCGTGAGGAGGTACGGCGCGAGGGGGATGAGCGCGCCCAGGGTGAACGCCAGGAACGAGCTGATCCCCGCTCCCCAGGGCGACCCGATCGACCGCGCATCGAGGCCGACCTCCTCGAAGATCAGCAGCCGGGTGGCGCTCTCCGGGTCGGCGAAGACGCGGTCAACGAAATGGGCCGCCTCGTCATCGGTGAAGCCGCGGTTGCGATAGATGTCGACCAGGATGCCGCGCTCCTGGTCGGGAGCCTCCCGCAGCTGGTGGCGCTGGAAGTCGAGCTGATAGTCGAGCAGCTCGCGCTGGCTCTGGACCGATACGTACTCGCCTACGCCCATGCTGAAGGCGCCGGCCAGCAGGCCGGCGATGCCGGCCAGGACGATGACGCCCGGCGCCGCGTTCGCGCCGGCGACGCCCATGACGAGCGCCAGGTTCGAGACGAGGCCGTCGTTGGCGCCGAAGACGATCGGCCGCAGCAGGCTGCTGGCGCGCGTCTCGTGGGGGGTCGTCGGGTCAGGAAGCTCCCGTCGGCCCAGGAAGTGCAGGCGCGGGAACCGGCGGTAGGGCATCGCGCTGATCGTAGCGCCGGCGCCGTGCGTGCAGCGCCGGACACCGGCGACGATGCCGCCTGAACCTCAGACCTGGGCGCGCTCCGCACCATCCGAGCTTGCTTCGATCGCCGGCCCGTCGCCCTCCACCACCCGGCCATCGCTTAGCTCGATGACACGATCCGCCAGGTCGATGAGCATTGGGTCGTGGGTCGCAACGATGGCGGTCACTCGCTCGACACGCACGAGATGCTGGAGCAGCAGCATGATGCCGCGACCGGTCTGCGAGTCGAGCTGCCCGGTCGGCTCATCTGCCAGGAGCAGGGCCGGTCGGTTGGCCAGCGCTCGGGCAATCGCCACCCGCTGCTGCTCGCCCCCTGACAGCTCGTGCGGCCGGTGGTTGGCACGGCTGCCCAGGCCGACCATCTCGAGCAGCTCGCGGACGCGTTGGTCGCGCTCGCTCGGCTCGGTTCTCACGAGCCGGAGCGGCACCTCGACGTTCTCGGCGGCCGAGAGGATGGGCATCAGGCCAAAGGCCTGGAAGATGAAGCCGACCTTTCGGCGGCGGAACCCGACCAGCTGGGACTCCGGGAGCTCCGAGACCGCCATGCCGTCCACCGAGACGCTGCCACGGGTTGGCCGATCGAGGGCACCGACCATGGAGAGGAGGGTCGTCTTGCCCGATCCCGACCTACCGCGTACCGCCACCAGCTGGCCGGGGCCAACGCGGATGCTCACGTCGCGGACCGCGTGGACCATTCCACCGGGCATTGCGTAGTCGCGAGAGAGGTCCCGCGTCTCCACCATGGGGGTCTCGCTGGGATCGTCCGCGAGGCGCCGCTCGCGCGGGGCGTACTGGAGGTTCTGCATCACTCGCCTCCCGCGCCGTCGCTGCCGTCTCCGGAACGGTCGCGGTCCGGCCAGACGCTGATGTGGTCGGGCTCGAGCGCCAGGCGTACGCGCCGCTCGAGGCCCAGGGCCTCGACGTGGGCATGGGGCAGCTGGAGGCGCCCGACGCGATCGAGGACCGCGTACTCCTCGCTGATGACGTGATGGTCGCCCTCCTCGGTGACGGCGCGTCGGCGAAGCGTCTCGGTACTCGTCCGCCCATCGCGGATCGCAATCGTGCGGCTCACCTGCTCGCTCACCAGCGGGTCATGGGTCACCACCACGATCGTAACGCCCAGCTCGCGGTTCACCCTCCGCAGCAGGTCGAAGACCTGGCGTGCCGTGAAAGTGTCGAGCTCGCCGGTTGGCTCGTCCGCGAAGAGCACGGCCGGTTGGTTGGCAAGCGCCACCGCGATCGCTACCCTCTGCTGCTCGCCGCCGGAGAGGCGCTCCGGCCGATGGTCGCCGCGCTCCGCCAGTCCCACCCGTGCCAGCAGGTCGGCGGCGCGCTTCTCCCGCTCGCCGCGCGCCACGCCATCGAGGAGCATCGGGAGCTCCACGTTCTGGTGGGCCGTGAGGTACGGGAGGAGATTCCGTGCGGTCTGCTGCCAGACGAAGCCGATCACCCGGCGTCGATATTCGGTGCGCTCTCGCCGCCCCATCTCGCCGAGGACGTGGGCGGCCACCACGGCCCGCCCGGCGGAGGGGGCGTCGAGCCCGCCGAGGATGTTCATGAGGGTGCTCTTGCCGCTGCCGGAGGCTCCGACGAGGGCGATGAACTCGCCCGGCTCGACGAGCAGGTCCAACCCCTGGAGGGCGACCACTTCGAGATCCGCGACCTTGTAGATCTTCACCAGGTTGTCGCACACGATCAGCGGACCGTCACCGTGCGGCCTGCGCGGCTGCAGCCCGGAACGGGCGGAGGCGATCGAGAAGGACCCCTCTGGCAGGTCGACGAGCTCGGTGATCTCCTCGGTCATGCTCCCTCCTTCACGTCAATCCTCGCCGATGCGCAGGGCGTCGACCAGCCGGGCCCGACGCGAGAGCCAGGTCCCGGCCATCACCGCCACCGCCACCACCCCGATCAGTGCGGCGACCATCAGCGCCAGCGCAGGCCAGTCCACGAAGAGCTGTACGTCGCCACTGATCCCAACGAAGGTGTCGAGCCCGAGGCCCGGCGCGCAGAGGATGGCCACGCCGATCCCGAGCGCCACCCCGGGGACCAGCGCCAGCAGGACCGGTGGTGCGTGTTCCACGAGCGTCAGTGCGAGCGCCTGGCGCGAGGTGACGCCGAGGGTTCGCAGGTAGGCGAGGTCCCGGCTCCGTCGCGCCGCGAACAGGACCATCGCACCGACGATGGTGAGCGCCATGTAGATCGCGGCGAGGACCAGCGCAAGGCGGTAGCTGGTGGCCACCACGGCCCCCAGCGGAGCGTCGTGAAGGGCAGCGTAGGCGTCGTAGCGGGACACGACGCGAGCCGATTGCTGCACCTTCCCGACGTACGAGGCCAGCGGTCCCGCAACGGCCCCCGGGGCGCGCAGCCACATGACCGTGGGGGAGAGCCGGTGGTTGCCGGTCGCCTCGCGGACCCAGTTGAAGGGCGCGACCGCGAATGGGGCCTGGTTGTCCATCCCCGGGAAGGTGGCGCGTTGCTCGACGAGCTGGAAGACCATCGGCTGACCGACAACCGCGATGCGGAAGGTGTCCCCGGTCGCCAGGTGCGGAGTGCCGACCGGCAGCCCCGCCGAGAGGATGGCGGGGATCGGGTTCTGCTCCGTCCCGACGCCGGGGCCCGTCGGCTCCACCAGGAAGGCGGCCGGCCACTCCGGATCGGCGGCGGTCCCTGCAGCGACCTGCGCGTAGGCCTGCGGATCAACCGCATCGAGGTGGATCGTGGCCCGCTGGTTCGCCCCGCCAGCGAACGGGGCGGACGCGTCGAGGATGCCGAGGGCGACGGCCTCGACGCCGGAGATCGTCGCGGGTTCGAGCGATGGCGCGAGCACGCCGAGCCCGATCCTCTCGATCCGGTAGTCGGCGCCCACATCCTGGTACGAGAAGACCACCTGGCCCCGATCGACGCTCGACGTGATCACCGACGAGAAGGCCCCGAAGGCCGCCGTCAGCATCAGGACGAGGAGCGGCAGGTTCGCGGCGGCGGGATGCCGTCCGATCGTCCGCAGGCCGAGCACCGGCACGAAGTCCCGACGGCGGGCGGCGAGCCAGCCGAGCGCGCGGATGGGCAGCGGGTACAGGCGCACGGCGACGATCCCGGCCGCCAGGCCGCTCAGCACCGGCACCGCCGCGAGCATCGGATCGAAGCGAGCGACGCTCCCGGCGGGACCGATAGTCAAACCGCGTTGGCGGAGGAGCAGGGTCGCCGCGACCGCGATGAACACGATCGTCATCTCGATGACGAGGCGACGCGGCGCCACCCGAAGCACCGGGGCCTCGTCCCGCTCGAGCTGTCCGAGCGGACGCCGGGCCACCGGCCAGCTGGCCCCCACCAGGAGGAGGACGGCCGCGCCGCACACCGCGAGCGAGAGCGCCGGGGAGAGCGGGCTGGCG
Source organism: Candidatus Limnocylindria bacterium (assembly GCA_041499395.1). Lineage (GTDB taxonomy): Bacteria > Chloroflexota > Limnocylindria > QHBO01 > QHBO01 > CF-167. The sequence continues at coordinate 22,004 of JBGQKH010000017.1, forward strand.
CGCGCGGGGATGACGGTCACCGCCGCCAGGAGGCCGACGAGCGAGGCGCCGCCGGCGAGCAGGATCGACTCCCAGAGCTGCGTGCCGAGCACGAGTGAGCCGGATGCTCCCCGGCCACGGGCAAGGGCCAGGGTGGCGCGCCGGCGGGTGACGAGCAGCATGGCGACCATGGCCATCGCACCGCCGGCCAGCCCGAAGGGGCCGATGGCAGCGATCGAGAGGACCGACTCGGCGAGCGCACGTTCCGCCGCAAACCGGTCGAGGATCTCGGGCAGGCCGGTGATCACCCTGACGGTGCCCGGCGACGAGGGATCGGTGGAGCCGGTGATGAGGCCGAGGCGGTGCAGATCGGCCTGGAGCTGTCCCACCTGGTCTGCGTCGAGGCGCTGCGGGTCGATCAGGAAGCGCCACTCATAGTGGAACGGCAGGCTGCTGGCCCAGAGGCTTGGGTACATCGCGGCAGGGACGTAGGCAGTGACGTAGGCGACCGGGGCGTCAGGCTCGCCGTGCTGGAATACCTGCAGCAGCTCGGAGTCGCCGTTCCAGTAGTCCGCGCCCGGGTCGAGCGGCTCGTAGAGCCCGACCACCTGGATATCGGTGGGAACGATCCTGTATGGGGTCCCTCTCACCAGGATATCGCTGCCGTCCAGCGTGACCGCGAGGCGATCGCCCACGTGCACGCCGATCTCCTCGGCTTGCGCGGTCGACATCGCGGCTTCGAGGATGACCGGCTCCGTCTGCGACCCGCCGCCGGGCCCTCCCGATCCGGGACCAACTGCGACCTGGCTGAGCGGCACGCCTCGGTCGACCGGCCAGCGCCCGGAGACGAGCCGCGTGGCATCGGTGAGGCCGTCCTGGTAGCGCAGGGAGATGTGGGTCTCGTAGCTCGGCGGATCGGGGACGTAGAGGCGGACGGTCGTGACGCGCAGCTGGCGGTCGGAGATGAGGGCGGCGACGGAGGGTGGAAAGTCCTGCGAGAGCTGCTCCCCATACGCGCGAACGCCGGAGACACCGCCACCGGGGCCCGGGTCGAGGCTGGAGTCGAGGCCCAGCCCAAGGTTCCGCAGCGAGGGAAGGGCGACGGACGCCGTATGGCGCAGTGCACCGTCGGTGACGCGATTGAAGAGGCGCGGTGCCGCCGCGAACACGAAGCTCGTCGCCGCGACGAGGACGAGGATCAGGAGCACGATTCCCCGCTCGGCGCGGAGCCGGCGCAGGAGCAATGCGGCGGCCCACAGCGAACGCACGGCTCAGTCCTCTCCCATGCGCAGGGCGCCACCGACTCCCAGCCGGCGCAGGACGCCGGCGATCACCACCACGGCGACGCCGAGCGCAAGCGCGCTCGCGACGTCCAGGAAGAGGATGCGGTCCCAGGGCACGTGCACCACGACCGGCGGGATCGGTGCCGCCGCTCGCTGGGTCACGGTGACGAACGGCAGCACCAGCCAGCCGATGAGGAGGCCCAGGCTCGTCCCGGCCACCAGGCTGACGAGCACGAGGCTGCCGTTCTCGAGCCACAGCGAGCCAGACAGCTGGCGTCCGGAGAGCCCGATGGCGCGAAGGAGCGCGAACTCGGTGCGTCGCTGGCGCGCTGAGACGGCTGCGCTGACCGTCAGGCCGACGACGGCGAAGAGCCCCGTGGCCACGAAGCCGAGCGTCAGGGCGCCGATGATGCCCAGCGCCACCGGGTCGGTGCTGAGGCTGCGGGTGCGGTCGACGACGCTGACCACGTCGGTGCTGTCGAACGGACTGGCGCGCAGCGCCCCGGTCAGCGCCGCCACATCGTCGCTCGTCGTGGCCATCCACCACTCGTCGGCGCTCCTCGCCGTGCCCGTCCCTTGGAGGCGCAGCAGGCCGAGCGTGGGCTCGTCGAAGATGACCAGCGGGCGTGCCGGGTCGGTGGTCGGGAAGCTGTCGACCACGCCGCTGACCAGGAGGCGTCGGACAGCGCCCTCCACCGTCGCCGAGATCGTCTCGCCCGGGGCCGACGCCGTGGCAGCCAGGAACGAGCGATTGGCGATCACCGGCACCGCGGCGTCGGACGGGGCGACGGATGCGGGCACGAAGCTGAGCCGCGCGGCCGGGGCGATCGTTCCGTTGCCGAAGATGACGCCGGTTGGGCTGTTGCTGTCGCCGAGCTGCACGGCAGTGCCCTGCGTCTGGCCGGCCGGCACGTCGGCCAGCACCTGGAACCCCTGCGCCATCTTCGCGCTCCAGGCGCCGACGGAAGCGAGCGGCACGTCGGTCCAGGGGCCGGCGGGGCCCACCCCGGCCGACGCCTCGGCCAGGCCGACGAACCCCTCGGACGTCACGGACGCCTCGGGGAGCCACAGGTCGATTCCCAGCCCTGCGAGCTGCACCGGCCCGTCCAGCCGGGCGCCCGCCGGCGTCACCACGCCGCCGCCTGCCTGCCCGCTGCCCTCCAGCCGGAGCTGGATTGCCGTCGTCGGCCCCGCCACCGGCACGAGGTCGGACTCCACGCGGTAGAGGAGCCCATGCGCATCGACGACGATGGCGCTGACGCTCACGCGGAGGTCAAGCTGGGCGCCGGGGGCGAGCGGCTCGAGGTGCTCCTCGCCGGTGGCGGGGTCGAAGATGACCGTGGCGATCGAGGCGGCGTCGATGCGCGGCACGATGCGCAGGTAGGAGGCACCCTCCGGCAGCGTCGCAAGGCTCGGCTTCGGGCGGCCAGCGCGCAGCGCGTGCATCAGGTCGTCGAGCGGCTGGGCCGACTCGTCGGAGCGGAGGAGCACGATGCCGGCGGCCGTGTTCGCGTCGAACGCCAGGAGGTCGGCCGAGCCGGAATCGGCGAGCAGGATCCCATCGGTGATTCGCTCCACCGGCGACGCCCGTTCGACGCTTGCCAGCCCGGCGTAGGCGCCGGGGAGGGCCCACGCGGGCAGCCCACTGGACGAGCTGCCCGGCTGCACCCGCACCTGGGCTCCTGCCTGGTACTGCGCCTGGTCACGCTGGGAGGACGACCAGGTCGCGGCATACGAGAGGGCGAAGACGCCCATCGACATGGCGAGCATGACCAGCAGGGCAGAACGGGTGTAGCGCAACGGCCGCCGCGCGAGCTGTCGGGAGCCGAGGGAGGCCACGAGGTCCCGTCCTCGAGAGACCGAGCGCTCCACCCCCTGCGCGAGCAGGGGCAGGATTCGCAGCGCCAGGACCCCACCAGCCAGGAGGCCGATCGCCGGCGCGGCGACGAGCAGCGGGTCGAGCCCCAGGCGGCCCTGGACCGTGGCCGTCAACGGCGCACCGTAGAGGCGCAGCTGCCAGAGCGCGATGCCGGTGACCGCCAGGAGCGCGATGTCGAGGCCCATCCGCTGCCCGAAGGTGCGCGTCTCCTGCCGGGAGAGCCCGCCCTGCTCGGCCGCGAACCCGCGCGACGCAAGGAATGCCGGCAGCACGAGCAGCACCACGCAGCCGATCCCGGCCACTCCCGCGGCGATGTAGCCGTCGAGGGTGACCCGCGGCACGATCTGGAGGCCCACCTCGGCGAGCGGGCCGACGACGTTGAGCAGGCTCAGCGCTGCGACAGCCACCCACGGGGCGACGAGGACGGCGGGGATCGCGAGCGCGAGCCCTTCTCCCAGCGCCAGCAGGGCCACCTGCGAGGGACCAGCCCCCCGCGAGCGGAGCAGGGCCGTGTCGATCCGACGGTGGTCCACGAGCTGCGAGGCGATCAGGATGATCGCGTAGGCAGCGAGGATCGCCAGTTGCGCGATGAGCAGCAGCACGCCGGTGCGGCTCACGAGCAGCGAGCGTTCGGCATCGCCGAGGATCGCCGGGAGCCCGGAGGCCACGTACGTGGCCTCGTCGGTCGCGACGTGGAGGCGCTGAGGGAGCTCCTCCACTCGCCCCCGGAGGTCCGCGGCGCCGTCCACCGCCAGGTGCCCAAAGTTCGGGAAGGCCTGCCACTGCATGTGAACCGACGCGGCGCCGGCATGCTGAAGGAGATCCTGCTGCGTGGTGATGAACGGGCCGAACGAGCGGAAGTGCCCGTTGTCGGTGATCCCCCCAAGGAGCTGCTCGTCACCGTTCCAGTACGGGTCCGCGACCGAATCGACCGCGAAGATGCCCACCACTCGCACCGTGACCGGCAGCGTCGTGTCGAGGCGGTGGGCGACGAGGGTGAGGGACTCGCCGACGCCAAGATGCATCTCCTTCGCGACGGCATCCA
>JBGQKH010000018.1:0-25356 GCA_041499395.1 Candidatus Limnocylindria bacterium
GCATCACTCGAACTTGTTGACCGCCTCGCCCCCCTCCCGCCAGAATTCACCGTCGAGTCGATCGGCACGCTGCCGCTGCGGGGGAAGCAGGCCCCGATGGACCTGGTGTCGTTGACCCTGGGACCAACCCCAGCCTTGGAGCCTCTCGGCAGGGCAAGTCGCGGCGTTGAGAAACCCGACGATCCCGCCGCGAGAAGCTAGTCCCTCCAACGGGACACTGGGAACCTCACGAATCCCGTGTTGCCGAAAGGAGCACACGACATGGGGAATGTCGCGCCGATGGCCTTTGACCGTCATGCTCGCCACCTGCGAGGCATTACCGAGCCGCTGCTCGGCCCCTCGCTGCTTGCGGTCGGGCTACCGGCTTCATGAGAGGCACGGGCGTCGCTGCCGGCGTCCTGGAGGCCGCGCGAGAGCGCTCGGTCGGCGGCCTGCTCCACCGCTACCCGACGTTCTGAAACCGCACGACAGACCGCCAGGGCCAGGAGGGCTCGACGCGCGGGATCGCGCGGGATCGGGCCGCCGTTCAGTGCGTTTCGCCACGCCTCGCCGGCAGATAGGTGAGCAGCACTCGGTTGCCGGGCTGCAGGCTGAGGGCCAAAGCCTCACGCACGCGGCCAGCATCGACCGAGACATAGCGCCGGAGTTCTGTGTTGATCCGTTCCGGCTCGTCGAAAAGACAGGCATACATCGACAGCCGATCTGCTCGTTCGGCGACCCGCTCGAGACTCGACTCCACACCGGCGGCATGCAGGTTGCGGACACGCTCCAGCTCTTCGTCAGTCGGACCTTGGGCTGTCAGCCAATCGACCTCAGTCCACATGGCTCTCTCCAGCACCTCCTGCCCTATCCCTGGGCGTGCCGTGACGGATACGACAAAGACTGCCGCGCCTCCGATCTCCGGGAGGGCATCGATGGACACGTCCTGGGCCACCTGCTGCTCGCGCACCAGAGCCCGATACAGGCGCGACGCGCGCCCGGAACCAAGCAGATCCATCCCGACCTCCAGTGCCTCGAAGGCGGCGGACCCGAAAGCTGGGGTTCTCCACGCAGCGTAGAGACGCGGCAGTGGCACACGATCGAGAACGGTCTCGCGCTCCTCGGCGCCGACGGGCGACAGGATCAGTGTCGACGGGGCAGGCGCGACGGCGGGATTGGCGGGGATCGGTCCGAAGTACCTCTCGACCAAGGCCCGGGCCGCGGGCGGATCGAAGTCGCCAGCGATGGTCAGGACCGCGTTGTTCGGGGCGTAGTGAGCAGCGAAGAAGTCGCTCACATCGGCAAGCGATGCCCTGCCTAGATCCTCCATTGACCCGAGGATGGGGTGCCGGTACGGGTGCCCTTCTGGAAAGAGGAGTGCCTGCAGCTTCTCGTCCCACGACCCGTACGGCTGGTTGTCGACATCCCGGCGCCGCTCGTTCTTGACCACCTCGCGCTGGTTGTCGAGCTTTTCCTGTGTCATTGCCGGAAGGAGGCTTGCCAGTCGATCCGATTCGAGCCAGATCGCCAGCTCCAGCTCGTGGCTGGGAAGCCTTTCGTAGTAGGTGGTACGGTCCCATGAGGTGGTGGCATTTGCCTTTCCCCCGCACGCTTCGATCAGCGAGAAATGCTCGCCCTTGCCGACGTTGGTCGAACCCTGGAACATCATGTGCTCGAAGAGGTGGGCGAAGCCAGTCGTGCCGGGCTTCTCGTGGCCGCTACCGACGGAGTACCTCAGGTTCACGGCCACGATCGGTGAGCGATTGTCGGGCGACAGGATCATGCGCAGGCCGTTGTGCAACTGGTGGCGATCGATTGCCAGGTGAGGCAAGTCGGCGGTCCTCGGTCCCTTATGCGCGGCTGAGTGGCGCATCACTATTGCATCCCTGTGCACCGGAGTAGGCTGGCCGCGTGTCAATGGCACGGTCCATGACTCCCTGCGCGAACTGCGGCGTCCAGAAGGCGGAGGGCGTCAAGTTCTGCGCCGACGATGACTCCCTGTCTAAACTGCCGCTTCCAAAACGCATCCCCGAGTCCTTTTGATTGACACGGCGCTAACGCGCGCTGCATCGTGCGGGTACCAGCCCAATGGGCAAGATCGAGGATCGACGTGCCCGACGAGGAATTCGCAGTCAACAGCCTGCAGCAATGCGCTCTCTTCGCGCATGTCGACTCTATGGGACTGCACGTTCTGGCACGAGCCATGGTGCGGCGCCGATTCGGACGCAACGAAGTCATCTTCCACCAGGGCGATCCAGGCGATTCGCTCCACGTTGTAGCCACAGGAGCGGTGAAGATCGTCCTGCCATCGCCGGAGGGCGACGAGGCGATCATCGCCACGCTTCGCCCAGGTGACTTCTTTGGCGAGCTTGCGCTGCTCGATCTCGCGCCGCACTCCGCGACGGCCACCGCCGTGGAGCCGGTTGAGACAATGAGCCTTGCCCGCCCGCCGTTTCAGCAGCTGCTCGACACGGACCGTGGGCTGCGGATGGCCCTCCTTTCAGGATTGGCCGCCGAGCTGCGCCGGCTCACCGGCCAGGTCGAGGAGCTCCATTTCCTGGACCTCGCCGGACGGCTCGCCATGCGCCTGGCGCGTCTGGCCCGTGACCGCGATCCCAGTGCCAGCGGCGAAGTGCGTCTCGATTGGCCGTTCACGCAGTCCGATCTGGCCGCCATGATCGGTGGCACTCGGCAGAGCGTGAACAAGCTGCTCAGCCGCCTGGTTGAGGACGGGCTGGTGCTTATCGAGCACGACACGCTCGTCATCCACGATCTCGACGCCCTCGCGGAACGAGCTGAGCGATGAGCCCCATTGTCGGCAGATCGACACGAAACACGTCGGGAAGGGGCTTCTCACTCGCGGGGCTGGGACGTATCGTTCGGATCAACGACGCTCGCAATTCAGATGGGCGCGATCAACGAACGAACGAGAGAGGTTCATCGGAATGTCAGACCAGAACGATCCCAAGGACACTGAGGGCCACCGCGCGAAGTTGGCCACGGACGAGGACACCGAGGGCCACCGCGCGAAGTTGGCCACGGACGAGGACGACACCGAGGGCCACCGCACGAAGTTGGCCACGGACGAGGACGACACCGAGGGCCACAAGGCCAAGGTGTAGCAACCGGGTCAGCCACGCTTGATGTGGCTACCAACGACGATCTGACCGCCGCACTCACCGCCCTCAGGGCGGTGGGGCGGCGGTCTTCTGTTGCGCGCGGCTTGCAGGGAGACGTTGAGCAACGCCTCCTGCAATCGATCGTTGAGGCCACCGCCAGCCTGTTCGACGCAGAGGCGTCCTCGATCGCCTTGTTCGAGACGGATCCGGACCGGCTGGAGTTTCGAGTCGCCGCCGGCGCCCAAGGTGCCGGCGCGGTCGGCCTCCACATCAAGCCCACGGAAGGGATCGCCGGGTTCGTCTTCTCCACTGGCCAGGCGCTGGCATTGAGCGATGTCGCGTCTGATCCGCGCTGGGACCTCGAGGCTGCCGAGCGCACGGGGTATGTCCCGCGCTCGTTGGCGGCGGTTCCCCTCCTGGACGATGAGGGATCGGTGGGGGTGCTCCAGGTCCTCGACAAGCGCGGCTCGCCGAGCTTCTCGTTGCGGGACATGGAGCTCCTTGCCATTTTCGCCAGCCAGGCGACCACCGCCATTACTGCCACTCGCGTGCAACGCGACACCGGGCGCCTGCTGGAGGGGGTTCTTCGGCAGATCACGGGCGGAACCATGACCGATGCGCAGGTCGAAGCCCTGGTCTCGGAGGTCACGCGCGGGATCGACGACCATCCGGAGGCACCGTTCTGGCGGTTGGTCGACCACGTGGCTTCGCTGCGCGGCCTCGGTGAGCGCGATCTCACGCTTGTGGGCGATATCCTCGAGGTGGTGGCGCGACACGCAAAGGGAGCGCGTCGACGAGCGTGAGTGGCCTCGACCTCCCGGCGTGGTCGGAGCCCTTCACCAACATCGCTGGCCTCGTTCGCCGCATGCGCCTGCGAGGCATCTCGCGAGAATGGGCATGGGGGGGCTCCACCGGCGCAGGCGTGCGCGTGGGCATCGTTGACAGCGGGCTCGAGACCAATCATCCGCGCCTTGCCGGACGGGTTGTGCAGAGCGTCGCGGTGGAGCTCGTCGACGGAGATCCCCATATCGTCCCCGACGACAGCGGAGACCTCTATGGCCACGCAACCGCGTGTGGCGGGATCATTCTGGGGCTCGCGCCCGACGTCGAGTTGGTCTCGATCCGGGTTCTGGGCGCAGATCTCCGCGGGAAGGGCACCGCTTTCGCCGCCGGGCTGGAGTGGGCCATCGACCAGGGCATCAATGTGCTCAACATGAGCCTGTCGTCGAAGAGCGAGGCGCTCTTTCCAGTCTTCCACGACCTGGTGGATCGTGCCTATTTCAGGGGTGTGGCACTCGTCAGCGCGGCCAACAACGTGCCGGCGGCGAGCTACCCGTCGCTCTTCTCATCGGTCTTCTCAGTGGCCGCACACGGCGAACCGGACCCGATGCGCCTCTACTACAATCCCGCGCCGCCAGTCGAGTTCGGGGCGTGGGGGGTCGACGTGCCGATCGCCTGGAAGGACGGCGGGTCGACCGTCGCGACCGGCAACAGCTTCGCCGCACCGCACGTCGCAGGCATGGTGGCACTGATCATGTCGAAGCATCCGGGCCTGGCGCCCTTCGAGATGAAGGCCGTCCTGGCAGCCATTGCCGACAATCCCAGGCGGCCGGCGCCCACGCAGCCGAGCGGCCATGGCGAAGGCCGGTAAGCCCGCGCCGAGGGCAATCGCCTCGGCCTGAACCATTCAGCTCCGCTTGTGCTCGCGTCGGTGCAGGCGTTTGATCAGCGCGTTCATGATCGGCACCGCCATCTGGGGGTGCTCCTCGAGCAATGGCACGAACACCCAGGCCGGGAACAGGATGCACTCGGTCTCCTCGACCGCCACGACACTCGCCGTCCGCGCGTGGTTCTCGATCAGCGCGAGTTCGCCGAAGAAGTCGCCGGCATGCAGCTCGCCTGGTGTCGGGTCATGCTCGCCGTCCTTCTCAGCTCGTGCATGGCCGCGGAGCATCACGTAGAGGGCCACCGCAGGGGCATCCTGCTTGATGATCCACTCTCCGGGCGCATAAACGCGACGAGTGCCCGCGTCGACGAGTCGCTTGATGATCTTCTTATCAAGGTCGGCCAGGAGTGGGGCCGCTGCGAGGGTCTGCTCAACGTCCATGGCATCTCCTCAGGGTGCGGTCGACCGTTCGGGTCGAAGCATTCATCCTAGTCGAGCCTGGCCGTTTCGCATACCCCAGCCGATCGTCCGAACTCGTCAGCTTGGCGTAGGGCTCGATTGCCTTACCTCGCGGCCTTCTTGACGAGCTCGGCGATCCGCTTCTCGCCCGCCGCCGTCAGGCTCTTCACGGCGAAAGCGGTCGGCCACATCTCCTCCTGATCGAGCCGCGCGTCGGGCTGGAAGCCAAAGGTCGAGTAGCGCACCTTGAACTTCGACTTCGCCTGGAAGAAGCAGATCACCTTGCCGTCCTTGGCGTAGGCTGGCATCCCGTAGAACGTCCGAGGCACGAGGCCCGGCGCGGCCGCGAGGACGAGCTCGTGGATACGCGCCGCGATCGCCCGATCGTCCTCGGCCATCTCGGCGATCTTGGCCCGCACGTCGGCCTCGCCCGCGGCGCGCTGCTCCTCGGGGCTGCGTTGCGCCGCCCTCCTGCGTTCCCGGATAGTCTCCTGCATCGCGGCGCGCTCTTCGTCGCTCAAGACGTTACCGGACGTCCTCGCCGAACTGCTTCGCTTCTTGGATGGTTTCGGATCGGTCATGTGCGTTCGTCCTTTCACTCGACGTCTCGCCGCAACGACCACGGCCTGATGATGCTGTGTTGGCTGCCGCCAGGTCCGTTGCTGGTCATCTGGTGCTCAGGGTGCCGTCGGCGCGTTCAGGAAGGGGCCGAATTCGGTGCCCCACGCGGCAAAGGGCGCCGTGCGACCCGCGTGCATCGGCTGCTTGTAGTCCCATTGCGCGGCGAACGACGCAACGACGTCGTTGGCGTCCAGGCTCGCCCCATCGTGGAAGGTCACGCCGGTCCGCAGGTGGCAGGTCCAGACCGTGAGCTGCCGGTTCGGCGCACACGACTCGGCAAGCGAAGGGGTCACCTGCACCGTGCCTGGCTTGAATCCGTAGAGCGACTCGAACACGTTCTGGCAGACGCGCTGGGAGTCGCCATCAGTCGCGTCGGCGCAGTAGAAGGTGCTCGGCGACGTGGCCTGCATCCAGGCCAGCTGTGTACGGCCACCCGGGTCGATCGCCGTGAACTGCTCGTCGTCGAGCGGCGACGAGACGGCGCCCGTAACGTCGGCTTTCCAGGCCGTGGCGGAGGTGCCGTGCGCGATCGGGATCATCGGCACCTGGTCGCGGATCGCATTGTTCGCCGCCTGGTAGGCGGCTCGCCGCGCAGTCGGGTCGGCGGTGCGGTCGCCCGCGGTGAGTGCTGCGGTGATCGATGGATCAAGGGTGCCGAACTGTGGGTTGGCGCGGTTACTGAACGGGCCGTCCAGGAAGCCGGAGGGATCGGCCGTGTCGGGGCACCACTCCATCACGTAGAGGCCGTCGAGCAGGCCCGCCGCCATGTTCTTCGCGAAGGTCGCGGCGGCGAGCGGCTGGAGGTCGGCGTTGAATCCGAGGTCGTTGGTCAGCTGCGTCTTGAGCTCCTGGGCGACGAGGCTCGGGTCGGGCAGCCCGCAGGCCGCGGTGTCGGAGTAGTAGATGTGCGTGAAGAGCGCACCTGGGAAGGGGGGCTTCGCCAGGAGCGTTCTTGCGGTGACGACGTCGTGGTCGTACCAGCGGTCCCCGACGCACCCGAACTCGATGGCGCACGGGGTGAAGTAGTCCGCCACGGCCGAACCGGGCGACAGGAGGTCGGTCACGATCTGCTGGCGGTCGATCCCCATCGCGAGCGCCTGGCGGATCTTTTGGCTGTCGAAGGGCTGGTAGGTGTCCGACAGCCCGATGTAGAGCGTACTGAGCTCCTCGCGCGGTAGCCGCTGCGCCGGCTGGATCGTGGCGATCGGAGCAAAGGTGGGATTGTCGGCACCGTCCACGGCCGCTTTCTGCAAGGCGTCCATGCGGGCGGCAGGATCTGCGTTCCACTGCACGACAACCGCTGACGTCTTCGCCTTGGTCCCCCAGTAGCCATCGAATCGGCCCAGGGTGATCTGCGTGCCGGTTCCGGGGAGCCCGGCGGTGACCATGTAGGGACCGGTGCCGTTGGCCTTGGCCTGGATGCTCTGGTTCCCGCCGTACTTCGCGAGCCAGTCGCTGTCCTGGATCTCGTTGTTGGCGCGCGCGATCTTCGAGAGGAAGGCCGGGTCGGGGCGGCAGAGCGAGAACTCGACGGTGAGCCGGTCGACCGCCTTGATCTGGGCGATCTCGCCGCCGTAGGCGCAGTCGGCGGGCGCATCGGCAGGGTAGGTCATCCCCACGAAGGGAGCCACGCTGAGCCCGGCCGAGGCGGAAGGGCTGGGCGTGGTCTGGCAGGCGGCGAGCAGCAGGCCGATCCCAAGCAGGGTGGTCCTGCCCCTCGCTCCTCGCAACATTCGGAGAAGCATAGGGCCGTGCCGCGAGTCGGTCAGTTGAGGGCGTCCGACTCGAGGGCCCGGATCCGGTGTGCGAGGGTCATCAGCACCTGTACCGCCACGTCGGGGAACTCCTCCATGAGCGCGTGGAGGTCCCGGTGGTTGACCACCAGCAGCCGCGTCGGCTCCTCGGTGGTGACGGTCGCGGTGCGTGGCCCCCCCGCGATCACCGCGATCTCGCCAAAGAAGTCGCCCGCGCCAAGGTGGTTGATCGTCTTGCCGTTGCGATCCACCCCCACTCCGCCCGAGACGATGAGCATGAGGTCGTCGCCGTGCTCCCCCTGGCGGATCAGCACCTTCCCGGCCGGGACGTCGACCTCCTCGGTGAGCATCCCGAGCCGCTCCAGCTGGCGCCGATCCAGGCCGCCAAAGAGCGGGACGCCGTGCAGCAGGTCGAGCTTCTCGTCGCGGGCCACCGGCTCCTCCTCAGGCGATCAGGGAGCGGAGCATAGAACCTTGAGCGTCCCTTTGCGAAGGCGTCACAGCGCGGCGACCGCGGCCTCGAGTCGCTCCGTCGCGACCGCATGGTCGGTGTCCCACGCGAAGTGGATCGGGTCGCCGAAGACCAGCTCGACCTCACCGCGCCAGGACCTCGGCGCGCCGTTCGGAATCTGCGCGTCGAAGCGGGAGTAGCGGGTCGCCTTCAGGCGCATCGGAACCACGGGGGTTGCGCCCTCGACCGCGATCAGCCCCGTCCCCGACTTGAAGGGCTGCGTCGGGCCGCCGACGGTCAGCCGCCCCTCCGGGAAGATCAGGATGTGGAACCCGCGATCGAGGCGCGCCCCGAGCAGCTCGAGCGAGCGGCGAATCGCCCCCTCGCGCGCGAGCGGGAAGGCATTGCCGATGAACGCCGCGAAGAACCCGCGCAACGGGTTGCCGAAGATGTCATCGGCCGCGGCGGCCGCGGAGAGGTGCCAGCGCACGCCGAGCGGGAAGTGGGTGAGCATGATCCCCACGTCGTTGTGGAGCGCGTGGTTCGGCGTGAAGAGGGCCGGCTCGCGCAAGTCCCGGATCCGGGCCAGGCCGGTCACCTTCACCCGGTAGATCAGGAAGAACCAGGCGATCAGGAGTGGCTGGAGGCCGATTGCGGTGGCCCGCACGAGGGGGTTCAGCGGCCAGCCGTAGATCCCCGAGTCGTGCTTCGCCTCCTTCCCCGCCTCGACCATCGCTTCCAGCTGCGCGACGGTCGCCTCGGGGTCGAGGTCCGCGTCGTCGATGTAGGTGCCCAGCTCCTCCTCGATCACGCTGAGCAGCTCGACCCGCGCCAGCGAGTCCATGTTCAGGTCGCTCGACAGGGATGAGGTGGGCTGGACCGATGTGACCGGCAGGTTGGCGACCGATGCCACGAGCGCGGCGATCCCGGAAGCCGTGGCGGGCGGACCCGCGTGCGCCGCGCCCTGGGTCGCGGCGGGCTCGCCCTCGCGCTCGAGCTCGGTCAATCGGTCGAGGATCAGCCGCTTCTTGACCTTCAGGGTGTGGGTCCGTGGGAAATCCTCGTCGGGCCAGAGGGTCACGCCGCGGATCTGCTGGTGTGCGCCGAGTTGCGCGTTGGCGTCGCGCACGACTGCATCGGCCTCGGATGGATCGTCGATCAGCAGCACCGCCTGGACACGCAGCTCGCCGCGGGGTGGCTGCCAGCCCACCACTGTGGCGTCGCGCAGCCGTGCGTCACGCGCCAGCACCGCCTCGATGTCCTCGGGGTAGACCTTCGTCCCGTCGGGCATGGCCAGCATGTCCTTCTTGCGGCCGCGCAGGGTGAGGAAGCCGTCGGCGTCGACCTGGCCGATGTCCCCGGTGTGATAGAAGCCCTCGGCGTCGATCGCGGCGGCGGTCGCCTCGGCGTCCTCCCAATACCCGGCGAAGACGTTCGCGCCGCGCGCCTGCACCTCGCCGTCCTCGGCGATCCGGATCTCGACGCCGGGGATCGGCTCGCCAACCGTCCCGATCCGGTTGCGCGACGGGCGCGTGAACGTGACAACCGGCGACAGCTCCGTGGCGCCATAGCCCTGGAGAACGTCGAAGCCCATGTGGGCCCAGCGGTTGGCGAGATCCTCGTCCAGTGCCGATGCGCCGACGGCGAGGGTCCGGAAGCGGCCGCCGAACTGGGCGATGACCGGACGGAAGATGAGGCGCTTCAGGAAGCGCGGCAGGCGCGGCGCGATTCGGTGCAGCCGCGCGAAGCTCGCCAACTTGCCCGATGACTCGACCTTCCGCGCGATCGCTGAGTCGAGCAGCTTGAGGCCGGCCGGGACGACGAGCAGCATCGTCACGCGGAACTCGCGGAAGGTGCGCATCAGGACGGCCGGCTGGCGGCTCACCGGGTAGACGATCGAGGCGCCCGCCACGAATGGGGCGAGCAGGCCACAGGTCTGCTCGAACATGTGGGAGAGGGGCAGGATCGAGAGGAGCCGTTCGTCGTCCTGGAAGGGAAAGACCTCGCGCAGGGCAGTGGCGTTGGCGACGAGGTTGGCATGGGTCAGCATCGCCCCCTTCGGCTCGCCGGTGGTGCCGGAGGTGAAGACCACCTCGACCAGGTCGCTCGGGGCGATCGGCGGGGTGGGGAGCGGCGTCGCGTCGCGCGCGCGATCCGGGAGCGACTCGATGAGCAGCACTGGGAGCCCCAGTTCCGCGGCGAGCGGCGCCGTCTGGGTCGAGGCCAGCACCAGCCTGGCACGCGTGCGCCGGGCGATCTTGGCCACGAAGTCGGGGGCGCTGCGCACGTCGAGCGGGACCAGCACGATGCCCGCAAACAGCGCTCCAAGGAAGCCGAGCGCCCATTCCGGCCGGTTGACGCCCCAGATCAGGATCCGGTCGCCGCGCTCGAGCCCCTGGTCGGCGAGCACTCGGGCGACGCGCGGGGCGAGGTCGAGGAGGTCGGCGTAGGTCCAGGTCCGCGTGCGGAAGCCGGGCTTGATGAGGAGCGCAGGCCGGGAGGCGTAGCGATCCGCCGCCGCGCGGAGCAGGTCGACGAGCGTGGTCCCGGCGTGGGTTGAGCGGTCGTCCGCGGCCATGGCCGGGTCCGGCGCGTCGGGTGGGCTCGGGCGCGGCGGCGCGGCGGTTGCCATGGGTGCCTCCTCCGCTGGTACGGTACGTCGGCGGCAGCCGGCTGCCTAGAGGCTGCTTGGACGCCGATCGGGCGCTACGCCCGTGCCGCAAGCTGCCGCAGCACCTCGTTGGCTCCCTCTCGCCAGGGCGGGTAGTGGCTGAATGCGATCGTCTCCACGTCGAGCGCGGCCAGGCGTCCAACGCTCGCCTTCGCGAGCGGGAGGTCCTCGCTGAAGACGGAGCTGGCGAAGGTGACCCGGCCGCGGATCACCTGGAGCGCGTCCCCCACGAAGAGCAGCTTCTGCTGCCCTGCGTAGAGGCAGATGCTGCCCGGCGTGTGGCCGGGGGTATGGATGACCTGCAGGCCGCCGAGCATGGGGAGCAGCTGGCCATCCTCGATCGGCGTGGCGTCGCCGGGATGGCGGGTCAGGTAGGCGAGCAGCTGCCCCCGGTTCCGGTTCGTGACGGCGTCGCGCAGCCGGACGCTCAGCCCGGACAGGTCGGCGGGGTGCATCAGCACCTCGACCTCGCGTTCCGCCGCGAGCTCGCGCACGGCGCCAATGTGGTCGGGATGCGCGTGCGTGCAGATGATCTGGTCCAGCTCGTCCATCGAGCGCCCGATCCTCTTCACGTAGCGACGGACGCTCCGCCCGGAGCCGATCAGCCCGGTATCGATCAGCGTCATTCGCGGCTCGGGGATCAGGAAGGCGAAGACGCTCAGCAACCGGACCGCGTGGACGCCGGGCGCGATCTCCATGGGCGGCCATCATACGGCTGCCTGCGTCAGTCCTCGTTCAGCAGCAGGCGCCGGAAGGAGTCATAGCGCGCCTCGCTGACCGATCCCGCCGCCACTGCGGCACGAACGGCGCAGCGCGGCTCGGCGAGGTGACGGCAGTCGTTGAAGCCGCAGCCCCCGAGCAGCGGTCGCATCTCGGGGAAGCACCACGCCAGCTCGTCGGGGGGCACGTGCCAGAGGCCCAGCTCACGAAGCCCGGGGGTATCGGCCACGTAGCCGCCGCCAGGGGCGGTGAGCGGATGCAGCTCGGCCGCGGTCGTCGTGTGGCGCCCCTTGTGGACCGCCTCGCTCACCGCGCCGGTCTCGATGCGCAGCCCCGGCTGGATCGCGTTCAGCAGCGTCGACTTGCCGACCCCGGAGGGTCCGGTCACGACGCTCATGCGGCCGACCAATCGGTCGTCGAGGTCCTCGAGGCCGATCCCCTCGCGGGCCGAGACGTAGTGGACCGGGTACCCGATCGCCTCGTAGCCGGCGAAGGTCCCTCGCGCGGCAGGCAGCCCGACCAGGTCGACCTTGTTCGCGACGAGCACCGCCTCCACCTCGTTGTGCTCGGCGACCACCAGGAAGCGGTCGACCATGCGCAGGTGCGGCATCGGGTCGGCGCACGCGAAGACGACGAGGACCTGGTCGAGGTTCGCGACGATCATGTCCTCCTTCCAGGCGCCGCGGGGGCCCGGCTGGCGCCGCGAGAAGCGACTGCGTCGCGGCTCGACCGACTCGATCATGGCGTCGCCGTCGCCGGTGGGCGCGACCCTCACACGGTCGCCGATCACGACCAGGGCGGAGTCGCCCCGCTCCTGCTTGACGCGGCCGCGGAGGCGGCATTCCACCTGCGCCCCGTCGTCGAGGCGGACCGTGTAGAAGCCGCTTCGGGCGCGCAGCACGATCCCGATCGGCAGGGCCTCCTCCGTCGCGGGCGCGACGGGAGGCAGCAGGGTCAGGTGCAAGGGTCGATCTCCACTGAGAAGGGTCGAGGGTGGGCGGTGGAGCGCGCCCGGCGAGCGATCAGGACCGCGGGGCGGTCCCATGCAGACGGGCGCGCGCGACGATGGCGGTCGTCATCGGGTCGGCTCCTCTCTTCTGCGTGCGGTGGCTGTCGTTCGGACGGTACCCAGCCGGGACCCGCATGTCAACGCGGACTAGCATGAGCCGATGGACGAGATCGGGCGCCGATACCTGCTCCTGGTCCTCAGGCTCGGCCACCACCTGCCCGATCTCGTCAGCTCGTACCTCGGGCCGGCAGAGCTTGCCGAGGCGGTGGCGGGCGAGGCCCCGACCCCGGCCGAGGAGCTCCACCTGGAGGCGCTCGCCCTCAAGGCCGAGGCGGCCGAGCGGCTCGGGGGGAGCGAGGCGGACGAACGCCGCGGCGCCTGGCTCGCCGACCAGCTCTCCGCCCTTGCCGCGTCGGCGCGCCTCGTGGCGGGAGAGGAGATCGGCTTCATCGACCTCGTGGAGGAGCTCTACGGGATCGCCGCCGAGGCCGAGCCGGCGGCCACCTTCGACTCCGCGCGACGCCATCTGATCGAGGTCCTGCCTCCCGGGAGGACGCTCGCAGCTCGCCTCGCCTCGCATGATCGAAGTGTCTCCATCCCTCCGGAGGTCGCGATGCGGGCTGTGCAGCGCATGACGAATGCGCTGCACCAGCGGACGATCCGCGACATCTGGCTGCCCGAGGGCGAATCGGTTGAGATCGTGGCGCGGCAGGAGCGCGACTCGGCCGTCTACCTCGGCGGAATGCAGACCCGAATCGGCATCGACGCGCGTGCGCCGCTGACGATCGAGCGGCTGGTCCATCTCGCCGGTCACGAGGCGTATCCGGGCCACCATGCCGAGCGCGCCTCCAAGGAGGCGCTGCTTGTCCGGGAGCGCACCCTCGGCGAGGCGATGGTCATGTGCCGCTTCACGCCCGCCGAGGCGATCTCGGAGGCGATCGCGGAGCTGGGCCGTGGCCTCGTCCTCGACGACCAGGAGCTGAGCGGCGTCCTGCGCCACCTCCTGCGGGACCTGGGCCTCGACATCCCGGACGAGGCCGTCGATCGGGAGCTGACGGTCGCGCGGGCACGCGTCCAGCTGGGCCGCGCGAGCGGCAACGCGGCGCTGATGGCCTGGCACGAGGGCGTGCCGACCACGGAGGTCAGATCGTGGCTCGCCGACACGGCCCTGATCGGCGGGGAGGCGCTCGACGCCGGGATGGCCGAGCTCGCGACCGAGCGCGGCGCCGCGCGCCCGTTCCGGCGGCTGGTCGGGCCGCGCATCGTCGCCGAGTGGCTCGAGGCCCAGGGAGGGGCCCACGGGCTGACCCGGCTCCTCTCGGAGCAGCTCACCCCGCGTCAGCTGCGGAGGGAGATCGAGGCCGCCGCCGGTTGACCGATCGGGTCCGATCGGGCATCATCGGCCTAACACCGACTGTCTGAGTCGGGATTCGAAAACCAGGAGACGCATGGCACTCCCGAACCCGGCCGTCGACAAGGTCCCCGGCGGCTACAAGTACGGCTGGAACGACCCCGAGATGAAGTCCCTTCACGTCATGAAGAAGGGGCTCTCGCGCGAGGTGGTCGAGGAGATCAGCCGCATCAAGGGCGAGCCGCAGTGGATGACCGACCTGCGCCTCAAGGCCTACCGCCACTTCGAGTCCCGCCCGATGCCGACCTGGGGCGGCGACATGACCCAGATCGACTTCCAGGACATCTTCTACTACGTCACCGCCACGGATAAGGCGGTCCAGTCCTGGGACGACGTGCCCGACTACATCCGGCGTACCTACGATCGGCTGGGGATCCCCGAGGCGGAGAAGAAGTACCTCGCCGGGGTCGGCGGGCAGTACGACTCCGAGGTCGTCTACCACAACATCCGCGCCGACCTCGAGAAGCTGGGCGTCATCTTCCTGGGCACCGATGAGGCGCTGGTCAAGTATCCCGAGATCTTCAAGGAGTACTTCGGCACGGTCATCCCGGCGAACGACAACAAGCTGGCCGCGCTCAACACCGCGGTCTGGAGCGGTGGCAGCTTCATCTACGTGCCCAAGGGGGTGCACGTCGAGCTCCCGCTGCAGGCCTACTTCCGGATCAACACCGAGAACATGGGCCAGTTCGAGCGGACCCTGATCATCGCCGACGAGGGGAGCAGCGTTCACTACGTCGAGGGCTGCACGGCACCCGCGTACACGACCGCCAGCCTGCACTCCGCGGTCGTCGAGATCATCGTCAAGAAGGGCGCCCGCGTCCGCTACACCACGATCCAGAACTGGAGCCATAACGTCTACAACCTCGTGACCAAGCGCGCCGTCGCCTACGAGGACGCGGTGATGGAGTGGGTCGACGGCAACCTCGGCTCGCACCTGACGATGAAGTACCCCTCGATCTACCTCCTCGGCGAGCGAGCGCACGGCGAGGTGCTGAGCATCGCCTTCGCCGGGAGCGACCAGCACCAGGACGCCGGCGGCAAGGTGATCCACGCCGCGCCCAACACGACCAGCCTGATCACCTCCAAGTCGATCAGCCAGGGGACCGGCCGCACCAGCTACCGCGGCCTGATCAAGGTCTACCCCGGCTGCCACGGGGCAAAGTCGACGGTGCGCTGCGACGCCCTGATCCTCTCCGACGAGGCGCGCTCGGACACCTACCCCTACATGGAGATCGACGAGGAGGACGTGACGATCGGGCACGAGGCGACCGTCTCGAAGGTCGGCTCCGAGCAGCTCTTCTACCTCATGAGCCGCGGCATGAACGAGGCCGAGGCGAGCGCCATGATCGTGAACGGCTTCATCGAGCCGATCGTCAAGGAGCTGCCCATGGAGTACGCGGTCGAGATGAACCGGCTCATCCAGCTCCAGATGGAAGGCGCGGTCGGCTAGTCCGATGACGGTCGAGGCCCCGAGCGCGCTGCAGCTCCCTCCCGCAGCCGACGAGCCCGGCTGGCTGCGCGACCTCCGCGCCGGCTGGCTACGCGGCGTCGAGGCCAGCCCCTGGCCCACGCCGGAGCAAGAGGAGTGGAAGCGCACCTCGCTCACCGACCTGCCGCGCGACGGTGAGCTGCTGCTCGATCCGCCGCCAGCTGCCTACGACCTCGATCCGCAGCTGGCCGCCCGGGGCGTGATCTTCAGCGACCTGGCGACGGCCGTGCGCGAGCACGGCGAGCTCCTGCGCTCGCGCCTCGGCCGCAGCGACACGCTGCCGGCGCAGCAGCCGTTCTGGGGCCGATCGCTCGCCGCGTGGACGGGCGGCACCTTCCTCTACGTGCCCGCCGGCGTAGCCGTCGATGACGTGCTGGTGGCGCGGACCGCCCTCCCGGGCGGCGACTACACCTACCTGCCGCACACCCTCGTGGTGCTGGAGCAGGACGCATCGGCCACGCTGCTCGAGGAGATCTCCTCGCCGGACGGGGGCGCGGTCTGGTTCGGCGGCACCGCCGACATCCAGGTCGGCTACGGGGCGCGGCTGCGCTACGCGAACCTGCAGCGACTCGGCGATGGTGCCTGGCGCATCGGGGCGCAGCGGGTCGAGGTGGGGCAGGACGCCAACGTCACCACCCTCAACGCGGAGATCGGCGCCGCCATCAGCAAGGTCGGGATGGACGTGCGGATGACCGGCAAGGGGGGCACCAGCCGGCTGCTCGGCCTGCTCGCCGCGGGAGATGCGCAGCGGGTCGACTTCAACAGCTGCCAGGACCTGCTCGGCAGCCACACCACCTCGGACCTGCTCTACCTGTCAGCGCTCTACGGCGAGTCGCGGGCCGCCTTCTATGGCGTTACCCGCGTGCGCCCCGAGGCGAAGCAGACCAGCTCCTACCAGGAGTGCCGCAACCTGCTCCTCTCGCCCAAGGCCGGTGCTGAGCCGATCCCGGTGCTCGAGATCGAGACGAACGACATCCTGCGCTGCGGCCACGGCGCCACGGCCGGGGCGATCGACCCGATCGTGCGGTTCTACGCCATGAGCCGCGGGATGTCGGAGGACGCCGCCGAGCGGATGATCGTGCGGGGCTTCTTCGAGCGGGTGGTGGCCCAGATCGACTCCGAGCCGATCAAGGCGCGGATCCTGCACGCCCTCGCCCCGCGCATCGGCGAGACCGACGAGGTGGCGGCATGACGACCGGCTTCGCGGCCGGCCTGCGCGCTGACCAGGTGGCGCCCGGGACCGTGGTCACGGTGGTCGTGGCCGGGCGCTCGCTCTGCGTCGGGCAGACGCTCGACGGGCGCTGGGGCGCCATCGAGGATGTCTGCACGCACGATGAGGGCGACCTCGGCGACGGCGAGCTGGATGGCAACGCAGTGGAGTGCCCGCGCCATGGCGGCCGGTTCGACCTCTTCACGGGGCGCGTGCTCGCCCTCCCGCCGGTGATCCCGGTGAAGGCGTTCCCGGTGCACCTCGAGGGGGACGAGGTCGTGGTGGACCTCTCATGAAGCTCTCGACGCGCGCCGAGTACGGGATTCGTGTCCTCGTGGCGCTGGCGCACGCGGAGGGGGATCGGCCCACCTCGCTGGCCGGCATCGCGAAGGCCGACAAGCTGCCGCACGCCTACATCGAGCAGCTGGTCGGGGCGCTGCGGCGCGCCGGGATCGTGACCGCCACGCGCGGCCACTCCGGCGGCTATCGCCTCGCCCGCCCCGCCGATCAGATCAACCTGGTGGACGCGGTCCGGGCGCTCGACGGCCCGATCCTGGAGATGCCGTGCGCGGGACCGGACAACCTCGAGGTCTGCGTCCGGCCCCAGGACTGCAGCGTCCACGAGGTCTTCGAGCGGCTCCACGACTCGCTCAGCGGCATGCTCGCCGCGACCACCCGGGCCGTGGTGGCCGCCGGGCCCGGCGGCCCGCCCTACCCGCCCGCCACGCGGCGCCGCGTCGCCGCCGCCCACGCCAAGAACGCCGCGCCGCCCGCCGCGACGCCCAGCTGAAGAGGACACCACAGAACCGCATGACCGACGAACTGGTGATCCGCGACCTCGAGGTGAGCATCGGGGAGAAGAAGATCCTCAAGGGCCTGTCGCTGACCGTGAAGGCCGGCGAGGTGCACGCCCTCATGGGACCGAACGGCTCGGGCAAGACGAGCCTGGCGTTCACGCTGATGGGGCACCCCGACTATCGGGTCACCGCCGGCTCCATCACCTGGCGCGGCCAGAGCATCGTCAAGCTGGCCCCCGACAAGCGGGCCCGCGAGGGGATCTTCCTCGCCTTCCAGTACCCCAGCGCCATCCCCGGCGTGACCGTGGCGAGCTTCCTGCGCAACATCTACAACGCGGTGCACCATCCCAAGCAGCCGGCCGCCGACGCGTCGGACGGGGCCATGCCGAAGTACACCGGCATTCCGCTCGCCAAGTTTCGCAAGCTGATGGAGGAGAAGATGGCGCTCCTCCAGATGGACCCCGCCGTTGCCGCGCGCTACGTGAACGACGGCTTCTCGGGCGGGGAGAAGAAGCGCCTCGAGATGCTCCAGATGGCGGTCCTCAACCCGACCATGGCGATCCTCGACGAGACCGACTCCGGCCTCGACATCGACGCGTTGCGAACGGTGGCGGAGGGGATCAACGCGACCCTCTCCCCGGAGATGGGGGTGCTCCTGATCACGCACTACCAGCGGATGCTCAACTACGTGAAGCCGCAGTTCGTCCACGTCCTGCTCGACGGGCGGATCGTGATGTCGGGCGGGGAGGAGCTGAGCCACAAGCTGGAGGCGAACGGCTACGACTGGGTGCGGGACCAGGTGGGCCTGCCGTCCGGCGTCGGTGACGAGGTCGCCGAGCCGGTGGCCGAGCACGTCTAAACTAGGGCGATGGCGGTCGAGCCGGCCCTGGGCACGCTGACCCCCGGAGGGTTCTCCGGCACGGCCCTGCGGGCCGATTTCGCCGTCTTCGACGGCCCGACGCGCAGCGGCAAGCGGCTCGCCTTCCTGGATGCGGCCGCCTCCTCGCCGAAGCCACGGGTCGTGGTCGAGACGATGGCGGACGCCTACTCGCACCACTACGCCAACGTCCACCGCGGCATCTACGAGCTCTCCGAGGACGCCACGGCGCGCTTCGAGGCGGCCCGCTCGAAGGTCGCCCGCTTCATCGGCGCGCCTTCGCCGCGCGAGATCGTCTTCGTCCGCAACGCGACCGAGGCGATCAACCTGGTCGCCTTCAGCTGGGGCCGCACGAATGTCCACGCCGGTGACCGCGTGGTGACGACCCAGATGGAGCACCACGCCAATATCGTCCCGTGGCAGCAGCTGACCCGCGAGGTCGGCGCAACCCTCGACTACGTGGCGATCACCGATGACGGTCGCATCGACCTCGACGACCTGCGGGCGAAGCTGGCGAAAGGCCCGAAGCTGCTCGCCGTGGCGGCGGTCAGCAACGCGCTCGGCACCATCAACCCGCTCGCCGAGATCGTGGCCATGGGCCACGCCGCCGGCGCCCTGGTCCTGGTCGACGCCGCGCAGGCCGCGCCCCACATGCCGATCGACGTGGCCGCCATCGGCTGCGACTTCCTGGCCCTCTCCGGGCACAAGATGCTCGGGCCGTCGGGGATCGGCGCCCTGTGGGGGCGGCGCGAGCTGCTCGACGCGATGCCGCCCTTCATGACCGGCGGCAGCATGATCATCCGGGTCACGATGGAGGGGGCGGAGTGGAACGAGGTCCCCTACAAGTTCGAGGCGGGGACCCCGGCCATCGTCGAGGCGATCGGCCTGGGAGCGGCGATCGACTACCTGACGAACCTGGGCATGGAGAAGGTGCGCGAGCACGAGCGCTACCTGTTCGAGCACGCCTGGGCGGCGCTCGGCGAGATTCCCGGCGTCCGCCGCTTCGGGCCCGATGACCCGGCAATCCACGCCGGCGTGATCAGCTTCGTGCTCGACGGGATCCACCCGCACGATGTCGCCACCATCTTCGATAGCGAGGGCGTCGCGGTCCGCGCCGGCCACCACTGTGCGCAGCCGGTGATGCTCCGCTACGACATCCCGGCCACCACCCGCGCCAGCTTCTACGTCTACAACGACCTCGACGACGTCGAGGCGCTCGCCACCGCGGTGCGCGCCACGCAGATGCTCTTCGCCGGCTGACGACGCATGGACAACCTGTACCGCGACTTCATCCTCGAGCACTACCGGAACCCCCATAACAAGGGGCACCTCGACCCTCATGACCTCCACTTCGCCGATTCGAACCCGACCTGCGGCGACGAGATGAGCATGACCCTGCGCCTCGATCCCGCCCACGCGGCGATCGCGGACGTCGCCTTCGACGGTCGCGGCTGCGCCATCAGCCAGGCATCGGCCTCGATCCTGACCGATGGGCTGCGCGGCCAGACGCTCGACCAGGTCAAGGCGATGGACCCCAAGGAGCTCCTCGACGAGCTCGGCGTCCCGATCGGGCCGGCCCGGCTCAAGTGCGCGCTCCTCGCCTACAAGGTGCTCCAGGGCGCCGTTCGCGGCGGCGAGGTGGCCTGGCCGGCCGAGGCCGAGGCCGTCGGCTGACCCTGCGTCCCGCGACTCCGTTTCGAGAGGTGAGCGCCGCCGAGGCGCTCGAGCTGGCCGCCGCCGGCTGGCGGATCCTCGACGTCCGCGAGCAGGTGGAGTGGAACGAGGGCCACATCCCGAGCGCCACGCTCGTGCCCCTGGGCCAGCTGCCGGCCCGCATCGCGGAGGTTGCGCCCGATCGGGACGCGCCGCTGCTGGTCCACTGCCGGGTCGGCGCGCGATCGCTCAAGGCATCGGCCTGGCTCCTGCAGAACGGCTACACCCAGGTGGCCAGCATGCGCGCCTCGCTCGTCGACTGGCGCCAGCTGGGCGGAGCCTGGGAGGCGCCGACCCAGCCGCTCAGCGCTGGCCAGCAGCGACGCTACAGCCGCCAGCTGCTGCTCCCCGAGATCGGGGCGGTGGGACAGCGCCGGCTCCTCGACGCCCGGGTGCTGCTCATCGGCGCCGGCGGGCTCGGCTCCCCGGCGGCGCTCTACCTCGCGGCGTCGGGGATCGGCACCATCGGCCTGGTCGACGATGATGTGGTCGAGGAGAGCAACCTCCACCGCCAGGTGCTCCACGCCGCCGACCGGGTCGGGATGGCGAAGACAGAGAGTGCCCGCATGGCGCTCAACGGGCTGAATCCCGAGACACGGGTGGTCGAGCATCGCGAGCGGCTCACCGCTGACAGCGTCGAGCGCCTGATCACCGGCTACGACGTGATCGTGGACGGGACCGACAACCTCGAGACGCGCTACCTGCTCAACGACGCGGCCGTGCGCCTTCGCAAGCCGGTGGTCCATGGCTCCGTCTACCGCTGGGAGGGGCAGGTGACCACCTTTGTCCCATTCGTCGGGCCCTGCTACCGATGCATGCATCCCACGCAGCCTCCCGATGAGCTGGCGCCCGACTGCGACGTCGTCGGGGTGCTCGGCATCCTGCCCGGGATCGCCGGCATGATCCAGGCGAACGAGGCGCTCAAGCTCGTCCTCGGCGTCGGAGAGACGCTCGTGGGGCGGCTCCTGATCTTCGACGCGCTGCGCACCGGCTTCACCGAGGTGACGATCCCGCGCGACCCGGCCTGCCCGGCCTGCGGTGACGCGGCCGTGGCGTGAACCCGCTGCGGATCCCCACCGGGATCGCGGAGCAGATGTTCACCCATGCGCTTGGGGAGCTGCCCAACGAGGCCTGCGGCCTGCTCTCCGGCTCGCTCGCCGAGGCGCGCGTCACCGCCTTTCACCCGGCGCGCAACGTCGACGCCTCGCCGCTCCGCTACAACGTGCACCCCGAGGACCTGGTGCGCATCACCTTCGCGATCGAGCAGGCGGGGGAGGAGCTGGTCGCCATCTTCCACTCGCACACGCGCTCGGCCGCGGTCCCATCTGCGACCGACCGGCGCACGGCGATGTATCCCGATCCGTTCTACCTGATCGCCAGCCTCGCCCATCCCGACGCACACCCGGCCAGCGCCCTGCGAGCGTGGCGGATCTTCCGGGGCCAGGCCTTCGAGGTGCCGCTGGCGATCGGGTAACCTTGGAGCCGATGGCCATCATCTCCGCGGCAGGTCCCCGGTTCGCTGACGCGGTCTACGCGGAGCGCATCCGCCGCGTCACGGCCGAGGCTGCCGCACGCGGGATCGGCGCCCTGCTTGTGACCCCGTCGGCCGACTACGAGTACCTGCTTGGCTACCGCGCGCCCGTGCTCGAGCGGCTCACCTGCCTCATCCTCCCGGTCGATGGCACCCCCGCCCTGGTGGTTCCGCGCCTCGAGGAGCCGCTGGCGCGGCACTCCCTGGGTCACCTGGCGGCGGACCTCGAGATCATTCCCTGTCGCGAGGGGGACGACTCGTTCCGCATCGTCGGCGATCGCCTCGAGGGCGCCCTCCGGGTGGGGCTCCAGGACCAGATGTGGTCGCGCTTCGTGCTCCGCTTCGTGGCCCTGCTCGAACCGGCCGAGCTGGTCGACGCGAGCCCGGCAATCGCAGCCGTGCGCCGCGTCAAGGGTCCTGAGGAGCTGGAGCGGCTGCGGGCCGTCGCAGCGGCGGCCGACGCCGCGATGCGGGCAATCACGAGCGAGCGCCTCTCCGGCCGCAGCGAGGCGGAGGTAAGCCGCCGGATCAACGAGCTGCTGCTGGCCGCCGGCCACGACACGGCCGAGTTCGCGATCGTCGGCTCGGGGCCGAATGCGGCGAGCCCCCACCACGAGCCCACGGCGCGGGTGATCTCCGCCGGCGACGCCGTGGTGCTCGACATCGGCGGCACCCGCGCCGGCTACTGCTCCGATACGACTCGCACCGCCTTCGTCGGCGAGCCGCCCCCGGACTTCGCGGCTCTCTACGAGGTGCTGCGGCTGGCCCAGGCGGCGGCGTGCGAAGCAGTCGCGCCCGGAGTCCCGGCCGCCGAGGTGGACCGCACGGCGCAGCGGATCATCGAGGACGCGGGCTACGGCGAGGGGATCCTGCATCGGACCGGGCACGGGATCGGGATGGAGGTCCACGAGGAGCCGTACATCGCCGAGGGCAACGACGAGCCGCTGGTGGCGGGGAACGCCTTCAGCATCGAGCCGGGGATCTACATCGCCGGGCACTGGGGCGCGCGGATCGAGGACATCGTGGTCTGCACCGATTCCGGGGGTGAGCGCCTGAACACGACCCCGACCGAGCTCTTCATCGTCGAGTAGCCCGATCAAGCTTCCCGGTACGACGCGACCAGCGCCGTAAGCACTCCGTCGATCGCCGCGGTCGCCTCGCGGTACGCGGCGGTGAGGTCCGAGAGCTCGGCCGCGCGGCGCCGGAGGTGCGAGGCGATCGCCTCGAGGACGGGCGTGCGGTAGAAGAGGAACGCCTCGACCGCCTCGGCCAGGGAGAGGCCGGCCTTCGAGGCCTCGGCCCCGTAGAGGGCCCCCATCTTCTCCGCCTCGCCGAGCAGCAGCGTCCGCTCGGCGCGCTTGCCGGCGGCCACGTACTCGAGGACGAGGTTGAAGGTGCGCTGGCCCCAGCGTCGGAAGTCGGCGCGCTGCTCGGCCGTCAGGCGCGCCTGCCATGGCGGCATCGCGGCCCCGCTGCGGGCCATCCGCCGGTGGACGTCTCCTGAGATCGTCCCGGCCGAGCCGGTGAGCCGCTCCACGCCGTACCGGTGGCGGCGCGGGGCGTTCATCATCGCCTCGAGGGCCGAGCGCAGGAAGCGGCGATGGCCGCCCGGCGTCACGAAGCTCTCGACGCGGCCGCTGTCCGCCCAGCGGCGCAGCGTGTCCGGCGCCACGCCGCAAAGACGGCTGGCCGCGCCGAGGGCCAACCAGGGATCGTCGGGGCTGGCGCTCATCCCCCGCGCAGCTCCGCGGCGGTGAGGCTCCCCATCTCGTCCCAGAGTCGAACCAGGGCATCCAGCCCGCCGCGGTAGTTGGCGAGCGGCATCCACTCGTTCGGCGCGTGGAAGTTCCCGTTCGGCGAGGCGAAGCCGACCATCACGCTCGGCAGGTTGAGCAGGTTCTGCATCGCGGCGGCCACCGGGATGGAGCCGCCGGAGCGATGGAAGAGGGGTGCCTTGCCAAAGGCCGCCTCGAGGGCTCGCGTCGCCACTTTGACGGCGGGATGGTCGAGCGGGGTGATGAGCGGCTGTCCGCCCTGGATCGCCTTCACCTCGACGCGCACCATCGGCGGCGCGATCCGCCGCAGGTGGTCGATCATCAGCTGCTCGACCTCGCGGTGGTCCTGATCGGGGACGAGGCGGGTGCTGATCTTGGCTCCCGCGTAGGCGGGGATGATCGTCTTGGAGCCTTCGCCGGAGTAGCCGCCCCAGAGCCCGTTCACGTCGAAGGTCGGCCTCGCGGAGAGGCGCTCCAGGAGGGTGTAGCCCGGCTCGCCGTCCATCGGTCCGGTCACCTTGATCCGCTCGGCCCAGTCGTCCGCATCGAAGGGCAGGGCCGCGTAGGCGGCATGCTCCTCCGCGGTAATGTCGCGGACCCGATCGTAGAAGCCAGGCACCGTCACGTGACCGTGCCCATCGGTCAGCGACGCCAGCAGGCGGACCAGGACGTTGGCGGGGTTCTCTACACCGCCGCCGAACGACCCGGAATGCACGTCCTGGAACGGCCCGAAGACCTTGACGTCCCAGTAGGCGATCCCGCGCAGCCCGTAGGTGATCGCGGGAGTCCCCTCGTCGTCCTCCATGTCGGAGTCCGAGACGACGCAGACGTCGCCGGCCAGCAGCTCGGGGTGCGTCTTCACGAACGTCTCGGACGGCTCCGCCTCATGTTCCTCGTCCCCCTCGAAGAAGAAACGCAGGTTGACAGGGAGGCTGCCCACCCCACGCAGCCATGCCTCGGCCGCCTTGATGTGCATGAAGACCTGGCTCTTGTCGTCGCCCGATCCGCGTGCGTAGACGATGTCGTTCTCGTAGCGCGGCTCGAACGGCGGCCGGACCCACTCGTCGAGCGGGTCGACCGGCTGGACGTCGTAGTGCGCATAGACCACCGCGGTTGGGGTATCGGGTCCCGCATGGAGCCAGTCGGCGGTGACGATCGGGTGGCTGCTCGTCTCATTGATCGCCGCGTGCTCGGCGCCGATGCGGGTCAGCTCGTCGGCGATCCAGTGCGCGGCGCGGCGGACGTCCGCCTTGCGCTCCGGATCGGCGCTCACCGACGGGATGCGCAGGAACTCATCGAGGCCCTTGAGGTGCTCGTCGGCGTGCTCGTGGAGGTAGGCCAGTGCGGTATCGAGGTTGGTCATGGACCGATGATAGGGCGGCGATGGAACCGATCGCTCCCGGCCCGCGTCCCGCGGACACCATGGCCGCCCGCTTCCCCCGACTGCTCCTGGCCATCGCCTTCGCGGCCGCGCTCGCGAGCTCGGCCTTCGCTGGCAGTGCCTACGCCTGCGAATGCGCCATCATCGCCTCCGGAGCCGCCCTCGACGGCGCGGACCTGGCCTTCGAGGGGACGGTGCTCAGCGTCGCCATCACGCCATCGGTGGCCGGGAGGGACACCTCGAACGACCCGCTGGCCGTGACCTTTGCCGTTGAGAGGATCCTGAAATGGACGCCGGGCGGTCCGGCCGAACGGATCATTGTCTCGACGCCCAACAACCTGCGGGCTTGCGGCGTCACCTTCCTGCCCGGCGAGCGGTGGCGCGTCTACGCCGCGCTTCCGGTGCCGGGAGGGAATCCGCAGACCGGCTCCTGCTCGGGCGATGAGCTGCTCGGAACGGGAAGCATTCCGCCCGGGTCGGCTGGCCCACCGGTGACATTGATGATCGCGGCAGGGATCATCGTCGCCGTCGCCGCCGTGGTCGCCGTCTCGGGTTGGGCCTATACCCGCCGGCCGCGGGGCGAATCGGCCTAGCCGAAGCGCCCGGTCAGGAACGCCAGGAAGAGGCCGATCCCCACCGCCGGCAGGAAGGCCGCGATCCTGAGCGCGCGTGGCCAGCCGGGCCCGCCGAAGAAGGCGTAGACCGGGATCATGACCGGGAAAA
>JBGQKH010000019.1:0-23540 GCA_041499395.1 Candidatus Limnocylindria bacterium
ATCATCACCCAGGGGCTGACGGCAACGACCAGCCTCAAGACCTTCCACGTGTCGCTCAAGCTCGATGGCTCGTTCAAGATGCCCCAGACCGGTGGCACGATCGACCTGAAGTCGACCAGCCTCGAGGCCGATGTGGACATCGGCGGCAAGCAGGGTCACCTGAGCTTCGCCATCCCGGCCTTCCTGGGCCTCACCGGCGACGTCGTGCTGATCGGGAAGGACCTGTGGGTCAAGACGAGCATCAGCGGCGACAAGTACTCGCACATGTCGAGCAGCACCATCGCCGGGGCAAGTTACGCGCCCACCGCGTCGATCGACACGGCCTCGATGGTCAAGAAGGTCAAGGACTTCCTCGCCAAGGACGGCGTGGAGACCAAGAAGCTGGCCGACGTGGCCTGCGGCGACCGGCAGTGCTACCAGGTAAGCGTCTCGATCCCGTCGAGCCTGATGAAGAGCGCCGGGGCCGTCGCGTCGCTGGATCCCTCCACGGTCTTTGGCGACGCGCTGGTGCTGAACCTGCTTTTCGATCGCGAGAAGCTGTGGCTGACGTCCGTCTCGACCGACGTCACCAGCACCACGCTGGGCACCTTCAGCGTCACGCTCAACTTCAGCAACTTTGACGAGGCAGTCACGGTCAGCCCGCCGCCGGACGCGCAGGTCACCGAAGGCGAGTTCACCCTGCCGGGGATGTCAGCCGCGCCGTAGGGATTGCCACCGGCCCGAACTCAACGCCCCGTCGCATCATCGGCGGGGCGTTCTGTTGGGCGGCCTAGCCGGCGCGCAGCCGCTCGTACGTTGCGAGTCCCTCGGCCGGGCTCGCCCCGCCGTGGACCACCGCCCGCACGGCCTGGATCATGGCCGCCGGGGCGTCGCTCTGGAAGATGTTGCGGCCCATGTCCACGCCCGCGGCGCCGGCGTCGATGGCGCGGCCTGCCATGGTGAGCGCGTCGAGCTCGGAGAGCTTCTTGCCGCCAGCCATGATGATCGGGACCGGGCAGCCGGCGGTGACTCGCTCGAATCCCTCGTCGCAGAAGTATGTCTTCACCAGCTGCGCGCCCAGCTCGGCGATGATCCGCGTCGCAAGGCCGAGGTAGCGGGCGTCGCGCACCAGCTCCCGGCCGACGGCGGTCACGCCCAGCACCGGGATTCCCCTGCGCAGCCCCTCGTCCACGAGCCGTGTCATGTTGTGGACCGACTGCGTCTCGAACTCGCCGCCGATGAAGACCTGGACCGCCATCGCCGACGCTCCCAGCCGGACCGCGTCATCGACGTCGATCGCGATCTGCTCGTTCGACAGCTCCTTGAGGATGCTCGGTCCGCCGCTGGCGCGAACGACGACCCCCTGCTGCATGGAGGGCGGCACGACCGAGCGCAGGACGCCCCGCGTCACCATCAGCGCATCGGCGTGGGGGATCAGCGGGACGATGTCGAGGTCGACCCGCTCGAGTCCTGACGTCGGGCCCTGGAAGTAGCCGTGGTCGATGGCGAGCATCACCGTGCGCCCGTCCTCGGGTCGGAAGATGCGGGCCAGGCGATGCTGCATGCCCCAGTCGTAGGCGGTCGAGCCCTTGAGGAAGAACGCCTCGCGGGCCTGCGGCACCTCCTCGTGGAACTGCTTGCGTTCGCTGCTGTCAGCCTCGGGCATCTTCGAATGGTCCTTTCAGGAGGGCTCTGTCGCGTCCGCGCCTGCCGGCCACCACATCGGTCGCAGGAGGCCGTCCTCGGAGAGCTCAAGCATGCGCCCGTAGAGCTCGCTCCAGCGGGCGAAGTGCGCGTCGTACGCCGCGTGGGCGGCCGGGCTCGGCACCACTGAGCGCTCGAAGCGGACCAGCTGGGCGATCGCCTCGTCGAGGGTGGCGTAGGCGCCCGACCCGATCCCCGCGTAGATCGCCGCACCGAGCGCCGTCGACTCCTTCACCTCGGGCAGGCGCACGGTCAGGCCAAGCACGTCGGCCACGATCTGCGGCCAGAGGCGTCCCTTCGCCGCGCCGCCGGTCAGCACCACCTCGTCGAAGCTCCGCCCGGTCACCTCGCGAATGATCGCCAAGTGGCCGCGCGAGGCGTAGGCGGCCTGCTCTTCGAGGGCGCGGATGCAGGCGGCCCGGTTCGACGCGGCCGGCTGGTCCACGTCGAATCCCACGAAAGACGGCGACGCCTGGACCCAGCGCTTGACGTTCATCACGCTCGAGAAGATGGCGGTCACGCCGTTCGAGCCGGGCGGGACCCGCGCCGCCTCCTCCTCCATGACGACGTAGGGATCGACCCCGCGGCGTGCCGCCTCGGCACACTCCGGCTCACAGAAGGCATCTCGGAACCAGCGCAGGGCGATGCCGCAGTAGAAGCCGATCCCCTCGGTCATCCAGTGCTCTGGCACCGCGTGGCAGAGGGTGCGGACCCGGGCCTGCGGATCGATGAGTGGCGCGTCGGTCACCGCCGTGAGCTGCCAGAAGCTGCCGCCCACGAGGGTCAGCCGATCACCACCGACGACCCCGATCCCCACCAGCCCGAGCTGCGTATCCGCCCCGCCGACGACCACGGGGGTCCCCGCCGCCAGGCCCGTCTCCTGTGAGGCGCGGGCGTGGAGTGGGCCGACCACCTGCCCCGGCTCGAGCACCTCCGGCACGATCGCCGACGAGAGGCCGACCATCTCGAGGATCTCGGGCGACCAGGTGCGGGCGCGCAGGTCGAAGAGGTCGGAGCTCGAGCCGGCGCTCGGATCGGTGACGTATCGGCCGGTCAGCCGGTAGAGGACCCAGTCGCTGAGCATGCCCACGTGCGCGATCGCCGCGAAGACTTCGGGCTGGTGGTTGCGGATCCAGCGGAAGCGTGCCGGCGAGGTGATCGGCACCCAGTCGCCGCCGATCTCGAAGATGCGGCGCGCCTGCCCGCTGCTGACCAGCTCGGCGGCCTCGTCCGCGGCGCGGGAGTCGACGTTGGGGCAGGCCCAGATCTCGCGCCCCGCGGCGTCGTAGAGGACCATCCCCTCGCGCATGCTGGTGGCGCTGACGGCGCCGATCTCGCCGGGGCGCAGCGCAGCCGCGGCCAGTGCCTCCCGGATGCAGTCGCAGATCAGGCGCCAGTTGTGCTCGGTGTCGAAGACCTGCGACCCGGGGACGCCGGGGAGGGCGGCGTGCGACCACTCGCGCTGGCCGATGGCGACCTGCCGCCCGTCCGTGGCGAAGATCACGGCGCGACAGCTGCCCGTGCCCAGGTCGATCGCCATCAGGTGCGTCATCCGGCGTCGGATCCCGCGCCGCGGGCCTCGAGCCCGGCCCGGTTCGCCACGTTGAGGAGCGGCTCGCCCGCGTCGAGCCGCTCGATCTCCGCAGCGATCATCTCGGCG
Source organism: Candidatus Limnocylindria bacterium (assembly GCA_041499395.1). Taxonomy (GTDB): domain Bacteria; phylum Chloroflexota; class Limnocylindria; order QHBO01; family QHBO01; genus CF-167. The sequence continues at coordinate 3,344 of JBGQKH010000019.1, forward strand.
GCGTGCTGGAGCGTCTCGAAGGTTGCTCCCCCGATGTGCGTGGTGATGATCACGTTCGGGAAGGCGAGCAGCGAGTGGCGCCCCGTAGCGGGCGATGGGCTGACCAGGTCAAGGGCCGCACCGCCCAGCCGCCCGGATGCAAGCCCCTCGGCGAGCGCCTCCTCGTCGACCAGCGTGTCGCGGGCGGTGTTGACGAGGAGGCATCCCGGCTTCATGCGCGCGACCTCCTCTCGGCCGATCAGGTGCCGGTTATCGGCCGATGCCCGCGCGTGGAGCGAGATGACGTCCGCGGTGGCGACGAGGGTCTCGAGGTCCACGGCCTCCCCTCCGGACTCGGCGATCGCTGCGGGCGGCACGAACGGATCGTGCACGACCACGCGCATCCCGAACGCAACCGCCCTCCTCGCCACTCGGCTCCCGACCTGCCCGAAGCCGATGAGGCCAAGGGCCTTCCCCCCGAGGTCGTGCCCGAACCAGCGGCTCCCCTCGTAGTTGTCGTGGCCGAAGACGCCGCCCCCCTCGACGTGCCGCACGACTTCGGGCAGGCGCCTCGCGAGCATCACGATGAAGCCGATGGTGAGGTCTGCAACGGCCTCTGCGTTCTTCCCGGGCGTGGTCACGACGGGGATCCCACGCTCGGTCGCGGCGGCGATGTCCACGTTCACCGGGCCGCCGCGTGCGCAGCAGATCGCCCGAAGTCCGGGGGCTGCGTCCAGGACGGCGTCGCTGATCGCGGCGCCCTGGAAGACGATCACCTCGTGGCGATCGAGCGCGCCGATCACCGCCGCCGGGCTGCCGAAGGTCTCCTTCAGGCGCTGCTCGGACGGGGTCTGCGGCACCCAGCCCGGCTCATCGGCGAGGTCGAGGAAGGTCAGCTCGTGGCGCGCGGCGAGGCGCTCGAACGGCTCGCGATAGGCTGATGACGGGAAGTACGAATCCCCGACGATCAGGATGCGCATGGCGCCGGTGGGCGTGGTCGGCGCGATCGTCTGATCAGGAAGGGGGGTAGGTGCGGACGGGGGTGAGGTCGATCGCGTGGCCGCTCCCTGACTCGAGCACGAACTTGAGCATCGGCTCGGTGTCGAGGTAGTAGAACTCGATCGTGTCGCCGATCCGGCCGCCCATGACGACCTTGGCGCCGCGCGCCTCCCACTCCTTCTTGAACTCGTCCGAGTCGCCCTGGGAATGCATCATGCAGGCGATGTGCTGGACCCCCTCGCCGTACTTCTCGAGGTGCTCCTTGTAGATGCTCGGCCCGTCGAGCGGCTGGACCAGCTCGAAGACGAGGCCCGGCTGCACCTCGCACTCCGCGCCGAGCATCGAGAACTCGGTAGGCTGGCCGCGCAGGTGGGTGTGGTGCAGCTTCGGCGGCACGTGCTCGTAGACGTTCCAGGGTCCCCAGCCGAGCGTGTCGTAGAGCATCTTCATGCTCGCGTCGAGGTCACGGACGACCATCGCGACCTGGGAGATGTGGGTGGGCCCTGTGACGATGCTCATCGGATTCTCCTACGATCTTGCCCGGCTCCGGCCGGTGCGCGAGCCCGCGGCGGCCTGCGCTGCCGCCCGTTCCGGGTCGCCGAACAAATCGATTGTGGCAGCGCCGTCAAGCACGCCGGATGCTATCGTCGTGGCGCCGATGCGACCCCTGATCGGGACCAGCTGGAAGATGAACCTGACCTCCTCCGAGGCCGATCGGTGGTTCCGCGACTTCATCCCGCTGGTGGCGCACCTCGACGACCGGGACCTGTTTGTCCTGCCGCCCTTCACCTCCATCTGGGTCGCCCACCAGCGCCTCGCCGAGACGCCGATCGGCTGGGGCGCGCAGGACGTGGATGCCGAGGACGCGGGCGCGCATACCGGCGACATTTCGGCCCCCATGCTGGCCGACCTCGGCTGCCGCTTCGTCGAGGTCGGGCACTCCGAGCGGCGCCGTGACTACGGCGAGACGCCGGAGCTGATCTCGGCCAAAGCGACGGCGGCGCTGCGCTGGGGGATGCGACCGATCATCTGCATCGGCGAGCAGCGGCGCGCGGAGCTGGCCAAGACAGTCGCGTTCCTGACCGACGACCTGGGCCGGTGCCTCTCGCAGGTCGCGCAGGCCGACCTGGGCCGCGTGGTCATTGCGTACGAGCCGGTCTGGGCGATCGGCGTGGGGGCCGTCGCCGCGTCTCCCGAGGAGGTCGGGGCGGTGCATCGCGCGCTGGCGTCGTGGCTCGGCGAGCGGCCCGGGGGCGCCGCCGTGCCGATCCTGTATGGCGGCAGCGTGGACGTGGCCGATGCCGCAAGGCTGCTCGAGGAGCCCGGCGTCGGCGGGCTATTCGTAGGGCGCTTCGCGCTCGACCCGGTCAACTTCGCACGGATCGCGACCGCGGGCTCCGTGAAGGAGCGAGCAGTCTCATGAAGATCGCGGTGGGGGCCGATCACTTCGGCTTTCCTTTGAAGGAATCGGTCAAGGCCCACCTCAGGGCGCTCGGCCACGAGGTGGTCGACTTCGGCGTCGCCGACACGACCCCCACCGACTACCCGGACGTTGCGGTGGTCGTGGCGCGGGAGGTCGCCGCCGAGCACTTCGAGCGGGCGATCCTCGTGTGCGGCACGGGCATCGGGATGGCCATCACCGCCAACAAGGTGCCCGGCGTGCGGGCCGCGAACGTCGCCGACCCGTACTCGGCGGAGCGGGCGCGGAAGTCGAACAACGCCCAGGTGCTCTGCCTCGGGGCGCGGGTCGTGGCACCCGAGGTGGCCGACCTCCTCGTCGACCACTGGCTGGCATCCGAGTTCCAGGGCGGCGACTCCGCCCGCAAGGTCGCCAAGATGGACGCGCTCGACGCCGGCAAGGCGGACGAGGCATCGGGAAGGATGGAGGAGTGATGTCCGGGAACCGCCTGGCCGGCAAGGTCGCGATCGTCACCGGCGCCTCGCGCGGGATCGGGCGCGCCATCGCCCTCCGATTCGCCGACGAGGGCGCCAGGGTAGTGGTTAACTACGAGGCACGTGCCGCTGACGCGGCTGCGGTGGTCGACGCGATCAAGGCGGCGGGGGGCGATGCCATCGCCATTGCGGCCGATGTCTCCAGCAAGGCCGACGTGGACCGGCTCGTGGCCGAGACCATGGCCCACTATGGCCGGATCGACATCCTCTCCAATAACGCGGGGATCATGGTCGCCAAGGGCGTCCTCGAGACGACCGAGGACGAGTGGGATCGGACCATCGACGTGAACCTGAAGGGCGCCTACCTGTGCTCGAAGGCCGTCGCCCCGATCATGATCGGCCAGCAGGGCGGCACGATCATCAACATGTCGTCGAACTCCGGGCTCTACCACCCGTCAGCGATGCGCTTCACGGAGTACGTCGTGTCCAAGGCCGGCATGAACGGGCTGACCAAGGCGATGGCCCTGGCGCTCGGCCCGTACATCACGATCAACGCCATCTGCCCCGGCTGGATCCGCACCGAGATGGTCGAGGACACCGACCCCGTCATCGTGCAGCGGATCCTCGACGAGACGGCCCTCCGGCGGTGGGGGACGCCCGATGACGTCGCCGGATGCGCGGTCTTCCTCGCCTCGGCCGAGGCCTCCTTTATCACCGGCGAGCTGCTGATCGTTGCCGGCGGGCGCGGGATGCACTAGGCGGTCAGGTCCGCGCCGGGGCACCCACCACGGAGCGAACCCCGGCCACGATATCGGCCACCTGCGGGACGGCCGCCTTCTCCAGTGCGAGGTTGAAGGGGATCACCGTGTTCTTGCCGGCGATCCGCAGGATCGGAGCGCGGAGGCTGTCCCACGCCTGCTCGGCGACCATCGCCGCGATGTCGCTCCCCACGCCGCCGCGCTTCACCGCCTCTTGGGCGATCACCAGCCGGCCGGTCCGGCGCACCGAGTCGAGCACGCAGCCGATGTCCATCGGGGAGATGGTGCGCAGGTCGATCACCTCGACGTTGACCCCCTCCGCCGCCAGCTCCTCGGCCGCCTGGAGGCTCTTCAGCGTCATGTGCGACCAGGCGACGAGGGTCACATCGGAACCTGCTCGCTTCACCTCGGCCTCGCCCAGCGGGATGAGGTAGTCCTCCTCCGGCACCTCGCCATCGGTCATGTAGAGCTGCTTGTGCTCGATGAAGATGACCGGGTCGTCGTCGCGGATCGCCGACTTGAGCAGCCCCTTGGCGTCCTTCGGCGTTGACGGCATCACGACCTTCAGGCCGGGGATGTGGTAGTAGAGCGCCTCGAGGCTCTGGGAGTGCTGCCCGGCCAGCGAGTTGCCGGTGCCGCCCTGCGTGCGGATGACGAGCGGGACGCGCCCCTCGCCGCCCGACATGAAGCGGTACTTGGCCGCCTGGTTGATCACCTGGTCGCCGGCGAGCAGCAAGAAGTCGATGAAGAGCATCTCGACCACCGGGCGCTGCCCCACGATTGCCGCCCCGACGCCCAGCCCCACGAAACCGGCCTCGCTCAGCGGGGTGTCGATCACGCGGTTCGGGCCGAACTTGGCGAGCAGCCCCTCGGTCACCTTGTACGAGCCGCCCCGCTCCCCGATCCCCTCGCCCACGACGAAGACGGCAGGGTCGCGATCCATCTCCTCGTCGAGCGCCGCGCGCAGCGCCTCGCGGTACTTCACGACGCCACCTCCGCGAGGAACTCCTCGAGCGACGGGTTAGGGCTCGCGGTGGCGAACTCGACGGCCTCGTCCATGACCCGCTCCACGCGCTCGTCGACCTCGGCGATTGCTGCCTCCCCGACGCCCGAGGCCGCGAGCCGATCGCGCAGCACAATCAGCGGGTCGTGCCCCTTCCAGTAGGCGAGCTGGTCCGCCGGCAGGTAGGTGCCGGGGTCGTTCACGTGGTGGCCACCGTGGCGGAACGTCATGCACTCGATCAGCGACGGCCCCTCGCCGGCCCGTGCCCGGCGGAGCGGCTCCTGCATCGTCTCGTAGACGAGCACCGCGTCGTTGCCATCGACCGTCACCCCGGGCATGCCGTAGCCGGCGGCCCGGTCGGAGAGGTGCTCGATGCGGGCGCTGTCCCGGATCGGCGTCGAGACCGCGTACTGGTTGTTCTCGAGCACGAAGATGACCGGCAGGTCCCAGATCGCTGCGAGGTTGAGCGACTCGTGCCACATCCCGTTCGCCGATGACCCGTCGCTGCAGAAGGCGACCACCACCTCGCTCCCGCCGCGCTGCTTGATCGAGAGGGCAGCGCCGTCGGCGATGCCGAGGCCCCCGGCCACGATCCCGTTCGCTCCCAGGTTCCGGACCGATCGACTGGCGACGTGCATCGAGCCACCCCGGCCGTGGCAATAGCCGGTCTCCTTGCCGAAGAGCTCGGCCATCATCCGCCGCGGCTCATGCCCCTTGGCGATGGCGTGGCCGTGACCGCGGTGGGTGCTGACGATGTAGTCGCTCGGCTCAAGCGCGGCGATCGAGCCGGTGGCGATCCCCTCCTCGCCGAGGTAGGGGTGCAGATAGCCACGGATGTTGCCGACGCGGTACTGCTCGATGGCGCGCTGCTCGAAGCGGCGGATCGTTAATGCCGTCTCGTACATCGCGAGCACGGTCTCGGGAGTGACGCTGGTCATGGTTCTGTTCGTCTCCGTGGAACATTCGCTGTCTATGGGATCATAGGTCCGCCGCCATCGGTCGATCCGAGCCGCCAGCGACCGGATCGGCGCAGAGCGCCAGGAGGTGGCAGATGCCCGTCGTTCCGACCCAGGAGATCCTCCAGCGGGCCTTCCGCGAGCGCTACGGCGTGGCCGCCATCAACGTCGTCAACGAGCTGACCATGGAGGCGGTGCTGACCGCCGCCGAAGAGGCGGGTGCCCCCCTGATCGTCCAGACATCGGTCAAGACGGTCAAGCAGGTCGGCCTCGACGTCCTCTACCAGATGTGGGTCGAGCTGACCCGCAACATCACCGTGCCGGTGGCGATCCACCTCGACCATTGCCCCGAGCGCGAGGTGATCTCCGCCTGTCTGGCCCGTGGCTGGAGCTCGGTCCTGTTCGATGCCTCGAAGCTGAGCGTCGAGGAGAACCGCCGCCAGTGCATCGAGGTGGTCGCCGAGGCGCGTCGCTACGGCGCGGCGGTCGAGGGCGAGATCGAGGGGATCACCGGCGTCGAGGACGGGATCGGGGCCGATGCGCCGAGCGCGATCCAGTCCCTCGACCTGGTCGTCGACTTCATCCGCAGCACCGGGGTCGACTGCTTTGCCCCGGCGATCGGCAACGCGCACGGCATGTACAAGACGACGCCGCACCTCGACAACGAGCGGGTGAGCGAGATCGTGGCAGCGATCCCCATCCCGATCGCCCTCCACGGCGGCACGGGCATGGCCCCGTCACAGTTCAGCGATCTCATTGCGCGCGGCTGCGCGAAGGTCAACATCTCGACCGCACTGAAGATCACCTTCATGAAGTCCGGCTATGACTTCATGACCGACCACCCCGGCGAATACGACCCGCCATCCCTCTTCCGCGCCCAGCGCGCGGCCGTGATGGCGATGGCCCATGAGCACATCCGCATGTTCGGCAGCGAGGGAAAGGGGCGTTGAGGCGTTGACGACCCTCCTCCTCGACTGCGACGGCGTCCTGGCCGATACCGAGCGCTTCGGGCACCTCCCCGCCTTCAACGCCACCTTCCGCGAGTTCGGCCTTCCGGTCGAGTGGTCGGCCGAGGAGTACGGGCGGCTGCTCCAGATCGGCGGGGGAAAGGAGCGGATGGCGACCCTCTTCACGCCCGCCTTCGTCGCCGCCAACGGGTTTCCCTCGGACCCGGCGGGCCAGGCCGCCGAGCTCGCGCGCTGGCATGCGCGCAAGACCGCCATCTACACGGAGATGGTGTCGGCCGGCAAGCTCCCGGCTCGGCCGGGGATCCGCAGGATCATTGGCGAGGCGCAGGATGCCGGCTGGACGCTCGGCGTCGCGTCGACCTCGGCCGAGGCCTCGGTCCGCGCGATTCTCGACGTGGCCGCGGGGCCTCAGGCCGCGGCGCTCTTCGACCTCGTGCTGGCGGGCGATGTGGTCGCCCACAAGAAGCCGGCGCCGGACATCTACCAGCTCGCCGTCGTTCGACTGGCGGTCGCACCGGCCGAGGTGCTCGTGATCGAGGACTCGCGGAACGGGCTGCTTGCCGCGGTCGGCGCTGGCCTGCGCTGCCTCGTCACGGTGAGCGACTACACCGCCGACGAGGCGTTCGACGAGGCGGTGCTCGTGGTCAGCTGCCTCGGGGATCCCGGCGGCGAGGTGAGCCGGGTGCTCGCCAATCGGAGCCCCGCGACGCCCGGCGATTGGCTGACCCTCGCCGACCTGGAAGCCTGTCTGGCGTAGGCGGATCGGCGTGATGGAGGGTCTGGACTCGCGGACTATCCTGCCCCGATGAGCAAGCCACGTGGTCGTGCCGGCGCGCGTGCGATCACCGATGTCGTGCCGGAGCTTGCTCGTCGCTTCCTGATGGCCCCGGACCCGCCGTCCCGCGTGCCGACGGTCCGGGAGCTGGTCCGCGAGCACCGATCAAGCCTTGCCTCGATCCACGCCGCCATCTCGCGCCTCGAGACGGCCGGCGCGATCGAGCTCGAGCGGCGGGGGAGGCTGGGCGCCTTCCTCGTCTCCCGTTCGGTCGGGGCGCTGTGGGCGGCCGCCGAGGGCGGGCCGCTCGTGGTCAGCCTGCCGCTTGCGTCGTCCCAGCGGTACGAGGCACTCGCCACCGCCATCAAGCAGCTGCTCACCAGGGCCGGTCTCGAGGTCTTCCTGATCTTCGTGCGCGGATCCCGGCAACGCCTCCAGGCGGTCCGCGAGGGGCGCTGCCACCTGGCGGTCATGTCGAGCTTCGCCGCCGCCGAGCTGTGTGGACCCGATGACCGCGTGGTCCTAGAGCTGGCACCGAACTCGTACAACACGGGGCATCGGGTCTTCTGCTCCCCGGCGACGCCCCACCAGCCGTTGCGCGTGATCGTCGACCGGCACTCGGCCGATCAGCAGCTGCTCACCGCGCTGGAGTTCGGAGAGAGTGGCGTCGAGCTGCTCCCGGCGATGACGGGGCAGATCACGCGCCTGCTGAGCAACGGCCAGGCCGACGCTGCGGTCTGGACCAGCGACGAGATGCAGGCGACCCGCCTGGACGGGATCCTCGATCGGCCGCTGGCCGAGTCGGTCCGCGCCCGCGTGGGCGATACCGACACCCGCGCTGCCCTCGTCGGGCGGGCCAGCGACGCCGACCTGTTGAGCGCTCTGCTCGGCCAGGTGGCCCCGGCCGAGGTGGCCCGGATCCAGCACGAGGTGATGTCGGGCCAGCTGGTGCCGGAGTACTGATCGCCGACCGCGGAAACGTGCCGGTTTGCCGTGCTATGCGGCAATCAAGACGAGCCTCCCGGAGAGGTTGACAGTCGGCCGTATGATCCGTTTTGTTCGCCGATCGCAAACGCTTTTCTGTTCGTCCTTGGCCGCGCGCCGTGCGGCCTCGCCCCGACGGGAAGGACTGGTTGGCGGCAGCTGAAGACGGAGGGTAGGCAGACACCTGAGGCACCCTGGCCCCTCGTGACGCCGGACGCATGACCGCCATCCGGTACGCCGCGAAGGAGGGGAGGATTGGCAACAAGCTGAAGGAGTGGAGATGACCACCGAGCCCATGATGCAGTCCAGCGCCGCGCCAGAAGTCATGAAGACCGACCTCCAGCCGGATGCGATCGGGCTGCTGGGCGCGACGATGCAGGCAATCACCCATATCGCGCCGGCGATCGCCGGGTTCCTGTTCACCCCATTCATCGTCTTCCTGGCGGGAATCACCGCCCCGCTCGCCTACACGGTCGGGTTCATCCTCGTCCTGATGCTCGGCAGCACGCTCGCGCAGCTCGCCAAGCACATGCCATCTGCCGGCGGCTACTACACCTACGTCAGCCGTGCCATCCATCCGCGGGCCGGCTTCCTGGTGTCCTGGATGTACATCCTGTACTCCCCCCTTGTCGGCGGACCGCTGGCCGGCTTCTTCGGCTTCCTCGTCGCCGGCGAGCTGAAGGCCACCTGGGGCATCGATGTGCCCTGGCTCTGGTGGGTCTCCGTGCTCATCTTCGCGCCGCTCACCGCGTACCTGCAGTGGGAGGGGATCAGGATCTCGACTCGGTTCATCGTGATCACCGGCGGCCTGGAGATGCTGCTCGTGATGGCGCTCGCCATTACTGGGTTCCTGGACCCGCCCGCAGGTACCGGCATCACCCTGAACGTCTTCAACCCGTCGTTCATCCCCGCGGGCGCAGGCTTCTCCCTGGCGGTCGTGTTCACCGTGCAGGGCTTGACCGGGTGGGAGGCGTCCGCGCCCCTGGCCGAAGAGACGCGCAACCCGAGACGAAACGTCCCGCTCTCGGTAATGCTGTCGATCGTGCTGATCGGGTCCTTCCTGGTGATCGTCTTCTGGGGCGTGATCACCGGCTTCGGCAACAACGCGGACGCAATCGTCAATGCGCCCGTGCTGCCCGCCCTGGCGCTCGCTCACCGCGTCTGGGGGAGCCTCTGGATCCTCGTCCTGATCGCGTTCCTCAACAGCGTCGCTTCGGTCAGCATCGCGTGTGCCAACGTCGGCACCCGGATGTGGTACAGCATGGCCAGGAGCGGCTCGTTCCCCAAGGCCCTCGCCGCAGTGCACCCCAGGCACAAGACGCCGACCAACGCCATCCTCGTCCAGATGGTCCTCAACCTGGCCGCCGGCGTGTACGTCGGCTTCGTCTGGGGCCCCCAGACCGGGTTCTACCTGATCACAGGTCTGCTGCTGGTCCTGGCCGTATCGGTCGCCTACATCATGGCGAACCTGGCCGTGTTCCTCTTCTACTGGAATCAGATGCGGAGCGACTTCAACTGGATCCTCCACTTCGTATTCCCAATCGCCTCCACGGGCGTCCTGCTGTACGCCATCTGGAAGTCGTTCCCGCTCTCGACCCCGTATGACCTTGCGCCGATCATCAACGGCGCCTGGCTTGTGATCGGGATCCTCATCCTGGTCGTCCTCTACCTCCGTGGAAACGAGGAATGGCTCAACAAGGCAGGGGCTTCGATCGGCGAGTCGGTCTGACCCTCGCCTTCTAGCGGCAAGACGGCCTAGTGGTCCCGGTCAAACCGGGGCCACTAGGCACTTTTGTTCCCCGCGACTGGGCATACGCTGATGCGGTGACCGGGCCGCTGGACCGGCCCGGGAACCAGGAGATCCCTCGTGGACTGGGAGTGCCGGCGGTCGCGGGCGCGAGCCGACCGGCGGAAAGGAGCACCGTGCCGGCGCTGTTCAAGGCGAGCTACAAGCAATCGGAGCTGATGCGTCGCGTCGGCCGCCTGGAGCAGGTCGCGGGCGTGCGGCTGGTGACGGCCGGCGACGGCATGGAGCGCGGCGTGCGCCTGCTGGAGTTCCGCACCGGCACGGGGTTCGCCTTCGAGGTGGTCGTCGATCGCGCCTTCGACATCGGTCGCTGCGAGATGAACGGGTCGGCCATCGGCTGGATCTCGCCGGTCGGCTACTCGGGGCCGTGGTATTCGGAGCCGGAGGGGATGGGCTGGTTCCGCAGCTTCCCCGGCGGCCTCGTCTCGACCGCCGGGCTGGACCACACCCTGATCGGCGGCGAGGACGGCTTCGAGAACTTCAAGCAGCCGCACCTGTTCCCGACCGAGACCTACGGGATGATGGGGCGGGTGTGGACCCTCCCTGCCCGGCTGACCGGCTACGGCGAGCGCTGGGATGGCGACGAGTGCACCCTCTGGGCCGAGGGTGAGGTCCACCAGGTCGCCGTCTTCAAGGAGAACCTGACTCTCCGTCGCAGGATCGAGGCCAAGGTCGGCGAGTCATGGTTCCGGATCCACGACGAGGTCGAGAACACCGGCTTCCACCGGACCAGCCACATGCTCCTCTACCACTGCAACGTGGGCTTCCCGATCGTCGACGAGGGCTCCGAGCTGCTGGTTCCCGGCGAGGGCGTCCCCACCGACCCACAGCCGGCCGGGAACTACCGCTTCCTCGATGCACCGATCCCCGAGTACACGGAGCGCTGCTTCGAGCACGACGTCCACACCGAGCCGGACGGGACGGTGCCGGTCGGGATCCTGAACCGGCGCATCGGGATGGGGGTCTACCAGCTCTTCAACAAGGGGCAGCTGCCGCATCAGACCACCTGGCGCATGCCGGGCGAGAGCCTCTACGTGGTGGCGATCGAGGCGAGCACCAACCGCGACGCGGGCCGCTGGGACGCGAAGGAGCGGGGCGAGCTGATCGAGCTGGATCCCGGCGAGCGGCGCGTCTACGACCTCGAGATGGGCGCCCTCCTCGGCGAGAGCCAGATGGACGCCTTTGCGCAGCGTGTCAAGAACCTGGAAGCGACAGCGGTCCGATAGCGACCGGAAGGAGTTGAGATCGTGGAAAAGCGATTCGTCGGCAAGGTGGCGCTCGTCACCGGCGCCACCCACGGCATCGGGCAGGCGACCGCGGTGCGGCTGGCGGCGGAGGGCGCCCTCGTCGCGGTGAACCAGCGACCGACCGGGGATCCCAGCGAGACGCTGGCCAAGATCAAGGAGGTCGGCGGCGAGGCGTTCCCGGTGATCGCCGACATGCGCAACCCGGCCCAGATCGTCGAGATGATCGGCGAGACGGCTCGCAAGGGCGGGCACCTGGACTACATCGTCTCCAACGCCGCAATCAACCCATTCATGCCATGGGACAAGACCACCATCGAGGACTGGGACAACCTGTCGGAGACGAACCTGCGCGGCACCTGGGTGGTCACCACCGAGGGCGCGAAGCAGATGATCAAGGAAGGGCATGGGGGGGCGATGGTCTGCGTCAGCTCGATCTCGGCCCACGTCGGCTCGCCGTTCCAGAGCGCCTATTGCGCCACGAAGGGCGGCATCTCGATGTGGGTCAAGGCGTTCGGGTCGGTGATGGGCACCCACGGCATCCGCGTGAACGCGATCGAGCCGGGCTGGATCGTCACCCCGATGTCGGCGCCGATGTTCGACGACCCGGCCGCGATCAAGTACTACGAAGAGAGGATCGCCCTCCATCGGCCGGGCCAGCCGGAGGAGATGGCCGCCACGATCGCCTTCCTGCTCTCCGACGACGCCAGCTACGTGACCTGCGCGACGCTGCTCACCGACGCCGGCTTCATCGTCAACGCGGAGCTGTAGGAGTGGCCACCCGCGTCGTCATGCCGCAGGCCGGTCAGGACCTCGACACCGGCACGGTCACCCAGTGGCTCAAGGCCGAGGGTGACGCGGTCGCGAAGGGCGAGGCGCTGGTTGCGGTCGAGACCGAGAAGATCAGCCTCGAGCTGGAGGCCCCGGCGAGCGGCGTTCTGCTCAAGATCCTCGTCCCGGACAAGACCCAGACCCCGATCCTGTCGACCATCGGCATCATCGGGGAGCCCGGCGAGGACGTCTCGGGAATCGAATAGGCGCGGCTATCCGTCGTACGTGTCGACCTCGTACCAAGTGAAGCCGTGGTCGACGTAGGTGTCGCCGCAGCCGAAGTTGAAGCCGATCCCCGGGCTGCCGTTGGCGAAGGCGTCATCGGTCGCTGACAGCACCTCGACGCCGTTGATGTACGAGGTGATCTGGTTGCCGACGATCGTCGCCTCGACGACGTCGCCGTCCTGCACCGCGTACGCGGCGCCCTGCGCCCGGGCGAGCGAGGTGAACCCCATGATCGGGCCGTTCCAGCGCACGATCTCGGCGTACCCCTCATCGGTCTTCAGGCAGCGCCAGAAGACCTCGTAGCCGGTGCACGAGTGAGCCGAGATGCCGCTCCGCAGCCGGATCTCGACCTCCTGGAACAGGTCTGCGGTCTGGTTGCGGCTGAAGACGGTCGCCCTGACGAACTGGTTCGGTCCCCACGAGCCGGTCAGCACGGCGGTCGGGTCGTCGTAGTCACCCTCCGGCGCGGCCGCCTCGCCGCCCTCCAGGTTCCCTTGCTCCGCGCGCCGCTCCCTGGCGCCAACCTTCACCCTCCCGCCGTGGGCGCGTCCCTGCTCGGTGACGACGTCGGCCCAGTCGATCCCTTCCGCCTTGCCGTTGACCCACATCCCGCCCTCGGAGATCGGGTCCTCGATGAGCTGGAAGCGGGTCCGGTACGACCTCACCGGGGTACGGTCGGGTCGGGCTGGCGATGTCATGGCGTCTCCTGACCTCCTGTGGCGACCGATTACTCAAGGGTCGGTGGATCCTCGAAGGAACGGACCGATACGAACTTCCCATCGCGCACCGTCACGACGTTCACGCCGTGAATCTTGAAGCGCCTCCCCTCCGCGTCGATCAGTACCGCGTAGCACTCCAGGCCGGCGGTGTCCGGGGAGTGGGTGAACTCGCGGAGGATGCTGACCTCGAGGCCGGGATACGCGCGCTTCGACTCCTCGTATGCGCGGCGAATCTCGGCGTGCCCTCGCCGCAGCCCCCCGGCGTCCTCGTAAGTCGCATCGGGGTGGTAGAAGGACATCACGCCGTCGATGTCGCGGCGGCACTCGGCCGCCCAGTACGCCTCGGAGACCTCGCGGGGTGTGGTGGGCATCGTTCGCTCCATGCGCCGGCCTCCAGAGCGAGGCTCGCGCTCGTCTGTTTGCGATAACGGAACGAACCGATTCTAGGAGGCCGCGCGATCGCGGGTCAAGGAATCGGGCCTTCTGTTCCCAATTGGCAAACATTTCGCTACGATGGTCCGAGCCTCCGTGCCCCGACCCGCCGAGGATCCCGCAGCAACGTCGAAGGAGCGGCCAGGATGAGCCTCATCGGGATCGACCTGGGGTCGACCGCGATCAAGGTCGGGGCCTACGCGCTCGACGGGACGGCGCTGGCCGAGGCGCGTCGTCCGGCGCCCTCCTACCACCCCCAACCGGGCCACAGCGAGGTCGACCCCATCGAGTCGAGGGCCGCATTCGACGACGCGCTCGGGGCGGTGGCTGCCGACACGGCGCTGAAAGGTGATCCGCCGGTCGCCATCTCGTTCAGCTCGTCCGGTCGCGAGGTCTTCCCGGTGGCCGCCGACGGGACGCCCCTCGGCAGGTGCCTGATGACCTCGGACACGCGTGGCGATGACGTGGCCGCGATCACCCGTGAGCGACGCTCGGAGGAGGAGTGGTTCCGCCTGACCGGGCACGTGCCGCGCCGGATGGACCCGGTCAATCGGGCCCTCTGGTGGCGAAAGACCGATCCGGAAGTCGCCGCCCGGACCCGCTGGTTCATGAACTGGCACGAGTTCTACGCCCTCCGCCTGAGCGGTCGGCCCGTGGTCGACTGGAGCGACGCGGGGACGTGGGCAACCTACGACGTGGCCACCGGCAACTGGTCGGCGGAGCGGATCGCGGAGACGGGGATCGACCCGAAGTGGCTTCCCGAAGTGCAGCCGAACAGTTCACCGATCGGGCGGATCCTGCCGGAGGCGGCCGAGCGCTTCGGGCTTCCCGCCGCCACGCTGATCGTGACCGGCGCATACGACACGTACGCCGCTTCGGTCGGGTCTGCGGCGGTCGACCCGGGCGTCGTCTCGCTCGCCTGCGGGACGTGGCATTCGTACAACACGCCGGTCCGCCCCGGCTGGCCGGTGGAGCTGGTGCATGACGGGATGAACGTCTTCCCGCACCCCGGGCCGACTGGCTTCGGGATCCTCGTCACCAACCCGAATGGGATGAGCGTCGTCGACTGGGCGCGCGACCTGCTGCACCTGTCGATCCCGGAGCTGGAGGCGGGCCTCGCGCTCGCAGATCCGGGTCCTGGCCACGTCTTCGCCGATGCGCGCTTCACCCCGCTGCCGCACGTGGCCGCGGCAGCCGGCTTCGGCGGCACGTTCGGCGGCATGACGCTGGCGGCCACGCCGGTCGACGTCGTCCGGGCGCTGCTCGAGGGGATCGCCTGCGAGTTCTCGCTGAGCATCGACCTGCTCCGGGCGAGGGGGATCGAGCTGGACCTGGTCCGCGCGACGGGCGGTGGCTCGCGCAATGCCTGGTGGCTCCAGCTGATGGCTGACCTGACCGGGATGCCGATCGAGGTGGTGGCGCAGGAGGAGCCCGGCGCGTTCGGCGCCGCGATCATGGCCGGTGTGGGGGCGGGCGTTTACGAGTCGGTCTCGGTCGCCGTCGCCCGGCTCGTGAGCGTCTCGCGCCGCTTCGAGCCCAACCCTGAGCGCGGCGCGGCCTACGACGGCGTGCGCCGCCGGCTGGCGGCCGGCTGAGCGAAGAGGCACGCATGTCGTCAGCCGCGCTCACGTCCCAGCCCGATCCGGCGAGCGCCCTCGAGAGCGCCTTCTCGACGCCGGCCCTCGTCGTCGACCTGGACACGTTCGAGGCGAACGTGGCGGCGATGGCGGAGCTGCTCCGCGGCACCGGCAAGGCGCTCAGGCCGCACGTCAAGACCCATCGCACCCCTGAGCTCGCGCGGCGGCAGCTCGGCGGAGCGGCGATCGGCGTTACCTGCGCCACGGTGGGTGAAGCGGAGGCGATGGTCGAGGCGGGGATCGACGACGTCCTGGTCGCCAACGAGGTCGTCGAGCCCGGAAAGATCCAGCGGCTCGTCGCGCTGGCCCGTCGCGCGCAGATCGGGGTCGCGGTGGACGACCGCGAGCCGATCGCGGCGCTCTCGCAGGCGGCGTCGCGCGTCGGGGTCACGGTCGACGTCCTGATCGACGTCGACGTGCTGCTCCACCGCTGCGGCGTCGGGTCGGCCGACGAGGCGATCGCGCTGGCGGTGGTCGTGGCGCGTTCGCCCGGCCTGCGGCTGCGCGGAATCATGGGCTACGAAGGGCGCGTACGCCTCGGCGACGAGGATCGGGCCGGCAAGATCGCCCGCGCCTACGCGCTGATGGCCGAGGTGGTGGCCGCGCTGCGCGGCGCGGACTTCCCGGTGGAGGTGGTCTCCGGCGCCGGCACCTCGACCCTGCGCGAGGCGCTCGCCGACCCGACCATCACCGAGATCCAGGCCGGCGTCTACGCGCTCATGGAGCCGGAGCTGCTCAATCTCGGCCTCCCGTTCCGCTGCGCCGTGGCGATCCGGGGCACGGTGATCAGTCGCCACCCGGGACGGATCGTGCTCGACATCGGCAGGCGATCGGTCGGGATCGAGTATGGGCCGCCTGTGCCGATCGGCTTCGCCGCGGACGAGATCGCGATCAGCGACGAGCACACCCGGATCGCGATGGCAGACCCGCTGCCTGCGCTCGGCAGCCGCCTTGACATGGTGCCGGGCCAGGTCCGAACCACCTTCAACCTGCACGACGAGGTGTGGGTCAGCCGCGGCGGTCGGCTCATCGACCGCTGGCCGATCTCAGCGCGCGGCAGCTCGCAATAGCCCGGAGAGAAGCGGAGCAGACTCAGGCCATGAACGATCCGGCGCCCCTTGTCACCGACGCCCACGAGCGGGTTCGCGACCTGTATCGATCGGCCCTTGGGCGTCCTCGGGACGAGGTGACGACCCCCGCCCTCCTCCTCGACCTGGCGACGCTCCGCGCCAACCTCGAGCTGATGGCGGACGGCATGCGGGACGCGCCCGCCACGCTCCGCGCCCACGTCAAGGTGCATAAGAGCCCGCACATCGCCCGGATGCAGGTCGAGCACGGCGCCATTGGGGTCGGCTGCGCCACCGTGTGGGAGGCGATCGTGATGGCCCGCGCCGGGATCTCCGACGTCTTCGTCATCAACGAGGTGGTCGGCCCGGAGAAGACTCGTGCGCTCGCCCTCCTCGCGCGGGAGGCGGACGTGAAGGCCTCGGTGGACGACGCGGCCCAGGTCGACGAGCTCTCGGCCGCGGCGGTTGCGGCAGGCTCCACGATCGGCGTCCTGATCGACGTGGATGAAGGAATGCACCGCTGTGGCGTGACCACCACCGCCGAGGCCTTGCCGCTCGCCCAGAAGATCTCGCAGTCGCCGGGGCTCACCTTCCTCGGGCTCACCGGCTACGAGGGCCACTGCTCGCTCGAGTTCGACGAGGCCAAGCGCCACGCCATGGCGCGCGAGGCGATGGCCCAGCTCACCGGGATCGCCGCCGACCTGGCTGCCGCCGGGCTGCCGTGCCAGATCGTGTCGGCGGCCGGCACCGGCACCTGGGGGACGACGAGCCGCTACCCCGGCGTGACCGAGATCCAGCCCGGCTCCTATGCCACGATGGACGGGCATCATCGCGGTCTGGACCCGCGCTTCGGCTGGGCGGTGACGGTGCTCGCATCGGTCATCAGCCGGCGATCGGATCGGATCGTGACCGATGCCGGCAGCAAGACGGTTGGCGCCTCGCATGGCGTCCTGAAGGGCTGGGACCTCGAGAAGTACCGCTTCGACGAGGAGCACTCGATCTTCCTCGCCGACGCGAGCGTGCCGCTCACCACCGGCGACAAGGTCGAGATCCTGTGCAACTACACCCCCTTCGCGATCAGCTACTTCGAGGCGTACCACGTCCTCGAGGACGGCAAGGTGGTCGACATCTGGCCGGTCATGCCGCGCGGGCCGGAGTCGCGCTGGCTGCTCGACATGCTCGAGCGTGGCACGTGATGCGGGACCTCGACCCGATCATCACCGCGGCCCACGACCGCGTGCGCGGTTACTACGGCTCGGCGATCGGTCGCAGCAAGTACGAGCTGGTGACCCCGGCGCTCGTGATCGACCGCGACATCCTGCGCGCCAACCTGGCGTACATGCAGTCGCGCCTGCCCGAGCTGCACGCTCGCTTGCGCGGCCACGTGAAGAACCACAAGAGCCCGCACGTCGCGCGGATGCAGCTCGAGCACGGTGCCTTCGGCCTCTGCGCGGCGACCGTCTGGGAGGCGGTCGTGATGGTGCGCGCCGGCGCGGACGAGGTGCTCATCGCCAACCAGCTGGTGAACCCGGTGAAGCGTCGCGCCGCCGCGCTCCTGGCGCGCGAGGCGAACGTGACGGTGAACGTCGACGATGTGCGCGACGCGGAGGCGCTCTCCGCGGCCGCGGTCGCGGCCGGCACGACGCTTGGGATCCTGGTCGAGGTGGACACGGGGATGCATCGGGCGGGGGTCGACTCGCCGGAGGAGGCGCTCAAGGTCGGTCGGGCGGTACAGGCGCTTCCCGGTCTGCGGATGGACGGCCTCTCGGGCTACGAGGGCCACTGCTCGATGGAGATGGACCACGAGAAGCGCCATGAGAAGCAGGCAGCGGCCATGGAGTACTTCGTGAGCGTGGCGGACCACCTCGAGGCGAACGGAGTGCCGTGCCCGATCCTCTCTGCTGCGGGCACGGCCACCGCCTTCTGGACCGGCTCCAACCCGCGCATCACGGAGCTTCAGCTCGGTTCGTACGCGGCCATGGACGACTACCACTTCCTGATGGAGCCGCGCTTCAAGAAGGCGACCACCGCCGTCGTGACCGTGATCAGCCGCCGGATGGACCGCGTCGTGCTCGACCTCGGCAAGAAGACCTTCGGCTCGGCCGAGGTGGGCAGCATCGCGGCCCATCCCCGCATCTTCGGCCACGAGGTCCTGAAGCCATATCGCTTCGACGAGGAGCACGCCACCTACGAGGCCGATGCGAGCTGCGACCTGAAGGTAGGCGACGTGGTCGACTTCCACCTCGGCTACACGCCCTTCGCGGTCAACTACTTCGACGCCTACCACGTGGTCGAAGACGGCACCGTGGTCGACATCTGGCCGATCATGCCGCGTGGCCCGCTCCACGGCGGCCTGCTCCAGCTGGTCGAATCGGCTGGCGCGTGATGGCCGACTCCGAAGCGATCGACCGCAGCCAATTCGTGGTGGCGACCTACCAGTCCGGGGTGGTCGCCGGGACCGATATCGTGCGCTTCGCGCGCAGCCTGGCCGAGCTCCAGTCGAGCGGAGCATGGGTCGACCTCGCGGGCGAGACCGACCTGATTCGTGGCCGTCACGCCGGTCGAGTGCTGAAGACCTGGGAGATCACCGATCTCGAGGCGCCGGCATGGGGCGTCGAGGTCGCCTACCCGACCCACAACACGAGCAACCAGATCCCGCTCCTCCTCGCCACGGTCTACGGCGAGTGCGCCTCGTGGCGCGACCTGAAGCTGATCGACCTGGCGCTACCGGAGCCATTCGTCTCCGCCTTCAAGGGTCCGGCCGTCGGGCTCGATCGGATCCGCGAGCTGGTCGACGCCCTGGATCGGCCGCTTCTCGTGACGATCCTGAAGCCCGCCATCGGGCTCACGCCGTCAGAAAGCGCGGCAGTCTTCTACCAGGCAGCCATCGGCGGTTCGGATGCGGTGAAGGACGACGAGAAGGTCGTCTCTCAGCCGTGGAGCGACTTCCTGGACCGGGTGCGGGCGCATGGCAGCGCGGCGAAGGCCGCCTACGAAGGGACGGGGCATCGGACCCTTTACTTCGTGAACATCACCGATCGGCCCGACCGCCTGCTGGACAACGCACACGCCGCCGTGGAGGCGGGCGCATCGGCGCTCCTGGTCAATGCCTGGACGGTGGGAGTCTCGGCGCTCTCCATGCTGGCCGATGACCCAACGATCGGGGTGCCGATCATGGCCCACCTCGCCTTCGCCGGGGCCCTCTCCGGCGCTCCATGGTCAGGCATGAGCCCGCACCTGGTGCTTGGAACGCTGCCGCGGCTGGCCGGCGCCGACGTGGCGGTCTACCCGAGCCACCTCGGAACGCTGCCCTTCTCGCGTGCCGATGCCCAGCGCGTCGGCAGCGCGCTCACCGACCCGTGGTTCGGGATGCGTCGCTCGCTGCCGGTCGCCGGGGGCGGGCTGCACGCCGGGATGGTGCCGCGCCTCGTGGCCGACCTGGGGATCGACGTTGCCGTGGCGGCAGGCGGCGGCGTGCACGGGCATCCGGATGGGACCGCCGCAGGAGCGCGTTCGATCCGCCAGGCATTCGATGCCGCCGTCCGCGGGGTGTCCCTCGCGGAGGCCAGGAAGGAACACCCCGAGCTGTCGGCCGCGCTCGAGAAGTGGCCGGAAGTCTGAAGCGTGAGGAGGACGGCGTGATGGCCGCCAAGGTGAGCATCGCGGAGTTCGAGCAGATCTTCGAATCGGTCAAGAACTGGGGGAAGTGGGGCCCCGACGACCAACTCGGCACGATGAACTACATCACTCCCGGGCACGTGAAGGCGGCCGCCGGCCTCGTCCGCTCGGGGCGACGCGTCTCGATGGAGATCCCCATCAACAAGGTGGCCGGCCCCGACAACCCCAACCCTGCCATCCACTTCGTGAGCCAGGGGCACGACATCGACAGCGGCTCCGGCGGCCTGCGCTTCGGCCTCGAC
>JBGQKH010000020.1:0-21659 GCA_041499395.1 Candidatus Limnocylindria bacterium
CTGGCTGCCTCCGGCACGGTCGCGACCCTGCTCCCCGGTCCCGCGGTCGTGATGCGCGGGGGCCTGCCCCCGGCCCGGGCGTTACTCGACGCGGGGGCGACCGTCGCGCTGGCGAGCGACGCCAACGCGGGCACCTTCGGCGCCTGGGGCGCGATGCCGCTGGTGATCGGCCTCGGCTCGACGCTTCTCGGCATGACCGTTGGCGAAGCCGTCACGGCGGCGACGACTGGCGGGGCCTCTGCCCTTGGGCTGCGAAGCAGCCGAGGCGCCATCCGGATCGGTGCGGACGCCGACCTTGTCGCCTGGGACGCCGAGCACGAGGGGGCATTCGCCCTGCGCCTCGGCGCCACGCGACCGGATCGGACCTGGATCGGTGGGGTGCCGGTGTGAACGACCGATACGACCTGGTGATCATCGGGGCGGGGCCGGCCGGTGAGGCGGCCGCGTACATGGGGCGCCTCCGCGGAGCATCGGTGGCGATCGTCGACCGCGACCTCTTCGGGGGCGCGTGCCCCTTCTTCGCGTGCATGCCCTCGAAGTCGCTGCTCCACTCGGCCGCGGTCCACGCCGCCGGCGGCGACTACGACTGGCCGAAGGCGTCCGCCCGCCGTGACTACATGATCACGCGCGAGGGGATCGCCTACCCCGACGACACGCACCACGTGACCGACCTTGAGACGGCAGGCGCGGTGCCGATGCGTGGCTCCGCCCGGCTCGACGGCCCGGGCCGCGTGGTGGTGCGCCATGACGACGTCGAGCACGTGCTGGAGGCCGGAGCGGTGATCGTGGCGGTCGGCTCGACGAGCAAGGTGCCGGAGATGCCCGGCCTCGCCGAGGTCCCGTCCTGGACGAACCGGGAGGCGACCTCGACCCGGGAGCTGCCCGAGAGCCTCCTGATCCTCGGCGCCGGGCCGACCGGCACCGAGCTGGCGCAGGTGTACGCCCGCTATGGTGTCCCGGTCACGCTGGTTGTGCCCGGCTCACGGATCCTGCCTCGCGACCACGTGCGCTCCTCTGCCTTCGTGGCGGCGGGCCTCCAGCGTGACGGAGTCGTCATCCGCACCGGGGGCCGGGCGGTGGCGGCGCACGCCGGTGCCGGCGAGCACGGGCGCCATCGGTTCGACCTGGACGACGGGACGAGCGTGGAGGGGGCGGCCGTGCTGCTCGCGATCGGCCGCAGCCTGCCGCTCGAGGGGCTCGGCCTCGAGAGCATCGGCCTCGACGTCTCCGAGGGGCGCATCAAGCCGGACCGCCAGCTCCGGATCGCGCCAAACGTCTACGTGGCGGGCGATCCGGCCGGCCCGGAGATGCACACCCACGTCAGCCACTACCAGGGCGAGATGGCGGCGCGCATCGCGCTCGGCGAGGACGTGGCACCCGACTACCGTGCCATCCCGCGCGCCGTCTACACCGATCCGGAGACCGGCTCGGTGGGGCTCCTGCTGGAAGAGGCGCTCAAGGCGGGGCTGGCAGCCGAGGAGCTGACCGCCGACCTCGCCACGAGTGCCAAGGGCTACGCCGCCGAGGCTGAGGGGCATGTCAGCATCGTCGTCGACCGCGGCGCAGGGACGCTGGTCGGCGCGTTCATCGCGGGGCCGGGTGCCAGCGAGGCGATCCACGAGGCGGTGCTGGCGGTGAAGCTCCAGACGCCGCTGACCGTCCTCGCCGACACGATCCACGCCTTCCCGACGGTGGCCCGCGTGATGGGCCTGCTCTTCGCCGACGCGGTGAAGGGGCAGAGGGGGGCGCCCTAGCCGGGGAGCTCCTGGTCCCTAGGCCTCGCTCTGGATCTCGTAGATCTCCTCGGTCGGGATCCCGTTGCGCGCGTGGATGCGCTGCACGGCCTCCTTGGAAGGGCCGGTCGAGATGCAGAAGGCCTTGCCGCTGACCGGGTCGAGCCATGCGTGCTCGAAGCTCACGCCCTCATCGGCCTGGATCGCGAGGTCACCCTGGTGCGCGGCTGTCAGCTGCTCCTGGGTGGTGCCGTAGAACCCGCTGTGGACATCCATGAACTTGCCCATCTGACACTCCTGTGAGGCTTGGCTGGGTGGGTGGGCGCCGAGCATAGCGCGGCAGGCCGCGGCTCATCCTGCGGCGGCGAAGATGACCCCCGGGTTGAGCAGCGCGCCTGGGTCCAGGGCTTGCTTGATGGCCCGCATCGCGGCGACGTCGGCGGCGCCCCGGTCCGCCTCCAGCCAGCCGACCTTGGCGATCCCGACGCCATGCTCCGCGCTCGTGGTGCCGCCCATCTCGACCACGAGCCCCAGCACGGCGTCGTCGACCGCCTCGTCATCCGGGTCCGGACCGATGATCCCCAGGTGCAGGTTCCCCTCGCAGATGTGCCCGTACAGGTAGGTGCGTGACCCGCGGCGGGTGGCCTCGACCAGCTCGCCGGCGCGATCCACGAACTCGGCGAGGCGGGAGAGCGGAAGGGCAACGTCCAGCTTGTGGGGGATCCCCTCGGCGTTGATCGCCTCGGTGTGGCGCTCGCGGAGGCGCCAGAGGCGCTCGCGGCCAGCCTCGTCGGATGCGATCACCGCATCGGCGACGCGCGGTGCGGAGGCGACGGCCCGCGCCAGCTCATCCGTTGGGTCCGCGTCTCCCTCCGCCTCCAGCAGCAGGTAGACGGGATGCTGCTCGTGGAACGGGGGCTCCCCGCCGGCATGGCGGAGGACGAGCTCGAGCCCGGCATCGAAGAAGAGCTCTGCGGCAGTGAGCGAGGGGAGGGTCCGGCGGAGCTGCCCCGCCAGCGCCACCGCGTCGGCGGTGGTGGCGAGCGCAACGAGCGCCACGGCCCGGCGGGCCGGGAGCGGTACGAGCCGCAGGTGCGCTCGCGTGACGATGGCGAGCGTCCCCTCGCTGCCGGCCAGGAGCGACGGGAGGTGGTAGCCGGTGTT
Organism: Candidatus Limnocylindria bacterium; assembly: GCA_041499395.1. Classification (GTDB taxonomy): domain Bacteria; phylum Chloroflexota; class Limnocylindria; order QHBO01; family QHBO01; genus CF-167. The sequence continues at coordinate 2,898 of JBGQKH010000020.1, forward strand.
GTCCTTGACCATCCCCGGCAGGCGTCGGACCACGCTGCCGTCGGCCAGCACCGCCTCGATCCCCAGCAGCTGGGTTCGCATCGGTCCATGGCGGAGCACGTGAAGGCCGCCGGCATTGGTGGCGATCATGCCGCCGATGGTGGCCGAGTCCCTCGCCCCCAGGTCGACCCCGAACCCGAATCCGGCAGGGCGAACATGGGCCTGCAGGGCCCCGAGCGTCACGCCGGCGCCGACCGTCACCTCCCCAGCCATCACATCGACGGGCTCGTGGTCACGAAGTCGAAGGGTCGAGACCACGACCTGCCGGCGATCGGATTCCTCGCGCGGGACCGAGCCGCCGACAAGCCCGGTGTTGCCGCCCTGCGGAATGACGGATGCGCCGGCCCCCCGGCAGGCTCGCAGGACGGCTACGACCTGCTCGGTGGATGCAGGGCGGACCACCGCAAGCGCCTCTCCGTGCCAGCGGCCGGTCCAATCGGTCTCGTGGCTGGCCCGCAGGTCGGCGTCGGTCAGCACGTGGTCCGGACCGACCGCGGCCCGCAGCGCGTCGAGGAGGGGCTCCGTCATCGGGCACATGCTGCCACGCCCGACCCATAGACTCGCCGGATGGGCGACCGATGGGCGACCTTCGACTGCTACGGCACGCTCGTCGACTGGATGGCGGGCATCCGAGGCGAGCTCGCGCGCCTCTGGCCCGACAGCGACGCGGCCGCGCTGCTCACCCTCTACCACCAGCTCGAGCCGGCGGTGCAGGCCGGGCGCGGGATCCCCTACCGCCAGGTGATGGCCGAGGCGCTCGCCCGCGTGGCGGAGACGGCGGCCCTGACCGTTCCTCCCGGCGAGGCCGATGCGCTGGGCGCCTCCCTGCCGGGATGGCCGGTCTTTGCCGAGGTTCCCGCCTCCCTCCGCGCCCTGCGGAAGCGCGGCTGGCGGCTCGCCATCCTGTCGAACACGGATTCGGACTTGCTCGAGGCCTCACTCCGCGCGATCGGTGTGCCGGTCGACCTGCGGCTGGTCGCCTCCGAGGTCGGCTCGTACAAGCCCGCGCATCGGCACTGGGAGTCGTTCTTTGCCCGCACCGGGGCGGATCGCGAGCGGCACGTCCATGTCGCCGCCTCGCTCTTCCACGACGTGGAGCCGTGCGCGCAGCTCGGATTGCGCTGCGTCTGGATCAACCGCCTCGGCGAGCGCAGCCCTCTGTCGCGCGCCGGCGAGCTGCTCGACCTGGCCGAGCTGCCGGACACGATGGAGGCGCTCGTCCCGGCCGGCGGGTAGCATCTTCCCGGATGTCCGAGCCACTCCCCCTAGCGATGCTGCCGCGCGACACGCGCGGCCGGCCGCTCCATGACCTGCGCATCAGCGTCACCGACCGCTGCAACTTCCGCTGCGTGTACTGCATGCCGCGCGCCGTCTTCGGCCGCGACCACGCCTTCCTGCCGCGCGCCGAGCTGCTCACCTTCGAGGAGATCGCGCGACTGGTGCGGACCTTCACGGGCCTGGGAGTCGAGAAGGTTCGGCTGACCGGGGGCGAGCCGCTGGTCCGGCGCGAGCTGCCCACGCTGGTCGGGATGCTGGCGGAGATCCCCGGCGTGCGGGACCTGACCCTCACCACGAACGGCGTCCTGCTCGCCGAGCAGGCCGAGGCGCTCCGCGCAGCCGGCCTGCATCGGGTCACGATCAGCCTCGACGCGGATGACGACGCCACCTTCATGCGCATGAACGACGCCGGCGTGCCGGTCTCCCGGGTGCTGAACGGGATCGAGGCGGCCGAGGCCGCGGGGCTGGGGCCGATCAAGCTGAACATGGTCGTGAAGCGCGGATGGAACGAGCACGCGCTGCTGCCGATGGCGCGCCGCTTCCGCGGGACCGGCCGCATCCTGCGCTTCATCGAATACATGGATGTTGGGCACTCGAACGGCTGGCGCCTCGACGAGGTGATCACCGCGGATGAGATCCTCGAGACGCTCTCGGCTGAGTTTTCCCTTGAGCCGATGGCGCCCACGCACCCCGGCGAGGTGGCGGAGCGATACCGGTATGCGGATGGCGGAGGCGAGATCGGGATCATCGCCTCGGTCAGCCGCCCCTTCTGCGGCGACTGCTCCCGCGCCCGCCTCTCCGCCGATGGGCAGCTCTATACCTGCCTCTTCGCCACCACGGGGCACGACCTGCGCGCGCTGCTGCGCGATGGGGCCACCGATGCTGACCTCGAGGCCACCCTGCGCCGAATCTGGGAGCTCCGCGAGGACCGCTACTCCGAGCTCAGGTCCGCCGAGACGGTCCTGCTGCCGAAGGTGGAGATGAGCTACATCGGCGGCTAGGGACCACCTTCGGACTTGCTGCCAACGAGGAGCGGGCTCCCTACGCCGCCGTGGACACAGCCGCCGTCGATCAGATCGCCCGCCCGATAACGCACCTTTCCGGAAGTGTCGAGCACGGCAAGATCGGGGTCGAAACGGGCGGTGAAGCCCGGGGGCCAGACGATCTCGTGTCGTCCACCCTTGGCATCGACCGCCCAAGCGACCCGGGGGTCAGTAGGGCTGCCCGCCAGCGTCGCGCCAAGGTGCACCCCCTCGCACACCTGGACGTCGGAGGTAAGGGTGGGTAGCGTCGGCTTGGGCGTCGCACCACACGCCGCGACCACCAATGCGACCGCCCCGACGAGTAATGCATCTTTCACGACGGGGCTCCCTCCAATGACCTGACGCTACCCCTTGTGCTCGGTTGGGACAACGCATTGGGCGAGAGCCCTAACGCGGGTCTAGCCACGTCGCAGGGACAGCGGCTATTCTGTCGCCCCAATGCTGTGCCCGTCCTGTGGCGTCGCCGCCGCCAGCCCCACGCAGAAGTTCTGCGCCGAATGCGGCACCCGTTTCCAGCAGACCTGCCCGTCCTGCTCGACTACGTACGAGGGGAGCCCCAAGTTCTGCCCCGAGTGCGGATTCGCGCTCACGGGCGCGCCTCCCCGGCCGCAGGCAGCGGTCGCCGCGCCGCCGCAGGGAGCGTCCGTCGGAGTCGCTCCGGCCGCCCTTCCCGCGCCTGTCACGGCACCAGTGATCGAGGCCAATGCCAGCACGATCGCCGAGCGGAAGCTCGTCTCCGTCCTGTTTGCCGACCTGGTCGGCTTCACGGCGATGTCCGAGGCGCGTGATGCCGAGGCGGTGCGCGAGCAGCTGACGGAGTACTTCGGCGTCGCGCAGGAGATCATCACCCGCTACGGCGGGACGGTCGAGAAGTTCATCGGGGACGCCGTCATGGCGGTGTGGGGCACCCCGGTCTCCTACGAGGACGATGCCGAGCGCGCGGTCCGCGCGGCCCTCGAGCTGGTGGACGCCGTTGCGCGGCTGGGCCACGAGGGCGAGAAGCTCAGCGCGCGGGCCGGCGTGCTCACCGGCGAGGCCGCGGTGACGCTGGGTGCCTCCAACCAGGGGATGGTGGCCGGGGACCTCGTCAACACCGCCTCGCGCCTCCAGTCGATCGCGCCTCCCGGGACGGTGATCGTCGGCGAGGCGACGCGACAGAGCGCGGAGAGCGCGATCGTCTTCGAGCCGGTCGGCGACCAGGATCTCAAGGGCAAGGTGAGCCCGGTGCCCGCCTATCGCGCGGTGCGGGTGGTGGCCCAGCGGGGTGGCGTCGGCCGCGCCGACCAGCTCGAGGCCCCGTTCATGGGCCGCGACACCGAGATGCGCCTGGTGAAGGACCTCTTCCACGCCGCGCCGCGCGAGAAGCGCCCTCGATTGCTGTCGATCATCGGGCAGGCGGGGATCGGCAAGAGCCGGCTGGCGTGGGAGTTCCTCAAGTACATCGACGGGATCTTCATCACCGTGCGCTGGCACCAGGGACGCTCGCCGGCATACGGCGAGGGGATCAGCTTCTGGGCCCTCGCCGAGATGGTGCGCAGCCGGGTCGGGCTGCTGGAGCTGGACGACGCCGCGACGACGCGCGCCAAGCTCGCCAAGGCGCTCGAGGAGTACGTGCCCGACGAGGCCGAGCGGCGCTGGATGAGCCCCCGCCTCGAGCAGCTGTTGGGGATGGCGGACGCCGACGCCAGCGGCGGGCGGGACGATCTCTTCGCCGCCTGGCGCACCTTCTTCGAGCGGGTGGCCGGAGACCTTCCGGCGGTGCTGGTCTTCGAGGACCTGCATTGGGCCGACCAGGGACAGCTCGACTTCATCGACCACATGCTGGAGTGGTCCCGCGGCCACGCCATCTACATCATCACGCTCGCCCGTCCCGAGCTGCTCGAGCGCCGGCCGAACTGGGGAGCGGGACAGCGCAGCTTCACCAGCCTCGACCTTGAGCCCCTCCCCGACCCTGTGATTCGCGAGATCCTCGCCAGCCTCGTGCCCGGTCTGCCCGAGGCAACCGTGGAGCAGATCGTGTCGCGAGCGGAGGGGATTCCGCTGTACGCCGTCGAGACCGTGCGGATGCTGCTGCAGGAGGGCCGGCTCGAGCTGAACGACGGGGTCTATCGGCCAGTCGGCGACCTCAGCACGCTGGCGGTCCCGGCGACCCTGCATGCCCTCATCGCGTCGCGGCTCGATGCGCTGGATGCCACCGATCGGTCCCTGCTGCAGTACGCATCGGTCCTTGGCCAGACCTTCACCCTCAAGGGCCTGAAGGCGGTGACGGGCCAGGGGGACGACCTGGAAACGCGGCTCCACGCGCTGGTGCGGCGCGAGCTGCTCACCCTGGACACCGATCCGAAGTCGCCGGAGCGGGGCCAGTACGGCTTCGTGCAGGCGCTGGTCCGCGACGTGGCCTACGGCACCCTGACCAAGCGTGATCGCAAGGTGGTGCACCTGGCCGCCGGCCAGCACTTCGAGTCGCTCCAGGACGACGAGATCATCGACGCGACGGCGTCGCACTACCTCGACGCCTACCGCAGCGCGCCCGAGGACCCCGATGCCGACCAGATCCGCGCGCACGCCGCGGAGCTGCTCCAGCGCGCCGCCGTACGCGCCACCGGGCTCGGGTCGCATGAGCAGGCGGTTCGCTTCCTCGAGCTGGCCCTGGAGGTGACTCCCGATCCCGAGCACCAGTCGCAGCTCCTGCGCCAGACCGGGGAGGCGGCGGGTGCGGCGGGTCGGTACGAGCAGGCGGTGGGCTATATGCGACGCGCTGTCGCCGCGGCCCAGGAGGCCGGCCACAAGCCGAGCGAGGCGCGCGCGATCGCGAGCCTCGGACGGCTGCTTGCCACCGGCGCGCAGCCGGCGGTCGCGATCGACGAGATCACGGCCGCGTTGCCGGCGCTGGCTGGCCTGGAAGAGGACGCGAGCATCGTGGGGGTATGGGGTGCGCTGTCGCGCGCGTACATGCTCCACAGCGACTTCCTGCCGTCGGTGGAGTGGGCGGACCGGGCGCTGCCCCTTGCCGAGCGGCTCGACATGGTGCCTGAGATCGCGGACATCCTGAACACCCGCGCCACCTCCCTCGGCTTCGGCGGACGGGTACGCGAGTCGGTGGCCGGCCTGCGTGGCGTGCTCGAGATGAGCTCATCGTACGGGCTCCCGAATGCCGTCCTTCGGGCCAGGATCAACCTGGCTAGCGTGCTCTCGCTCGAGGACCCTGTCGCTGCGTGGAAGATCGCGGCCCAGGGCTTCGAGGACGCCAAACGCGCGGGAACCGTCGAGATGATGACGACGATGGGCGGCAATGCCGCCGAGTCGGCCATCCACGCGGGCGAGTGGGAGAGCGCCCAGTACCTCCTCACCGAGCTGGCGGATGTCGACCTCGCCCCCTCGGATCGCTTCGTCGCCGATGGCTTCGCGGCCTTCGCCGACGTGCTGAGAGGGCGCCCCCACGAGGCGTGGCTGGCTCGGATGGAAGCGTTCGCGGCGACCTCGGAAGAGCCCCAGGTGAAATACCAGCTCACGGCGACGAAGGCCTGGATCGCGTTCATGGAGGGCCGATTCGCGGACGCTCACGCCCTCTTCGCCGCGGGCATGGAGATCCTCAAGGGCGGAATCTCATCCGATGAACCGATGATGGCGCGCTCCGCGCTGTGGGCGGGCCTGGCGGAGCAGGCGCAGTCGGCGGCCGACGCGCAGCGTCGCGCGGGAACGCACGGCCGCTGGATCAATACCGCTGCGCGCGCCACCGCGGCTGGGATCGCCGCGCTGACCGGCCATCCTGAGGAGGCAGCCGCGGGCTACCGCGACGCGATGCGACAGTGGCGTGAGCTCGGCTGCTGGTTCGACCTGGCGCTCTGCCAGCTCGACTTCGTGAAGTTCGTTGGCGGCGAGAGCCCCGACATCGAGGCGGCGGCGAGCGAGGCCCGCGCCACCTTCACGCGGCTTGGAGCACCGGCCTTCCTGAAGCGCCTGGACGAGGCAGTCGGCCTGCCGAATCCCTAGCCGTCGGCATGGATGGGGGCGTCCCGCTCCCGCAACGGGCCGCCGGCACGACCACGCGTCACGCCCAGGATCTCCGCGATGATCGCGTGCGCCACCTCCTCCGGCCCCTCGGCACCAATGTCCAGCCCAGCTGGCGCGTGGAGCCGCTCGATGGCCTCCGGACGGCCGATCTCGCGCAGCATCTGCTCCGTTCGCCCGCGCGGTCCCAGCACTCCCAGGTAGGCGACCGGGGCGTCGATGAAGGAGCGCAGGTGCGCGATGTCGCGCAGGTAGTTGTGGCTCATCAGGATCACCGCCGTGCATGGGTCGGGGTCAAGCGCCTCCGCGGCCGCTGCGGGGTCGGGGCTCGCGAATCCGCGGGCGCCGGGGACGCGCTCCGTGGTCAGGAGCGCGCGCCGCACGTCCACCACGACCACGTTCCACCCCAGCTCCCCGCCCTGCCGCACGAGCGGGATCGCGTCGTGGCCCGCGCCGCAGACGAGCAGCCGGAGCGGCGGCAACAGCGGCTCGTAGAAGACGCGCTCGCCATCGACCTCTTCGACCCGCGGCCTGCCGTCGCGCAGCGCCGCGGCCGCGGCGCCATCGGTCTCGAGGCGATGTGATCCGACGTCCCGCCCCGTCAGCGGCGTGACCAGGCACGAGCCCTCGCCCGAGCGCAGGGCGGCAACGGACGCGGTCGCTCCCGCTGTCGCTTCTACGAACAGCTCGATCGCCCCGTTGCAGCCGAGGCCATAGCCCCACACCGCATCCTCGTCGGCGGTCATGTCGACTTCGACCAGGCGCGACTGGCCGGAGCCGATCACCTCCCGGCCGATGCGCGCCACGTCCCCCTCCAGGCACCCGCCGCTGATGTTGCCGATCGGCTCGCCGTCAGCGGGGATCAGGAGTCGCGCCCCAGCCCGCCGGTACGTGGAGCCGCGCGTCGAGACGATCGTGGCCAGCGCGAATGGCTCACCACGGGCCGCCATCCCCTCGGCCGCATCGAGGAGCTCGCCGAGCTCGGACACGCGTCAGGCACTCCAGCGCGAGGCGAGGTAGGCGGCGTCGGCGGCAACCCCGACGAGGTTGGCGGAGGTCTGGTTGTGCTGCCAGAGGAGCCCGATGAATGAGAGCCCGGGGATCTCGCTCACGCCGCGCACGTGACGCGGCAGGCCGAGCTCGTCGAGGACGGGGAGATCCAGCCAGGCGTAATCGGGTGCGTAGCCGGTCGTCCAGAGGACCGTCGAGATCCCCTCGGCCCGCAGGTCGAGCTCCGTGACTTCCGGGACCTCGTGCTCGAACGGGCGGCGCTCGTCAAGAGGGGCATCGAGCCCGGCTCGCTCGATGAACGCGTCGTAGACGGACCTGAAGCGCTCGTCGAAGAAGCCGTCCGCATAGGCGAGGTTGGCGCCGAGGTCGGCGGCGAAGCGCGCCCGCTCCCCGTCGGCCGCCTCGAAGCGGCCAACCAGCCGCATCCCGTCGGCCGCGAAGCGCCGCAGGTTCGTGTCGTGGCCACCGCCATGTCCGGACAGATGCGGGTTGCAGGCGAGGCGGGCGCGCGGGTCGGGCATCGCCTCGACCGTTGGCAGGACGATCCCGACCTGCTCGCCGCGGAGGACGATCTGGTGGAGCCACCAGAAGGAGTCGCGGCCGCGATATCGACGCGGCATCCGGCCACAGTGGCCAACGGAGATGGTCACAGAGCGTCCCGCCGCGTGGAGCTCCTCGGCAAGCTGGACGCCGGTCTGCCCCGAGCCGACCACGAGGACGCCTCCGGGTGGCAGTCCCCGCTCGTTGCGGTAGACGTGGGCATGGAGCTGATGGATCGCCGGGCCGAAGGTGGCGGTCGCGGGAATGCGAGGGATGTGGAAGGCACCGCTCGCCACGATCACCTCGTCGGCGAGGACCGAGCCGCGGTTGCTCTCGACCACGAAGCGGCGGCGATCCGGCCTGTGGAACGCCAATCGCGTGACCTCCGTATCGAGGACGACGGGGGCGTCGATGGCGGCTGCATACCCGGCCACTCGCTCGACAATCTCGTCCCTTGTCATGAAGCCGTCTGGATCGCCGCCACGGTAGGGGAACCCTGGCAGGTCGGTCACGAAGTTGGGCGTCACGAGCTGGAAGGCGTCCCACCGGTCGAGCCAGCCGCCGCCGAGCGTCGGGCGACGCTCGAGGACGAGGTGCTCGCGACCGGCATCCCGCAGGTGGCGGCTCATGAGCAGCCCCGCCTGCCCGGCCCCCACGACCAGCGTGTGCGTGGAATGCGGCAGGTCGGCCATGGCGTGAAAGGATAGGTCCCGGAGCGCACCCGCGGCACGCGGCCGTCGGAGGCGCTACGCCGGTCGCAGGACCAGGGCCGCGTTCATGCCGCCGAAGCCGAAGGAGGTGGAGAGCGCGGCCGATGGTTTCGCGGCCAGTGGCTCTCGGAGCACGGCGAGGTCGCAGCGTGGATCAAGGGTCACGAGGTTGCACGTGCCGGGCAGCAGCCCCTCGCGCAGCGCCATGACGGTGATCGCCGCCTCGATCGCGCCGCTCGCCCCCAGCGCGTGGCCGTAGAGGCCCTTCGTGCCCGAGACCGGCACCGTTGCCCCGTGCTGGCCGAGCGCCAGGTGCAGCGCCTTCGCCTCGGCCAGCTCGTTGAGCTGGGTGGAGGAGGCGTGCGCGTTGACGTAGCCGATCTCCTCCGCGGTCAGCCCGGCGTCGAGGAGAGCCGTCGTGATCGCGGCCGCGGCCGCCTCGCCCGATGGCAGCGGCGCCGTCAGGTGGTAGGCGTCGGCAGAGGCCCCGAAGCCGGCCACCTCGCCCAGGATCGTCGCGCCGCGCCGCTCGGCCGACTCCCACGCCTCGAGCACGAGGACGGCCGATCCCTCGCTCATCACGAATCCGTCGCGGTCCGCATCGAACGGGCGGGAGGCCGTGGCCGGGTCGTCGTTCCGCTGGGAGAGCACGCGGATCATGGCGAAGGCGCCGAAGGTGAGCGGCGCCAGCGGCGCCTCCGCCCCGCCGGCCAGGGCGACGTCCACGATCCCCGCCCGAATGGCGTGGAACGCCTGCCCGATGGCCGTCGCTCCCGAGGCGCACGAGTTCGCGTTGCCGATGGCCGGTCCACGGATGCCCAGGTCGATCGCCACGTTGCTGGCGCCGGCCCCGCCGAAGACGGCGGTGGCGAGGGTCGGTGACACGGCGCGGACGCCGCGCAGGACGTAGGCGGCGTGCTGCTCCTCGCCGAAGGCGACGCCCCCCAGCGCGGAGCCGATCCAGACGCCGGTGCGGCCGTCGGAGCGGTCGGCATCGGTCAGGCAGGACTGGCCGATCGCCATCCGTGCCGCCGCCACGGTGATCTGGCTGAAGCGGTCGAGCCGCCGCGCCCGCTTCGCGTCGAAATGCTCCTGCGGGCGGAAGTCGTCGACCTGGGCGGCGATGCGCGACGGGAACGGCGAGGCGTCGAATCGATCGATGACACGCACCGCCGATCGGTTGGCCAGCACGCCTGCCCACAGGGCGTCGGCTCCGGTGCCGATGGGGGTGACCGCCCCGATCCCGGTCACGGCCACGCGTCTCACGCGCCGGCCTCCGCGAGCTGCTTGACGCGGCGGAGCGTGCGCCGCGCGATCGCCTCGACGAACTGCGGGCCGATGATCCGTTCGGCCGCGAACCCGCCGATCAACGGCCAGCCCAGGTCCAGGTGGTGCTCGATGCTGACCTCGTATCCCTCCGCCCGCGGCTCGAAGTGCCAGGCGACCTCCATGCCGCGCGTGACGCCGCCGGTGTGGACGAACTCGATCCGGCGCTCGTCGGGGATGAGGCGCTGCGTGGCCTCCCAGCGCACCGGGATGCGGCCGCGGCGAGCGCCCATCGCGAAGCGCCGCTCACCGTCCGCGCTCGGCAGGCGGCGGACGTACCGATAGTGGGGCAGCCGCTCCGGCCAGCGCTCGACCTCGCTCGCCAGCAGGTAGATCTGCTCCAGCGACGCGTCGATCTGGATCGCGAGCCGGCTCTTCACGGCCAGAGCACCTGCGCGAGGAAGCCGGGTGAGAGGGCGTCGCTGGCCGGGCGGCAGTCGCCAAGCGCGCTTCCCAGTCGGTCAGCGGCCGCGGGCCGGGCGGCCAACCTTCGCAGCGCATACCCCATCAGCGGCGGCGCGGCCAGCATCCCCTGCACCAGCCAGGTGAGCGCATCCTTCGCGGCAAACGCCGATCGGCGCTCCGCAACATAGCGCTCCCCGGCCCGCTCGTCGCCCGGGGCCAACGCATCGGCCGCCGCGCGGGCCGAGCGCAGGGCACGGTAGATGCCCTCCCCGGTGAACGGGTCGATGAAGCCGGCGGCGTCGCCGATCAGCATCCAGCCGCGACCGGCGGCGCGGGAGACTCGATGACCGATGGGCGCCGCTCCGCGGATCGGGGTCAGCCTGCGCCGGCCCGTGAGCCGCTCCGCCACGGCCGGGATGCCCGCGATCGCTGCCTCATACCGTCGCCGCGCGGACTGCCTCGGGCCACCCTCCAGCGGAAGGGCCATGCCGACGTTGAGGCGCCCGCCAGCGAGGGGCGCCAGCCCCACGTACCAGCCCGGGCCAACGTGCATCTCGCCATGATCGATGAGGTCCGGGAGCCCGTCGTAGTGGGCCACCAGGCCGAGCCGCCGCGGAGCCCGGACCGGCCGCGCGACGCCAAGCCAGCGGGCGACCGTCGAGCGAGCGCCGTCGGCTCCGATCAAGGTGCGACATCGGACCTCGAGCGGGCCATCCGCGGTGCGCAGCCGCGCTCCCACCACCGCGCCTCCCGCCCAGAGCGGCTCCTCGAACGTCGAGCGTTCTCGCAGGCGCGCCCCGGCAGCGACCGCGTGGGCGGCCAGGGCCGCGTCGAAGGTCAACCGGTCGAGGCCCCATGCGGTACGCACCCCGCGGGCGTCGCGATACCGGATATCGACCGCATCGTGACCTCGGATGACACGCATCCCGACGAGGGGCAGCGCGTCGCCGCGCCAGGCGGCCTCGGCCAGCCCCAGGCGATGCAGCTCCTCGGCAATGCGAGGGCTGGCGTACTCGGCACACGCCTTCGGCCGCGGATGGGCGCTCGACTCGACCAGCAGCACGTCGCGCCCCTGCCTGGCAAGCGCCCCGGCAGCCGCAGAACCGGCTGGCCCCGAGCCGATCACCAGCACGTCGCAGTCCAGCGCGCCCGTGCTCATCGGTACACCGTCGTGACGCGCGGCCAGATGCGCGCGGTGCTCGAGACACGGCGCAGGCCCGCCCTGGCGGCGAGCGTGTCGACCTCGGCTGGGGTGTAGGCCCGGCGGGCGGAGAGCACCCCGTCATGACGCGTGTAGGTGCCGCGGCTGAGCCCCAGCACGGCCGCCCCGATCAGGACGAACGGCACCGGCCCGCGCCGCAGGTCGTTGATCACCACGCCCAGTCGCGACACTCGCCGCATCTCCACGAATGCCGCGACGGCCTGGTCGGGGTCGAGATGGTGGATCAGCATCGAGGCGTGCACCACGTCGACCTCCCTGTCGGCAAGCGGCAGGGTGGCGACATCGGCCAGCACCAGGGACACATTGCTGATACCGGCCAGGTTACGGGCGGCGATGTCGAGCACCTCGCGGCGCAGATCCACCGCGATCACCTCCACGTGACGCCTGCGCCGAAGCCGGCGCACGAAATCACCGGATCCAGTCCCCACATCGAGGACGGTCGCCTCCTTCACGTCGCCGAGAAGCCGCTCGACCGCTCGTACGCTGGCGCCGGTCCCTCCGGGAAGCCGGTTGAGCATCGCCATCTCGCGGAGGTTGACGGCGAGCTCATGGGCGTCCAGGTGCTCGGCGTCAAGCAGCTCGAGGGCGAGGGATCGGGTGCGGAGCATGGCCCCGCAGTATGCCCGCGGCGCTTCCAGCGTGTCAGCATGGCGCCATGCGACTGGATCGGGTGATCAGGGCGGTCGAGGCCCACGCAGGCGGCGAGCCGGGACGCGTGATCATCGGCGGCGTCCATGACGTGCCCGGCGCCACGATGCTCGAGAAGCGCAACCACCTCGCCGAGCACGGGGATCGGCTCCGACGCCTCATGCTTCGCGAGCCGCGAGGCTACCCGGCGCTCTGCGCCAACCTGGTCCTGCCGCCGACCGACCCGAAGGCCGATGCGGGCTTCGTGATCATGGAGCAGGCCGAGTACCCCGCCATGAGCGGGTCGAACACGATCTGCACCGCCACCGTCCTGATCGCCGAGAAACTGGTGCCGGTGACCGAGCCGATCACCAACCTCGTCCTCGAGGCGCCGGCAGGCCTCATCCGGGTGCGAGCCGCCGTCCGCGACGGGATCGCCACCTCGATCACCTTCGAGAACGTGCCCGCCTTCGCGATCGAGATCAACGCCCCCGTCGAGGTGCAGCAGGTGGGGCGCGTCAAGGTCGACGTGGCATGGGGCGGGATGTTCTTCGCGATCGTGGAGGCGGAGGCGCTGGGGCTGCGGCTCACGCCCGACGAAGGGCGCGACATCGTTCGGCTGGGCGAGATGGTCAAGGCCGCGGCGCGCGAGCAGATCCCCGTGGCGCACCCCGAGCACCCGGAGATGCGTGGCATCAGCATCGTCGAGCTGACCGCGCCGCCGACGCTTCCCGGCGCCCACGGCAAGAACACCGTGGTGGTCAGCTCCGGCACCCTGGACTGGGATCGGCCCGAGTCGTTCACCGGGGTTCTTGATCGCTCCCCGTGCGGCACCGGCACCTGCGCGCGGATGGCCGTGCTGCACGCCCGCGGCAAGCTGGGGATCGGCGAGGACTACGTCCACCAGGGGATCCTCGACACTGCCTGGACCGGGCGGCTGCTGCGCGAGACAACGGTCGGGCCATACCGGGCGGTGGTGCCGCAGCTGACCGGGAGCGCCTGGATCACCGGGCGCACGGACTACGTGGTGGACCCGGACGACCCCTTCCCAGACGGCTTCACCGTCGGGGACCTGTGGGGGTTGACCAACTAGCTGGCTGAGTCGCTCCGAGGGAGCAGGTAGAGGGCGAAGACGAGCGCCGTGGCGGCAACGACCGCGTGGGGCGTCCGCGCCCCCATCCGCATCCAGGAGCCGGGCTTCACCTCATGCCGGTCCCCGTCCACGGTGAGCTCGCCCGTTCCAGAGAGGACGTGGATGATCGCCGGTCGAGCGGAGGTGTGCTCGGAGAGCTCCTCGCCGGGCGCCATCGAGAAGAGCACGAGCTCGACCCCCTCCTCGTCGGAGAGCGTCTGGCTGTGGATGCCGCGGCGCGGCATCTCGGATTCGGCGAGGAGATCGCCGTAGTAGGCGTATCGGTCTGATCCCACGACCGAACGATACGCGCCCGGCAGGGCTAGGCGGCGACCCGCTCCTCGGACGTCGCGCGGGCGTGCGCCGCGAGGGTGGCGACGAGGCCGGCCACCTCGGCCCGGAGGAGATCATCGGTCAGGTGGAGGTCCGCGTCGAACGCGCCCGAGGCCGATGCGATGCCGACCTGCTCGTCGAGCACCTCGGAGCCGGCGCGGCGCAGCGAGCGCTTGACCGATTCGATCCCGCCGCGGGCGGCGCTCGGCGTGGCCGAAGCGCCCATCACCGCCGCCAGCTTGCCCTTCAGGGCGCGCTGCGGTGGGCGGGAGGCCCAGTCGATCGCGTTCTTCAGGACTGCGCTGGTGCCGTCGTTGTATTCCGGGGTGACGAGGAGCAGGGCGTCGGCGGCCTCGATCGCCTCGCGGAGGTCATGAACCGGAGCCGGCTCACCGGCCGCCTCGACGTCGCCGTCGTAGAAGGGCAGCGCGCCGAGCGCGTCGAAGGTCGTGATCTCGACGCCGGACGGAGCCAGCTCCGCTGCGGCGCGCAGCAGCCCCCGGTTGTACGAGGCGCCGCGCAGGCTGCCCGCGATCCCCAGGATGCGTGTCGGATGGGTCGTCATGTGATTGCGTCCTCAACTACTTCTCGGACAGATAGTTGCACAAGCAATCAATGCTGTCAAGGGCCAGACCGTACACTGATGGCTGCCATGACGACTGATGCGGTGACCGGCGCGACCAGCTACACCGGGCGCTTCATTGCGGAACGGCTCGTCGCCGCCGGCCGCGGGGTGATCGACCTGTCGCGGCGCCCTGGTGGCACCCATCCGCTCGGCGAGGCGGCGCGGTTCGCGCCGCTCGACTTCGAGGACCCCGCCGGACTTGCGCGCACCCTTGCGGGCGTCGACACCCTCTACAACACGTTCTGGATCCGGTTCGAGCACGGGCCGGTCACCTACCCGTGGGCGATCGACCGAAGCCGGATCCTGTTCGCGGCGGCCACGCAGGCGGGGGTCCGGCGCATCGTGCACGTCAGCGTCATCAACGCCGCCCACGACGCCCCCACCGCCTATTTCCGTGCGAAGGCAATGGTCGAGGACGCGTTGATCGGCTCAGGGATCTCGTACGCGATCGTCCGCCCCACAGTGACCTTCGGGCCGGACGACATCCTGCTCAACAACCTGGCCTGGACCCTGCGCCGGCTGCCGGTCTTCGGCATCCCGGGAGACGGGCGCTACCCGATCCAGCCGGTGCACATCGACGACATCGCGGACCTCGCGGTGCGTGCCGGGCCGCCCGACGGGCCAATGGTCGTCGACGCCGCGGGCCCCGACACCTACTCCTTCAGGGAGTTCGTGGCGCTGGTGCGCGAGGCGATCGGCAGCAAGGCGCTGGTCATCCCCATGCCGGTCGGGGCATCGTTGCTGGCCGCGCGGCTGATCGGCCTCATCGTCAGGGACGAGGTGCTGCGTCGCGACGAGGTGACCGAGCTGGAGAGGGGCCTGATGCGCTCGGCCGCGGCGCCAACGGGATCGATTCGCCTCGCCAGCTGGCTCGCCGCGAATGCCGATGGCCTGGGACGCCACTGGTCGAGCGAGCTCGACCGCCACTTCCGGAGGCGCTGAACCGCCTCAGGCTACCCAGGTCCGTCCCGTGCGACGGAGGATCTCGGCCGCGATCGCCGGCGCCAGCGCGATGGCAGCCACGATCGCCCACTCCTCGACGTCCAGCGGCGAGGCATGGAACGCATCAGCCAGGGGCGGCACGAACGGGATCGCGACCTGGATCGCCGCGCCGATCAGGCACGCCATCGCCAGGAAGCCGTTGAGCCGCAGGTTGAAGACCGACTGCGACACGCTGCGATTCGCGTAGGCGCGAGTCAGCTGACCCATCACCAGGGCGCTGTACGCGAGCCAGCGCACGTGATCGGAGTCGCCGCCGTGCCACCCCATGGCGGCCAGCGCGGCGATGGCGGTGAAGGAGCCTACCAGCCCGATGCGCGCAAGGAGCGTCACGGTGAGGAGGGGCTGGCCACGTGGGCGAGGGGGACGCCGCATCGCGCCGGGCTCCTCTGCCTCCCGCTCGAACGCGACCGAGGTCGAGAGATCGATGAACAGCTCGAGCCACAGGATCTGGAGCGGCAGGAGTGGCTGTCCATAGCCGACCAGGGTTGCCAGCAGGATGAAGCCGAGCAGCGCCACGTGGGTCGAGACGAGAAAGACCAGGCCCTTGCGCACGTTCTCGACGATGCGGCGACCCTCGCGCAGGCCCTCCATGAGGGTCGCGAACGAGTCGTCCCCCAGGACGAGGTCGGCGGCCTCGCGGGCGACCTGCGTCCCGCTGCCCATCGCCACCGCCACGTCCGCCCGGTGCAGCGCCGGCGCGTCGTTCACGCCGTCGCCGGTCACCGCCACGGTCCGGCCCGCGGCGCGAGCGGCCTGGACCAGGCGCAGCTTCTGCTCGGGCACCGCGCGCGCCACGATGCGCATCGCGGGCAGCTCCGCCGTGAGGCGGGCATCGTCCCAGCCATCGAGCTCCGCGCCGGTCACGACATGGTCAGCCTCCATGCCGGCAGCCCTCGCGATCGAGGTCGCCGTGTGCGGGTGATCCCCGGTCACCACGATCGTCTGGATCCCCGCCTCACGGGCCATGGCCATCGCCTCCGCCACGTCACCCCGCAGCGGGTCAGCGAAGACCAGGACCGCGCGAGGGCGCCAGCCCTCATCCGGAGATCGCCGGGCGAGGAGGAGGAGCCGGCCGCCCACGGCGCTCTCCCGGGCGATGGCGGCGTGCCATCCGGGATGGTCACCCTCGCAGAGCGCGAGAACCGCCTCCGGAGCGCCGAGCGCCAGCTCCTCGGACGCGGTGCGCGTGCGGGAGTAGGGCTTCGCATCACTCGGCGGATCCGATGCCAGCAGCCTGGACGGATCGAGGTACGGCGGGTCGTCGAGCGCCTCGCTGATCGCGTGAGCGAAGGAACCGGGACGGCCCCCCGTGGCAACGCGCCATGCGTCGTCCTCGGCGCGCAGCGCCTCGGCCAGCACCGCGTCCGAGTGGGGCGGCTCGATCGGTCCATCCGCGGTCACGACGCGCGCCAGCGCCAACCGATTGTGGGTCAGCGTCCCGGTCTTGTCGGTCAGGATCAGGTCGACCGCCCCGAGCGTCTCCTGGGCGTTGAGGCGCCGCACCAGCACCCCCTTGCGCAGCAGCCGAAACGCGCCGAGCCCCAGGATCACCGCCAGCAGCACCGGCGGCTCCTCGGGGATGGCGGCGATCGCGGCACTGACCCCGGCGAGGAGGTTGGCTCCGGCCGGCTGACCCCGCAGGAAGCCAAGCCCCGCCGTGATCGCGATCAGGGCCAGCGCCACAACGAGCAGGATGCGGACGAGGCGGTCGAGCTCGCGCTGCAGCGGCGAGCGGCGGCGCTCGAGGACCGCCAGGTTGCCGGCGATCTTGCCGAACTCGGTCGCCTGACCGCTGGCGATGACGAGGCCAAGCCCGCGCCCGGCGACCACCGACGTTCCCGCGTAGGCGATCGAGCGCCGGTCCGCCAGCATGCTGTCATGTGCGTCGGGCGCCACCGCGCCCGCCTCCGGCAGCGACTCGCCGGTCAGGACGCTGCGGTCGAGCAGCAGCGCGTCGGTCTCGAGCAGCCGCAGGTCGGCCGGGACCACGTCGCCGACCCCCAGCAGGACGACGTCCCCGGGAACGAGCTCGGCGGCCGCGACGTCCCGCGCGGCGCCGCCACGCCTGACGCGAGCGACCGGCGCGGATGCGGCGTGCAGCGCTTCGAGGGCTCGCTCGGCGCGGAACTCGGTGACGACGTCCGCCGCCACGATCGGCACCAGGCCGACCAGCACCAGCAGTCCGTCGCGCACCTCGCCGAGGAAGACGGCCATCGCTCCCGAGGCGAGCAGCACCACGATGAATGGCTCGGTGGCCGCGTCCCAGACCATCCGCCAGAGTGGGGGCGCGGCGTGGCGGGCGAGCAGGTTGGCCCCGGACTCGAGGAGGCGCCGAGCCGCCTCGTCCTCGGTCAGGCCGGCCGCTGGGTGAACGCCGAACGCGGCGGCCACGGCCGCCGCATCGGTCGCGTGAGGTGGGGCGGAGGGTACCGCCCCATCAACGCGCATTGGCGGCTCCGTCTAGACGCGACCCCTTGGCACCGTGTGCCAGTAGGTCTTGTTGAACACGATCTTGCCGAGGTGCCAGAAACGGTTCGGCTTCGGCGGCCTGGGGGGATGATCGTAGTCGAACTGGAGAAGCGTCCCCTTCCCGTCCCCGACCTCGAAGAAGCACATCACCTTGCCCGTGTAGTTTGCGTGCTTCCCGTTCGGCTCGCGCCCCTGGATCGCCGCCGTGATCCGCTCCGCGACGATCGGCGCCTCGAAGTGCGCCGTGGAGCCGGCCTTGGAGAGTGGCAGGTCGGTGGCGTCGCCCAGCGCGTAGACGTTGGGTCGGCCCCCCACCTGGAGGGTGTGATGGTCGGTCGGCAACCAGCCGCTGGCGGGCGCCATTCCGGACTCGATCACGACCTTGGCTCCACGGTGCGGCGGCACCAGGATCAGCAGGTCGTATGGCAGCTCCTCGCCCTCGAGCGACTGCACCACCTTGCGGTCCGGGTCGATCGTCTCGACGTTGAAGAAGGTGTGGAGCTCGATCCCCTTCTCCTCGAGGATGGGGGTCGCCATCTCCGAGACGCTCTCGATGGTGAAGGCCCGTCCGATGGGGCTGCAGTAGTGCATCTCG
Source organism: Candidatus Limnocylindria bacterium (assembly GCA_041499395.1). Classification (GTDB taxonomy): domain Bacteria; phylum Chloroflexota; class Limnocylindria; order QHBO01; family QHBO01; genus CF-167. The sequence continues at coordinate 21,266 of JBGQKH010000020.1, forward strand.
GTCTTCTCGCGAAGGCCGCGCTCCCGCAGCTCGGACTCGATCAGGAAGGTGACCTCTAGCGGAGCCGGCGGGCACTTGTAGGGCATTCCGGCGATCCCCACGACGATCTTCCCGCCGGTGAACGCGTCGAGCGCCTGTCGCAGGCGCAGCGCCGCCTCGGGGTTGTAGAAGTGGTGCGCCTCCTCAGCGAAGTGCTCGATCTCCTCCGGCACGATGCGCGAGCCGGTGGCGATCACGAGCTGGTCGTAGCCGATCTGGCTTCCATCCTCCAGCTCGACGCAGGCGTTCGCCTCGTCGATGCGGACGATCCGCCCCACGCGGAGCTGGACCTCCTTGTCCAGGAGGCTGCGCTCCGGACGGCGCAGCCGCTCGGCTCGCTCGCCGCCCATGGCGA
>JBGQKH010000021.1:0-21042 GCA_041499395.1 Candidatus Limnocylindria bacterium
CGACCCGATGGACTACCTGTCGGGGATGCACAACGAGCATGCCCCGGCGATCGCCTTCGAGAAGCTGTTCGGGATCAGGCCCCCGAAGCGGGCCGAGTACATCCGCGCGCTGGTCATGGAGCTGAACCGGGTCTTCAGCCATAGCCTGATGATGGGCTTCCTGGCGCTCGACATGGGCGGCATCACCCCGATCCTGTACGGCTTCATCAACCGCGACGAGATCGTCGACCTGCTCTCGGCGATCAGCGGCCAGCGGATGCTCTTCAACTTCCTGCGCGTGGGCGGTGTCAACTTTGATGCGAATGACGAGTTCTTCTCGCGCCTCGGCACCTGGCGAGCCCACGTCCTGAAGAACGTCGAGATGAGCGAGCGGGTGATCACCGACAACGAGATCTTCCGGGCGCGGACGATCGGGATGGGCGTCCTCTCGGGCAAGGACGCGATCGCGCTGGGGGTCTCCGGGCCAAACCTACGCGCCTCCGGCGTGGCATTCGACGTTCGGAAGGCGCACCCGTACTCGATCTATCCGGAGCTCGAATTCGAGGTGATCACCCAGGCGGGCGGCGACTCGAACGCGCGCTACCTGCAGCGCGTCGCCGAGATCAAGCAGAGCATCCACCTGATCGACCAGATCGTCGACAAGATGCCGCACGGGCCGGTCCAGGCCCAGGTCCCTGGGATCATCCGCCCCAAGCCGGGGCGCGCCTACGCGGCGATCGAGTCGCCCCGCGGCCTCTACAGCGTCTACGCCATCAGCGACGGCGGCCCGAACCCGTATCGGTTCCGGATGCGCGACCCGTCATTCGTGAGCCTCCAGGCGATCCCGAAGCTGATGCCCGGCCGCCTCATCGCCGACACGATGGCGGTGATGGCCAGCTTCGACCCGGTCATGGGCGGGGTCGACAAGTAATGGACTGGAGCGTCGTCCTCGGCGTCCTGCGCTTCCTGCTCTCCACCACGCTGATCCTCCTGCTCACGGTGCCGACCGCCTTCGTCGTGATCCAGATGGAGCTCAAGATCATCGCCGGGGCACAGCTCCGCTACGGGCCGAACCGGATCGGGCCGTGGGGCATGTTCCAGAGCACGATCCACGGGTTCAAGGTCCTGGCCAAGGAGGATCACATCCCGGACCAGGCCGATCGCGCCACCTTCACCCTGGCGCCGTGGATGGTCTACATGGCCGCGGCCATGAGCATGCTGGTGATCCCATTCGCGCCCGGCGCCATCGCGGCCGACTTCAACATCGGGATCGTCTACTTCTTCGCGGTGCTCGGCCTCTCGGTTGTGGGCCTGCTCGTCGCCGGCTGGGCCAGCTACAACAAGTACTCCCTGCTGGGCGGGCTGCGCAGCGCCGCGCAGATGGTCAGCTACGAGATCCCGCTCACCCTCTCCGTGGTCGGGGCCGTGGTGCTGGCGGGGACGCTCAACTTCCGCGAGCTGATCAACTGGCAGCTCCAGCACGGCTGGCTGCTCGTCTGGCAACCGATCGGGCTGGGGATCTTCTACGTCGCCTCGCTCGCCGAGATCAACCGGACGCCGTTCGACATGGTCGAGGCCGATAGCGAGCTGGTGGCGGGTCCCTTCACCGAGTACTCGGGCATGCGCTTCGGCTTCTTCTTCTTCGCCGAGTACGTGGCCCTCTTCATCATGAGCGGGATCATGACCTCGCTCTTCTTCGGCGGCTGGCTGGCGCCGTGGCCCTTCCCGGCGCAGCTCGCCGGCTTCGTCGGCACGCTCTACGGGATCTTCTGGTTCTTCCTGAAGACGTACCTCTTCGTGGCGCTGGCCGTCCTCCTCCGCGTCACCCTGGTGCGCATTCGCATCGACCAGCTGATGGGGATGGCCTGGAAGGTGCTCCTGCCGCTGGCGATGGTCAACCTGCTCGTCACCGCCGTTGCGGTGGTGGCCTTCAAGCTGTGAGAATCCCCGGCTTCGGCATCCTCAAGGGGCTGCGCCAGACGGGGCGCAACTACTGGGCGCCCAAGGTCACGAACCAGTACCCCGAGTCCCGCCCAACCATGCCCGACCGATGGCGGGGCCGCCTCGACCTGATCTACGACCCGTTCGGCGAGCACAAGTGCGAGGTCTGCTTCCAGTGCGCGCAGGTCTGTCCGGTCGAGGCGATCGACATGAGCGGCTTCGACTCCACGGGGAAGCGGATCCGCTACGGCATGCCGGAGATCTACGACGAGCGCAAGGATCCGAACGCCTACCGGCGCGCGGGCCTGCCGGCGGCGCCGATGCGCAACGCGGCGCGCTGGGACGAGGCGATCGATACGCCCTGGCTCGCCGGCGTGATCGATGGCTTCGGCGGACGGCCCGAGGCGCTCGTCGCCATCTTCTCCGCGGTCGAGTCGCGCCATGGCTACCTCCCGGAGCGCGCCCTGCGGCAGGTGAGCGACACGATGTCCATCCACTGGGCGCAGGTCTTCGGCGCGGCCGGGCTCGGCGGCTTCCGCCTCCTCCCCGCGGATGGCCATCTCGTCACGGTCTGCACCTGCGCCGCCTGCCGATTCGCCGGCGGCGATGCGCTCCTGGCGGCGATCCGCGCCGACCTGGGAATCGCCCCGGGCGAGAGCACCCCTGACGGGTCGATGACGCTCGAGACGAGCGATGAGGTCGCCGCGGGCGCGCTCGCGCCGGCGCTCCGGATCGACACCATGGTCTACGGGCCACTGACCCTGGAGCAGGGACGCCATGTCGTCGGCGAGCGACGCAAGAGCCCGGGCCGGCGCGCGACGAAGGCGGCCGTCTCGTGACCGACCGCTCCACCGACCGCTCCACCGGCCTCTCCCCCCAGATCCGCATCCTGCCCGGCGGCGAGCACCGGCTCCTCGCCGAGGTTGGCAGGGTCGACCCGACCAGCCTCGAGAGTTACCGCAAGTTGGGGGGCTATGCGGGGCTCAAGCGCGCGATCGGGAAGCTCGGCGCGGAGGGGACGATCGACGAGGTCGCCGCAGCCGGCCTGCGGGGCCGCGGTGGCGGTGGCTACCCGACCGCCGACAAGTGGCGCGTGGCGCGCGTGATCGAGGGGGAGCGGAAGGTGGTCGCCAACCTGATCGGGGCCGATCCGACGGCCCTGGGCGACCGGGCGCTGGCCGAGGGCAATCCCCACCTCATCCTGGAGGGACTCCTGGTCGCGGCGTTTGCGACCGGCGCGTCGGAGGCGGTGATCGCAGTCCGACGCGACTGGAGCATGGCGCTCGAGCGGTTGCGGCGGGCGGTTGCCGAAGCCGACGCGGCGCACCTCGCCGGCTACCTGGTGATGGGCACCGACTTCTCCTGCGTTGTCACGGTCCAGGAGGGGGCAGGCGCGCTGATCGCGGGCGAGGAGACCGCCCTGCTGGCCGCGCTGGCCGGCGACCGCGGCATGCCCGTGATCCGGCCCCCGTACCCGACCGAGCGCGGGCTGAGCGGTGCCCCGACCGTGGTGCAGAACGGCGAGACGCTGGCGCACGTGGCCTGGATCGCGCGGAACGGGGCGAAGAAGTTCGCGGCGGTCGGCACCAAGGACGCGCCGGGAACGAAGCTGGTCAGCATCTACGGCCGCGTCGCGCAGCCGGGCCTGGCCGAGGTCGCGCTCGGGACGCCGCTCTCCAGCATCGTGGTGCTGGCAGGCGGTGGGACCGGGACGACCAAGGCAGTCTTCGTGGGTGGGCCGGGTGGCGGGGCGATCGCCGCGGACGAGCTCGAGATGCCCTATGACTTCGACGCGCTCCACGCGGCCGGCGCCGGCATCGGCCTCGGCCAGTTCCTCGTCACCGATACCGACACCTGCATGGTCGACACCGCCCGCTTCTTCCTCGACTACTCCGCCCGCGAGGCGTGCGGCAAGGCGGTTCCGTGCCGGATCGGCACGAAGCGGCTGGTCGAGGCACTCGACCGGATCCTGGCCGCGAGCCCGCGCCCGGAAGATCCGCAGCTGATGCGCGACCTCGCGCGCAAGATGCACGACACCGCGCTCTGCCACCTCGAGTCGCGAGCGCCCGGGCCGATGCTCACCACCCTCGACCGCTTCGCCGACGAGTACCGAGCCCACGCCGAACGCGGCGAGTGCCTCGCGGGCGCATGCGGCACGACGCCGGTGGCTCCGCTGATCGCCCCGGTGGCGCACCTCTAAGATGCACCGGCCATGAGCTTCGTCACCAACGGCAATGGGAACGGCAAGGGCGCGCCGCTGCGCCCCGAGGATTACACGCCCATCTGGCCGATGGTGCCCGGCACCCGCAAGATCAGCGTCACGATCAACGGCGCCCAGGTCGAGGCCGAGGAGGGGCAGACGATCCTCCAGGCCTGCCGCGTGCTGGGGATCGACGTCCCGACCCTCTGCTACGAGCCGAAGCTGGCGCCCTACGGTGCCTGCCGCATCTGCGTCGTCGAGGTCGAGGGACAGGAGAACACGCCGATCTCGTGCGGCACCCAGATCGCCGAGGGGATGGTCATCACCACCCACTCCGATCGGCTCGTCGAGAACCGCCGCATGGTGCTCGAGCTGATCTTCAGCGACCACGACGCTTACTGCCTGCCGCCCTGCCAGTTCAAGTGCCCGACCCGGGTCGACATCCCCGGCTACCTGAAGCAGAACACGCTCGGCAACTGGGAGGAGGCGACGCGCATCCTCAAGCGCTCGCTCCCCTTCCCCGCCATCCTCGGCCGCGTCTGCCCCGCCCCGTGCGAGACGCACTGCCGGCGCGAGGAGGTCGACACCGCCATCGCCATCCGCGACTCGCACCGCTACTGCGCCGACCGGGTGCTCGAGGTCGACGCTCCCGCCCCGACCCCATGGCCCCGCGAGCCCGACTCGGGCCGTCGCGTGGCGGTCATCGGCTCCGGCCCGGCGGGGATGTCGGCGGCCTACTACCTCCAGCTGCGCGGCCACCACTGCGACGTCTACGAGGCCGATCCCGAGCAGGGCGGCATGCTCCGCTACGGGATCCCGGCCTATCGGCTCCCGAAGGAGTGGATGGACCGCGAGCTGAACCACGTCTGGGAGCTGGGCGCCACCTTCCGGCCGAACATGCGCCTCGGCCGCGACTTCCACGTCGCCGACCTGCTCGAGCAGGGCTACGACGCGGTGTACGTCGGGATCGGCTGCTACCGCTCGAACGAGATGGGGATCCCCGGCGAGGATGCCGACGGCGTGGTCAATGCCCTCGAGAACCTCTACAACAGCTCGCGCGGCGTCGCCATCCCCGCCCTCAAGGGGGCGAGGGTGGTGGTCATCGGCGGCGGCTTCACGGCGATCGACTGCACGCGGACGAGCATCCGCCAGTCGGCCGCGGAGGTGACCCTCGTCTACCGCCGCGACCTGAAGGACATGCCGGCGCAAGACGAGGTCCACGAGGCGATCGAGGAGGGGGCGCGGGTCATCTTCCAGGCCGCGCCGGTCCGCGTCATCACCGACAGGCGGAGCAAGGTGACCGGCGTCGAGTTCCAGCGGATGCACCTGGGAGAGCCCGACGAGAAGGGTCGTCGTCGCCCGGAGCCGATGCCCGGCACCGAGTTCGTCGTCAGCTGCGACACCGTGCTCGGCGCCATCGGCCAAGGGCCCGAGCTGTCATGGATCGAGAGCGAGCCCGAGGAGATCCGCTCACAGCTGGAGGTGAGCCGCCGCGGCACGCTGGTCAGCGAGGACGACATCTTCCGCACCGGCGTGCCGCGCGTGTTCGCCTCCGGCGACGTTCGCGCGGGTGCCACGACCGTGGTCGAGGCGATCGGCGAGGGGCGCCGCGCCTCCTACGCGATCGACTACTGGCTGCGCGGCCACGACCTCGACGACCCGCAGGTGCGCCGCATCGTCTCCGAGCCGCAGCCAAGCTTCCTGACGATCGTGCCCTTCACCGACGACGTGAAGGAGCCACGGGCGGTGATGGGCAAGCAGGGTGCCGAGGAGCGCAAGGGCGGCTTCGCCGAGTACGAGTTCGGCTACTCCGGCGATCAGGCGATGGCGGAGGCGGGGCGCTGCCTGCAGTGCACCTGCGAGGCGATCGGCCACTGCGACCTGCGCGAGGCTGCGATCGAGTACGAGACGACGCTCAACATGGCGATCGACGAGCGATCGATCCAGGACAACCCGTACGTCGGCGTCAACCACGGCTACGGCCGCGACGACACGCACTCGTTCATCCTGCGCGACTACTCCCGCTGCATCGACTGCGGGCGCTGCGCGCAGGTCTGCAAGGAGATCGTCGGCGCCGGCTGCTACGACTTCATCGGCAAGGGATTCGACTCGCTCGTGACGACCGCCGACTTCGTCAGCCTCAACGAGACGCCGTGCGTGTCATGCGGCCGCTGCGCGGAGACCTGCCCGGTCGGCGCCCTCATGCCGCGGCCGCGGACCCTGGAGACCTACCAGCTCGACATGAGCCGATGCATCTTCTGCGGCATCTGCGCCGATGCCTGCCCGTACGACGCCCTGCGCTGCGGGCCGGAGTTCGAGTTCAGCGAGTACCAGCGCGACCTGCCGATGCTCGACATCCTGGAGATGTCCGATCGGGAGCGACCCACTCGGTAGGAGTGGATGGGGTGGCTGGACGCCCCCTCCGCTGGCTATCGCGACAGCGTTTCGGGACCGCCCGGCCACCCCTTTTCTTCGTTCCGGTGGCGGCTGGCGAGATCTGATATTTCCACGGCAGGAGGTAGGTGCGGCGATGGCAAACGAGCGGCCGGAGACCCTGCTGGCGATCGAGGCAGTCCGGCGCGGGCTTGCGCTGGCGCAGCGTGGGGCGGGGCGTGCGGAGATCACCGAGAAGGGCGATCGTGACCTGGTCACGGCGACGGACGTCGCGGTCGAGGACGAGGTTCGCCGCATCCTCGCCGAGGCGGGCAGCCCTCCGGTGGTCGGCGAGGAGCGCGGCGGCGATTCGCCAGTTGATGGATCGGCCTACTGGCTCCTCGATCCGATCTGCGGGACGCGTAACTACGCCTCGGGGATTCCCATCTACGCCCTCAACCTGGCCCTCGTCGAGGGGGGCCAGGTGACGGTGGCGGTTGCCGGCGATCCGTCCAACGGCGAGATCGACGTGGCGGAGATGGGGCGAGGGGCATACGCGCTGGGCGACGGTGCCCGGCGCCCGCTGCGCGTCAGCGGGGAGAGTCGCATCCTCGACCTTTCCGACGGCAGGGCCACCGGTGAGCGCCGCGAGCGTGCCGTGCGGTTCGCGGCCGCGGTGATCGGCGCCGACAGGTGGGACGTCCGCGCGCTCGGGAGCACGTTGGCGCTGGCATACCTCGCCGCCGGCCGGATCTCCGCCTACGTCCTGTTCCTGGGCCACGGACTGCACACCGCGGCGGGTAGCCTCCTCGTCAGCGAAGCCGGCGGTTCCGTCACGGACATCGACGGCGAGCCGTGGACGATCCAATCCAACTCGATCATCGCCAGCGCCGACGCGGCGCTCCACTGGGAGCTCCTCGACCTGGCCCGATAGGTTCGGTGGGGCGGAGCCCTACTACTGCGCGACCAGCCAAGCCATCGGGGCCACGTGGTAAGGATCGGCGGCCGAGGCTCCATAGCCGACCGCGAGCAGGCTCGAATCGGGTCGCAGCAGCCATCCCTGGACCTGGGGCTCTGAGCCTTTGAGGCCGAGTTGACTCGCGGAGCCGATCGACCAGCGCACTCCATCCGCCGAGGTCCACGTTCGGAAGTGGGCATCTGAGCACGTCGTGCCAATCGCCAGAAGTCCACCAGCCCCGGCGATGAGCCTGTCCGGCATGGCGCACTCGACCACGAAGCTCGGATCGTCAATGCGCGTCCAGCTCAGACCGTCATCCGATGCCCAGAACAGGCCGCCCTCCGCGTTCCAATTGTGCCCAATGGCGACGAGCCGGCCGTCGATGCCAGTCACGTCATTGATGTCCGCCATCTGAAACTCAACTTGATCCGGGGACCGTTGCCATCGACCCGTCCCGGTAGACAGCCACGTAACGGCCACGCTCGTGGCCGACCCATCCGCGGCAGGGAGCCCTTCTGCGAATCCAATCGCGACCAGGCCGACGGAGGTAACGTGCAGCGCAATGACCCTCCCGGGGCCAAGCGTCGAGGCCTGGGCTTCCGCAGCCCACGAGGTGCCGTCAGTGGTCGACCAGATTTCCGGTCCGGCATCGCTGTTGCCGGTCGCCACGAATCGGCCCTTCCAGAAGACCACCGAGTTGAGTTGCGGGAGGCCGTCGTCTTGCGCCACCCACGTGGACCCGTCCGTCGAGGTCCAGGCGGCGCCTCGGGGCTCGACAAACCCCGGGGTTGCCACCGACTCAACCATCCTGAATCCAACGACGACGATACGGTGTCCGTCGGTTGCGGCCGCGACCATGTGGCCCAGCGCAAAGGCTGGCACGTTTGGCTCGAGCTGCCACGATGCGCCGTCGGGTGAAGTCCACACCACGGCCCGCGTGTCAGTGGTGAACCCTCCGTCGCAGCAGCCGCCGTTGATGAACCCGACGGCAAGGTACCCGCCCCTGTAGGCGATCAGGTCGGCAGCCCACTCCCCGCCGTAGACGTGCGGAGTTGGATCGGGCATCTCGACCCGACGCCAGGTCGCGTAGGTCTTGGATACCGCGATGGACGGTGACGCGGACTGGATCGGTGATGCCGAAACCGTTGTCACCGATGGCGCCGCGGAGCCCGTGGTTGGCGATGGCGAGGGGGTTGTCGTTGCAGCACAGGCGACCAGGAGGATCGGAGCGAGCAACGCCATGCCGCGGGCCACGGGCGCCAGGCCCCGCTGCGTGGATCGCCCGCCTCCCCTCCGACTCACCGCTTGATCGTCGGCGGCCGCGACGTGGAGCGCAAGGGCCGATCCGCCTGTGGACCCGGACTAGGTCGTGGGAACTGGCCGGCGGAAGCTCCTCAACACACGGAAAAGCAGGTACCCAAGCAGCGCGCCCGCGACGTTCACGATCACGTCGTCGATGTCGGCCGAGCGGGCGGGGATCCAGTGCTGGGCCAGCTCGATCGAGCCGGAGACCAGGATCGCCAGCGGGAGGATCAGCCACCATCGGCCAAGGACCGGCAGCGCGATCGGGCCGAGCAGGCCGAGCGGCAGGAGCAGTCCGAGATTCCCGAATAGGTTGCGCATCCAGAATCCCGAGCCGAGGTTTCGGAAGTAGATCGCGAGGGTGTGGAACGGCACCACGTTGTCGTCGACCACCTGGCCGGGGAAGGGGTGGCCGGGCTGGAGGGTGAGCCACAGGGCGCCGAGCAGCCAGAGGGCTAGGAGGAGGCCTGCCACCGCGCGCATCGTGGCCACGATGACAGGGCCCGACGATTCCTGCCATTGACCGATCACGTGGAGCGGCTGCGCTAGAATCGGACGCGGCCTCGAGGCAGATCGTATCAACGGATCGGCGAGGCCGTTTGAGCGCCCGAACACTCGACAGGAGCCGCTGCCCTGGACCTCACCGGCGTCCTCTTCATCCTGCTCGCGGTCGGCGTGATCGGTGGCGGACTGCTGGTGGTCACGCTGCGCAACATCATCCACAGCGCGATCGCGATGATGGTCTGCTTCGGGTCGCTGGCGGGGATGTACGCGCTCCTCGGCGCGCCGATCGTGGCGGCCGCGCAGGTCCTCATCTACCTGGGCGCCATCAGCGTCCTGATCCTCTTCGCAATCATGCTCACGCAGGCGGGCGACGCGAACCTCCCGTCACCCTTCCATCGCCAGGCCGTCCTCGGGGCCCTCGCCGCGCTCGTGGTGGTGGGACTGATCGGCTGGGCGGTCGTCCAGACCGACTGGGGCAACGCCAGCGTGGTGATCGCCCTCGGGATCGCCTCCCTGGCCAAGGCGCTCTTCACCGACTACGCGCTGCCCTTCGAGATCCTCAGCCTGCTCCTGCTGGCGGCGATCATCGGCGCCATCTACCTCGCCCGGCGGCCTGAAGACGACGAGAAGGCGAACGGCTGATGGGCCTCCAGGGCTATCTCCTCGTCTCGGCGATCCTCTTCGGGATCGGCATGTTCGGATTCCTCGCCCGTCGCAACGCGATCTTGATGCTGATCAGCATCGAGCTGATGCTGAACGCGGTAAATCTCTCGCTGGTCGCCTTCAACGCGTACCACTACAACGGCCCCAACAACGCCGGCGCGATCTTCGCGCTCCTGGTCATGGCCGTGGCGGCGGCCGAGGCGACTGTGGGGCTGGCGCTGGTGATCGCCATCATCCGCACCCGCCAGACGCCAGAGGTCGACGAGTACTCGGACCTCAAGGAATGAGCCGATGAGCGTCGAGTCACTGATCGCGCTGATCCCCGCGCTGCCCCTCGTCGGCTTCCTCTTCGCCGTGCTGGTCGGGCCGCGGATCGACCGGATCCCGGCGCACGGCCACGACGCCCACGGCGGCGACCACTCGGACGATCACGCCGGCCACTCGGGGCACGGCGGCGAGTCGCATGACGCGCATGAGGAGGTCGACGAGTCGTCGTTCCGGACGATCCCCTCCGAGGAGGAGCAGCGGGCCACCTCGCCCCACGCCGGCCATGCCGACGACCTGGCCAACAGCAACGGCGCCGATGGGGTCATCCCCGGCGACATGAACGACGGCCGCGGGCAGGTCGGGCACGTGGTCGAGGGTGGGGCGCGGCCGCGCTACCGCTCCTGGTGGGTGCCGACTGCCCTCGTGGCAGCGACCTGGGCCATCTCGATGGTCGTCTTCGTCAACGTCGTCTTCGGCGGGAACAAGTATCACGTCTCGCTGTACGAGTGGATCGGGTCGGGCACGTTCCACGTCCAGATCGCGTTCCTGGTCGACGGCCTGACGGCGATGCTGCTGCTCGTGGTCAGCACGGTGGGGCTGCTGGTCCACGTCTACTCGATCGGCTACATGAACGGCGACCGGGGGCTCTGGCGCTTCTTCGCCTACCTGAACCTGTTCATGTTCAGCATGCTGCTGCTGATCCTGGGCGACAACTTCCTGATGCTTTACGTCGGCTGGGAGGCGGTCGGCCTGTGCAGCTACGCCCTCATCGGCTTCTGGTACAAGAAGCCCTCGGCGGCGGGAGCGGCCAAGAAGGCGTTCGTCGTCAATCGGGTCGGCGACTTCGGCTTCGGCCTCGGGATCATGGCCATCTGGACCGCCCTCGGCACGCTCCAGTTCGACCAGGTCTTCGCGCGGATCGGCACGCTCGACCCGGGGATGATCACGCTCATCGCGCTGCTCCTCTTCGCCGGGGCGGTCGGCAAGAGCGCCCAGTTCCCGCTCCACGTCTGGCTGCCGGACGCGATGGAGGGCCCCACCCCGGTCAGCGCCCTGATCCACGCCGCCACGATGGTCAACGCCGGGGTCTACATGGTCGCCCGTGCCAATCCGATCTTTGCCCACTCCCCCGCTGCGATGTGGGTGGTGGCCAGCATCGGCGTCTTCACCGCCATCTTCGCGGCCGCCATCGCGCTGACCCAGAACGACATCAAGAAGGTGCTCGCCTACTCGACGGTGAGCCAGCTTGCCTACATGTTCTTCGCGCTGGGGATCGGCGCCTGGGTCGCGGCAATCTTCCACCTGGTCAGCCACGGCTTCTTCAAGGGACTCCTCTTCATGGGCTCGGGCTCCGTGATCCATGGCGCGTCGGGTGAGCAGGACATGCGCTTCATGGGCGGCCTCCGAGCGCGGATGCGGTGGACCTACTGGACCATGGTCATCGGCTCCCTGGCGCTCGCCGGGATCCCGATCTTGGCCGGCTTCTTCAGCAAGGACGAGATCCTGGGCGAGGCCTTCGGCCGCGGCTACTACCTGTTCTGGGCGGTCGGGCTGGTGGTCGCCTTCATGACCGCCTTCTACACGTTCCGCATGATCTACCTGACCTTCCACGGATCGTGGCGTGGGCCACGCGACGCCTGGGCTCATGTCCACGAGTCGGCGCCGACGATGGTCGTGCCGCTCGTCATCCTGGCCGTGCCGACCGTCCTCGTCGGCCTCCTGCTCGGCCTCCCGCCGGATGCCGGCGCGATCCACACCTGGCTGGCCGATGTCTTCCGCGGCGCCGAGGGGCTGGGGGCGGGAATCCTGCCCGGCTCGATCGCCGCCGGCGCGCACGAGGGGTTCACCTTCCTTGGCCTCGGCGGCCTGCTGCTGCTCCTCGGCGCGACGGCAGGGACGGCGGGGATCTGGCTCGCCTACCGCTGGTACGTTCGCGACCCGGACGCGCCGGCGCGCTTCGTGGCCGCCATGCCGTTCGGGCTCGGCCCCGGGATGTACGCCGCCAGCCTGAACAAGTACTACGTGGATGACCTCTACGGCCTGGTCTGGGCCCGCGGTGGGGTCCTCGTCGCGAACCTGCTCTGGTGGTTCGACGCGAAGGTGATCGATGGCGCCGTGAACGGCGCCGGCTGGATCGCCCAGCGCCTCGGCGGGCTGCTCCGCCGCTCGCAGACGGGCCGCGTCCAGAACTACGGGCTGGGGATGGCCGCCGGGCTCGTCGTCGTCCTGGTCGCGTACCTGGTCTTCCGCGCATGAGCGGGCTGCCGGTGCTGAGCCTCGTCGTGTTCACGCCGCTCGTCGGCGTGCTGGCGATCCTCTTCGTTCCGCGCGACAACGCCCGCCTGATCCGCTGGATCGCGCTGCTCACCTCGCTGGCGAGCCTTGCCTTCAGCCTGAACCTGCTCGGCTACCAAGCCTCCGGGGCCGAGTTCCAGTTCCGCGAGGATGTCTCGTGGATCGCGGCCTTCGGGATGCGCTACACGATGGGCGTCGACGGGCTGTCGGTCGTGCTCGTCCTGCTTACCACCGTGCTGAGCGTGGTGAGCATCTTCTACTCCTGGGACCCGATCCAGACGCGGGTCAAGGAGTACTACGCCACGATGCTGCTGCTGATGGTCGGCATGCTCGGCGTCTTCGTCAGCCTCGACCTCTTCCTCTTCTACGTCTTCTGGGAGCTGAGCCTGATCCCGATGTACCTGATCATCGGGATCTGGGGCGGGCCACGCCGGATCTACGCCACGGTCAAGTTCGTGGTCTACACGCTCGTCGGCTCGCTCCTGATGCTGGTCGCGATCCTGGCGGTGGCGATCGCGCACGCATCGGCCGGGCACCCGTTCACCTTCAGCTACGAGACGCTCCGCGGCTTCGGCTATGCCGATGGGCTCCAGGCGCTCGCCTTCGTCGCCTTCTTCCTCGCGTTCGCCATCAAGGTCCCGATGTGGCCGTTCCACACCTGGCTCCCCGACGCGCACGTCGAGGCCCCGACGGCGGGCAGCATCATCCTCGCCGGGGTGCTCCTCAAGCTGGGCGGCTACGGCTTCCTGCGCTACTCGCTGCCGCTCCTCCCCGGCGCCTCGAAGGAGTTCGCCCCGATCGTGATCGGCCTGGCGGTGGTGGCCATCCTCTACGGCGCCATGGTCAGCATGGTGCAGCCCGACCTCAAGAAGCTGATCGCCTACTCGTCGGTGAGCCACATGGGCTTCGTCATGCTCGGCGTCTTCGTCTTCAACGTGCAGGGGCTCCAGGGCGCGGTCTTCCAGATGATCAGCCACGGGGTGACGACGGGAGCCCTGTTCCTCCTCGTCGGCGTGATCTACGAGCGCACCCACGACCGGCAGATCGCCCACATGGGCGGCCTGAACGGTCGCCTGCCGCGCTACGCCGCGATCTTCGGGCTCTTCACCTTTGCCAGCATCGGGCTGCCCGGGCTGTCGGGCTTCGTCGGCGAGTTCCTGGTTGTGCTGGGATCGTTCCAGTACTCGGGCTGGGTCGCCGCCGCGACGATGCTGGTCGTCATCGTCAGCGCGGTCTACATGCTCTGGATGTTCCAGCGCGTCTTCTTCGCCGTCCCCTCGGACTGGATGCGGCGCGCCTGGCCGAAGCTGACCGACATGAGCCGCAACGAGTGGCTCGCCCTCGCCCCGCTGATCGTGTTGGTGGTGGGCCTCGGCGTGTTCCCCGGGCCCGTGCTGAACGCGATCTCGGCGCCGGTGCAGCGGATCCTGGACGCGATCAACGCCTCGCACGGCCTGACCGGGTTCATGCCGTGGTAGCGCCGCAGTGACCACCGCCGCCGAGTTCACAGCCGTGATGCCGGAGCTGGTGCTCACGGTGCTCGTGCTGCTGGTTCTCACCGTCGACCTGTTCCTGCCTCGCCCGCAGAAGTGGCTGCTGACGCAGCTCACGGTGATCGGCCTGGGCATCGTCGGCGCAAACCTGTTCGGCGCCTGGGACATCAACCAGACGATCTTCTCCGGCTTCTACCGTGTCGACGACCTGTCGGTCGCCTTCAAGGCGGCGAGCGTGGTGATCGGCATCCTGGCGGCGCTCTTCGCGCCGGGGTATCTCGCCAGCCGCCGGCTGCCGCTCGGCGAGTTCAACGTGATCCTGCTGTTCAGCCTGATCGGGATGTTCGTACTTGCCTCGGCGAGCGACCTGATCACTCTCTTCATCGGCCTCGAGCTGATGGTCATGCCGGCCTACCTGCTGGCCGGCTACGCCAAGACCGACCGCTACAGCAACGAGGGTGGGCTGAAGTACTTCCTGCTGGGGAGCTTCGCGAGCGCGATCCTGCTCTTCGGGATCAGCTGGACCTACGGCCTTACCGGCTCGACACGCCTCTCGGAGATCGGCGGGCTGGTGAGCTCGGGGCCGGCAGGCCTGGTGGCGATCGCAATGCTGACCGTCGGCTCCACCTTCAAGGCGGCCGCCGTGCCGTTCCACTTCTGGACCCCGGACGCCTACCAGGGCGCCCCCACCCCGATCACCGGCTTCCTCTCGGTCGGGCCCAAGCTCGGCGCCTTCGCCCTGCTGGTGCGCCTCTTCGTGGTGGGGCTGGGGGCAAGCGGCGCGGACTGGTACGGGGTGATGGCGGTGCTGGCGGTGCTGACGATGACCGGCGGCAACATCGTGGCCCTGGCCCAGACCAACGTGAAGCGGATGCTCGCCTATTCGAGCATCGCGCACACCGGCTACATCCTCGCGGCGCTCGCCGCCTTCGCGCACGCCCTGCCTCTCGACCCTGGATGCGGTCGGCTGGCGACCGTTGCCGCTGCCCACTGCCCACAGACCAACGTCCAGAGCGAGGCGATCCAGTCGATCCTCTTCTACGTCCTCGGCTACGGCGTGATGAACATCGCCGCCTTCAGCGTGGTCGGCATGCTCCAGCGCGACGCGCGCCGCTTCGGCGGCCTCAACGCCTTCGCCGGACTGGCGGGGCGCGCCCCGGCGATGGCCGCCGCGATGGCGATCCTTCTCCTCTCGCTGACCGGCATCCCGCCCACGGTCGGGTTCTTCGCCAAGCTCTACGTCCTGGTCGCCACGGTCGACGCCGGGGTCGCCTGGCTCGCCGTCGCGATCGCGCTGAACGCGGCGCTCGCCGCCTTCTACTACCTGCGCGTGATCGTCTACATGTACATGCGCGAGCCGGAGGCCGATCCGGCGCCGATCGAGCGCTCGCCGCTCACGGTGCTCGCCCTTGCCCTGTCGGTGGCCGGGGTCCTGGCGCTCGGCCTCTTCCCGGACCCGATCATCGAGTTCCTGCGCAGCTCGGCCGCATCGCTCTTCTGACGGATCCGGCCGCCGGACGGCCCGGGGACCATCCCCAGGGTCCCTTGCTAGACTCGGGCGGATGAAGCGCCTCCTCGCACCCGGCCTTTTCCTGCCCACGCTGCTGGCGGTCGCCGGCGTGGTGCTCATCGTGGCGGGACAGCTCCAGGTCGGCGCGCCGGGGGCGTCGCTGCCCCCGATCAGCGAGTCGCCGGTAGCGGTCGCGTCGCCGAGCCCCAGCCTCGCGCCCTCGCAGGGCGCGACCGAGGTGCCGACCCCATCGCCGACCCCGATCCCCGCCAACTGGGTGGCGGTGCAGATCGAGGTGCCGTCGGTCGACGTCAACGTGGCAGTCAAGCAAGCCAAGGCTGGGCAGGGCGGCGAGCTTCCTGGTGATGCGGCCTATCTCCTCTACCAGAGTTCGGAACCCGGGCGCGACACCAACACCTACATCGTCGGCCATGCGATCCAGCACATCTTCAAGCGCCTCTGGAACGTGATGCTCGGGGCGGAGGTGCGGATCAAGATGTCGGACGGGGCGGTGCTCCGTTACGTGGTGACCGAGATCCATCCCAACGTCAGCTGCCCCGACTCGCGCAGCGCACCGATGCCGAACCCGCCACTCGCGCTCCGATACGCAGCGCCCGGCTGCCCGGGAGCAGCCTGGATCAACCCGACCGACCATGAGCGGCTCACCCTCCAGACGAGCCAGGGCTACAACCGCAACTGGGGCGAGCTGGTCCTGGTGGCCCGGCGGGTCGGCTAGCCCTCCCGCCGCCGTCCCTCGACGAGCAGGGCCGGGACGATCGTCACCGCGGCCACTGCCAGCGCGATCAGGATCACCAGCCGCAGCACGCCCGCCGCCTCGCCGCGCGACCACGCCTCGAGCAGGTCGACGAGCGCGAGGCTGCTGTGGGGATCCACGCCCACGAACTCGGGGTGGCCGAGGGTGGCGACCAGCGCATCGCGCCGAGCCGGGTCGTTGACCAATGCGTTGAGCTCGTCGATGCGGTTCTGGCCGATGCTGGTCAGCAGCGCGAGCCCGACGCTCATCCCGACGGTGCGGGCCACCTGGAGCATGGCGCTCGCCACCCCATAGGCCGATGCTCCCGCCGCCTCGACCGCCGCGGTCGCCCGCGGCGAAACGGTGAGCCCAAAGCCGGCGCCGAAGATGGCGAGGTCGCGCTGGAGGCGCGAGAGGCCCGTGTCGACTCCCCATCCGGCCGCAAGCGCGAGGCCGATCACCGTCAGCCCCACCCCTGCGACGGCGGTCCAGCGCTGGCCGACCCAGCCAGACGCCACGCCGCCCGCGACGGCCCCCACCGCGATCGCCAGGGTCAGCGCGGTGAGCGCCTCCGCCGATCGGTCCGCTCCCGCGTTCAGCACGCGGTTGACGAAGACCGGCCCGCCGATGATCGCGGTGGCCAGGGTGTAGCCGGTGAGCAGGCTCACCCCGTTCGACGCCGCGAAGCGAGTGTCCGCGAAGAGCCGCGGGTTGATCAGCGGCGCCCCCTGTCGCAGCTCGCGACGGACGAACCACAGGCCGAGGAGAAGCGCCGCGGCCAGCCCGATCAGGATCCAGGCGTCGAGCCAGCCGCGCTGCCCCGCCAGCGAGAGCGCCCCGATCCCGACCACCAGGGTCAGCGCCACGAGCAGCCCGCCCGCGAGGTCGATCCCTCCGCGGGCGCGCGGGGTCTCGACGCCGCCCGCCACGACGTAGATCAGGAGCAGGGTGATGATCCCGGCCGGAACGTTGAGGAAGAAGATCCACTGCCAGCCAGCGAGGTCCAGGCCGGGAATCGGCAGCGAGACGTTGAGCAGCACCCACGCTCCGTATGCGGGGCCGACCGCCATGCCCACGAAGGTGGCGGCCCCCTCGACGCCAAGCGCCGTGGCGCGCGAGCGGCCGGAGAAGAGGTGGCTGGCGATCGCCATCGAGAGCGGCACGAGCGCCCCGCCGCCAAAGCCTTGGACGACGCGCGCCGCGATGAGCCAGTCGAGCCCTGCCTGTGGGCCGGCGATGCGCGACAGGCCGGCGCCGAGGCTGCCGAGGCAGAAGAGCACGAGCGCGACGACGTAGAGGCGTCGCGCGCCCCACAGGTCGGCGGCTCGCCCGGCGAGCGGCATCGCCACCACGTAGGCAAGCAGGTAGGCGTTGACGATCCAGCTGGCGTGCGCGAGGTCGCTCCAGCCACCGAAGTCGGCCACGATCGAGGGAAGGGCGATGGCGACCACCATCAGCTCGGCCCCGCCGAGGAAGACGCCGAGCGACGCCACCACCAGGATCCCCCAGGCGCTCGCCGGGGACCGGCCCAACCCGGCCGCGGTCACAGGTCGGTGCGCTCCAGGCCCCTGGCCCCCAGCGCGAGCAGGATCGAGGTTGCGGCCAGCGCCACACCGGCCGACCGCAGCCCGTCGGCGAGCGGTCGCGTGGCGTTGTCGAGGTGCGACAGGAGGCCGATCCCGCCGATCGGGCTCGGGACGCCACCCGGCGCGAGGATGATGGCGATGACAAGCACCACGGCTCCGACGCTGACCGAGACGCCGGCGGCGGGACGAGACGGCAGGAAGGTGCCCGCCAGCAGCCCGACCGCCACGGCGAGGAGTCCCATGCCGATCGTCGCGCCGATCGCCGCTGCGTACGGCACGGGATCGGGAGCCGCCTCCGCGTGGCTCAGTGCCACGAGCCACGCCCCGATCGAGCCGAGCGCGATCCCGATCCCCAGGAGCAGCCCGAACGCGACGAACCAGGACATGAAGACCGAAGCGCGCGGAACGGCACGCACGGCCATCCACGCGACCGTGCCGCGCCGGCGCTCGTTGGCCAGCGTGCCCGCGGCGAGCCCCGCGGTTGCCGCGATCGCGACGCTCACGCCCACGGCATACCAGAATCCCGCACTGCCCACCGCGCTGACTCCGACCAGGTCGGGGGGCACGACGATCGCGAGCAGCCCGCCCAGCAGCGGCAGCCCCAGCACGGCGATGAGCCGAAAGCTGATCCACATCTCGTGGATCGCCATCCAGGAGAGGGTCCGCATCCGATTCATCGACGCGACCCGCCGGGGCGCTGGGGGTCGATGGTGATCACGCCGGCGAGCGCTTCGATCCCTCGCTGGGAGAGGGTCAGGCCGCGCGCATCCAGCTCCTTCACCGAGGAGTGCACAAGGAGCTTGCCGTCGCGCAGGAACGCGACCTGGTTCACCAGGCCGGCCTCGCTGGCCGGGAAGCGGCTCGTCATCAGCACCGTGCGCCGCCGGCCGGGGACGGCCAGCAGCCGTGAGCGCTCCTCGGGCTCGACCGCTCGAAGCGCGTCCTCGAGGAGCAGCACCTCGGGGTCGGTCAGCATCGCCGCGGCCAGCGCCACCCGCTCCGCCAGCGACGAGCCGCCCCGCTGCACCGGCTCGTCGAGCTGGGTACCGAGGCGGTAATGCTCGGCGATGGTGTCGATCCGCTGCCGGCGCTCCGCCGTCTCGTATTCGGCGAGGCGGCCGGCCAGGTCGAGCACCTCGCGCGGGGTCATCCACGGGTAGATGCCCGCCTCGGGCCCCACGTAGCCGACCCGGCGCGCCCAGCCCGCCGCTGAGTCGTCGGCGCGCGTCACCCCCGCGAGTCGCACCATCCCCGCGCTCGGATGGGCAAGCCCGGCGAGGACGCGCAGCAGCATCGGCGCAGACTCCTCCGGTCGTGAGGCGATCAGCAGGCGTGCTCCGACGCCGACGCTCAGCTCCAGGTTGTCGAGCAGGCGATGGCCCCGGCTCCCGTGGCTGAGACCCTCGCAAACGACGGACGCGGGCCTGAGCAGGCGGAGCGACTGGGAGGCCCACAGCGCGTCGGGCGTCGAGCTGGTCACGGGGCCAAATGTACTCCTTGACGCTTCCGCGACCGGCCCCATATCATAAGCCCCCGCTTATATCAATCCGCATTTGATAAAGAAGCGCTACGCAATGACCCTCACTCCCGAGACCCGCGCCGAACGAGACCTGCGCCGCCTGCGAACCGTCTATCGGGCGCTGGGCGACGAAACGCGGCTGCGCGTCATCAGCCTCCTCGCCGAGTTCGGGCCGATGCCGGTCAACGAGCTCTCGGCGCGCGTCGTCCTGTCGCAGCCGCTCATCAGCTGGCACCTGCGCATCCTGCGGCTCGCCAGCCTGGTCGAGACGCAGCGACACGGGCGCGAGGTCATCTGCCGCCTCCGCACCGCCGCCTTCGAGGAGCTGCACGAGACGGAGGCTCGCCTCATCGGCGGGACGTCGGGCATCGGCATGGCGCGCCCCGGCGGCGCATCGGAGGTGGCCGATGTCGGCTAGCCACCCGAGCGCCGGCGAGCTGCCTCGCGGCGGCTCGATCCTCTCCAACCGCGTCAAGGAGGCTGGCCGCGCCGTGCTGGCGCCGCTGGTGCGCCTGGCCCTGAGGCTCGGCATCACCGCCAACCGGGTCACAGTGGCCGGCTTCTGCATCGTGATCGCCGCCTCAGTCCTGGTCGCCGTGGGCCAGTTGGTCGTCGGGGCCGTCGTCCTCGTTGCGGGGTCGCTCCTCGACGCCGTCGACGGGGCGCTGGCGCGCGCGTCGGGAGGGAGCACCCCGTTCGGCGGCTTCCTCGACTCCACGCTCGACCGCGCGGCCGAGGCGATCCTCTACGTCGGGATCGTCGCGTACCTGCTCGGCGCGAGCACCGAGCCGCTCTGGCCGGTGCTCCTGGCCCTGGCGGCCCTTTCGGGCTCATTCATGGTCAGCTACACCCGGGCCAAGGCGGAGGCGATCGGCCTCTCCGCCGCGGTCGGCCTCGCTCCGCGGACCGAGCGGCTCGTCCTCATCGTGGCCGGTATCGCCCTCACCGGGCTGGGCGTCGGGATCGGTCTGCTCGGCGCCATCGGGATCATCGCCGCCCTGTCGGCGGCCACCACCATCCAGCGCATCTGGCACGTCCGACAGCAGGTCGCAGGAACACAGGAGAGATAGGAATCGTGGCGAACAGCAACGGCAAGAACGGACATCGGCCCAGCGACGGCAAGATCCGGGTGGCGATCGTGGGGGTTGGCAACTGCGCCTCGAGCCTGGTGCAGGGCCGCTACTACTACGAGAAGACGAAGGACACGGACCACGTCCCCGGCCTGATGCACGTCAACCTGGGCGGCTACCACATCCGCGACATCGAGTTCGTCGCCGCCTTCGACATCGACAAGACGAAGGTCGGCAAGGACCTGTCGGAGGCCATCTGGGCCGGCCAGAACAACACCTTCAAGTTCATGGAGGTCCCGCACGTCGGGGTAACCGTGGACCGCGGCATGACCCACGACGGCCTCGGCAAGTACCTCTCGCAGGTGATCGAAAAGGCCCCTGGCCCAACCGCCGACGTGGTCGGCATCCTCAAGGAGCGCAAGGCCGACGTGATGGTCTCCTACCTGCCGGTCGGCAGCGAGGAGGCGACCAAGTGGTACGTCGAGCAGGCGCTCCAGGCAGGGGTCGGGTTCATCAACGCGATCCCGGTCTTCATCGGGCGCGAGCCGTACTGGCAGCGGCGCTTCGCGGAGCGCGGGCTCCCGATCATCGGCGACGACATCAAGAGCCAGGTCGGGGCGACCATCAC
>JBGQKH010000022.1:0-20865 GCA_041499395.1 Candidatus Limnocylindria bacterium
CACGCCGCGCGGGATCGAGGCGGCGGCGCCGCGTCCCCGCGAATCGTCGCTCGGGGCCGCGGCGCGCAAGCGCGCGGAGGCGGAGGCGCGCAACCGGCGCTACCGGCGCACGCGAGACCTGCGCGACGCCCTGGAGCGGGTGGAGGCGGAGGCACGCGAGACCGATGCCTCTCTGGCCGAGATGAGCGAGCGCCTCTCCGATCCGGCCACCTACGCCGACCACCACGTCTTCCGGGAGCTGATCGAGCGCCACAATGCGGCGCGCGACCGAGCCGATCAGCTCGCCGCCGACTGGACCCGGCTCAGCGCCGAGCTGGAGGCGGCCGAGGACGAGGCCAGCCTCACGCCTTCGGCCCGATGATGCGGCGCCCCTCCGGCGACCTGCTCGGCGCGCTGCTGATCGTGGTCTCGGCCTCGTGCTTCGGCCTGCTCGGACCGATCGCCCGCTACGCGGACACAGTCGGCATCTCGAGCCTCACTCTCGTGACCTGGCGCGCCGGGGTGGGAGCGATCGTCGTGATCCTGTTCATGGCCACGCGAGCGGTCACCGGGAAGCGGCTCGGGCGCCCGTGGCGGGAGATCCCGCGGCGCGATCGGTACTTCATCTCCGCCTCGGCAGCGACCAACGCGGCGCTCAACCTCGCCATGTTCATCGCCTTCCTGCGGATCGGGATCGCGCTGGCGCTCCTCCTCTTCTACATCTACCCCGCCCTCGTGGCGCTGACGAGCGTGACCTGGTTCGGTGAGCGGCTCGACCGCCTGCGCTGGGCGGCGCTAGGCATCTCGCTGGCGGGCGTGGTGCTCGTTGTGGCCGGGGCGGGTGCCCTCGGCTCCCTCGACGCGCTGGGGATCGCGCTCGCCCTCGGCGGCGCGCTGGCTCAGACCTTCTACGCGGTCGCGGCCCAGCGCGGCTTCCACCACGTCCCCGGGACGCAGGCGGCGGCCACGACGATGGGCGGGGCGGCGATCCTCTACCTCCTCACGGCAGCGGCGACAGGTCGGCTGGCTGACGTGGCGCAGCCGCTGGCCAGCCTCCAGGCGCTCTGGCCGGTGCTCGTCGCCGGGGTCTTCGGGGCGGGGCTGGCGACCGTCTGCTTCATCGGCGGCATTCGCCTGATCGGCGCGCCGCGGGCCACGATCCTCTCGACCCTGGAGCCGGTGGTGGCCGTGACCCTGGCAGCGATCCTGTTCGGGACCGTCCCGGCCCCGCTCCAGCTGGTCGGCGGGGCGCTGATCATCGTGGCCGGGATCGTGCTTCAGCTCCGACCGAGCGGCGAGATCGCCGAGCACGAGGCGGTGGCGGAGCTGGAGGCCTCCTAGGCCATCAGGGCGGCGTGCACGGCCTGGGCCGCCCGCGCAACCTGCTCGATCGGGACCTCGGCCCAGACCACCCGCATCCCGCCCTCGTCGAACGACCCGGCGCCATGGGCGGGGATCGGCAGCAGCTCGGGCATCCGTGCGGCGGGACCGATCAGGCTGATCCGCGCGATCCGGTCCTTGCGGTCGACCGCAAGGAGCATCGGCGCCTCGTCATCGTCCGTTCGCCGGGCGAGCACCTGGGTGCTGGGACCCTCCCCGACGGCCCGGACCACGAGCCGCAGCTTTCCGCGACGCGCCCGGCGCACCGCCACGGGATGCACCACCTCCGCGCCCGCCTCGGCCAGCAGCTCGAGCTGGAACGCATCCACGCTCGCCAGGAATCGGGCCGCGGGCACGAGGTGCGGATCCGCCTCGAGGATCCCCCCGGTGTCCTTGAAGAGCTCGCAGCGGTCCGCCCGGAGCGCGACCGCCAGGACCACCGCCGACAGGTCCGTGCCGCCTCGCCCGAGCGTGGTCAGCTCGCCGTGCGTCCCGATCCCCTGGAAGCCGGCCACCACCGGCACCATCCCCTCCGCCAGCGCGGCGCGCAGCCGTCGCGGCAGCACGCGTCGCACCTCGGCGCCGAGGTGCGCCGCCGCCGTGCGGATCCCCGCCTCCGCTCCGCTGAAGGAGCGAGCACGGATCCCGCGCGCCTGGAGGCCCAGGGCGAAGAGCGCGGCGGAGAGCGCCTCTCCGGTGGCCAGGGCGCGGTCCGTCTCCCGGGCGAGCAGCGAGTCCGGGTCATGGCCGGCCTCGCGCAAGGCAGCTCCGCCGCCTGGCAGCAGGACCGCCGCTGAGCCGAGGATCGCGTCGGTCACGCCCTCGAAGGCGGAGACGACCACCACCGGTCGCTCCCCGGCGGCCCGCTGCGCGGCCACGGCCCCGACAGCTGCGGCAATGTCCTCGGGGCGCCGCAGGACGGAGCCGCCGAACTTGTCGACCACGATCCGCGACGGCTGGGCGAGGCGAATCGAGCCCATCAGGACCCCAGCACGATCGCCGGGAGCTCGGCCAGCGAGGCGATGACCCGCATCCCTGGTGGCGCGGGGCGGTGCCCTCCGTCGGTCCACTCCGGCCGGCGCAGCAGGATCCCGTCCATCCCCGCCGCCTGCGCCACCTCCACATCTGCCGAGATCGTGTCGCCGACCATCAGCGCCTCGCCCGGATCAACCCCCGCGCGCTCCGCGGCCAGCCAGAAGATGGCTGGGTCGCGCTTGGAGAGCCTCACCGCGCCCGAGGCGAGGACGAAGTCCATCTCCGCCGCCAGGCCCAGCCCATCGACGATCGGCAGCAGGTTCGAGCCCCAGTCCGATACGATCCCCAGCTTTAACCCGGCCGCCCGCAGCTCGCTCACCGTCGGCCGGACGTCGGGATAGAGCTCCCACGAATCGGGCGCGTACTGGGCGGCCAGGATCGTGTCGATCAGGCGATGGTGGAGGTCCTCGAGCCCCAGCTCGGCGAGCACCACGGCGTGGTACTTGCGCCAGGTGGCGTCGATCAGGGCGTCATCGGCCCAGGTGTCGTTCAACGATCGGTGGTAGTCCTCCGAGAACCACCGGTTCGCCACCTCCCAGGCCCGATGCAGCTCCTCGTCGCTCACCTCGTGCCCGTGCTGCGCCAGCACGCCGCGCAGCGCGTCGCTCAGCGAGCGGACCGGCGAGAGGCAGGTGAAGCCGGCGTCGAGGCAGACGAGTCGATAGCGCATCGGGATCTACGGTAGCGCGCTACGCTCCGCGGGTGGCCAAGCGCCTGACCGATGCCTCCGCGCTGGCGCGAGTTCGTGTCTCGCTGCTGGCCTGGTACGCCGCCGATCACCGTGACCTCCCCTGGCGCCGCACCACCGACCCATATGCCGTCCTGGTCAGCGAGGTGATGCTCCAGCAGACCCAGGCCTCGCGCATCGCCGAGCGCTTCCCGACCTTCATGGCCCGATTTCCGACGGCCCGCTCCCTCGCGGCGGCGAGCGAGGCCGAGGTGCTCGCCGCGTGGTCGGGGCTCGGCTACAACCGCCGTGCGCTGGCTCTGCGACGGGCCGCATCCTCCGTCGCGGCCCGCGGCTGGCCGCGTGACGTGGCCGCGCTCGAGCGCCTGCCGGGGATCGGCCCGTACACGGCGCGTGCCGTCGCGGGCCTCGCCTTCGGTGAGCCGGTCGGCGTGGTGGATACGAACGTGCGCCGCTGGCTCGTCCGTCGCTTCGGGCTCGCGGCAAGCACGAAGCCGCGAGAACTGCAGGCGTTGGCCGATGCCCTGGCCTCGGCTGGTGACCCCGCGGACGCCGCCCCATGGACCCACGCCACGATGGAGTTCGGGGCCGGCATCTGCACGCCGCGCAACCCGCATTGCGATACCTGCCCCATCGCGCACGGCTGCCCCTCGCGGGGAGCCGCGGCCACCGTCCTGGTGCCTCGCCAGCCAACCTTTGCCGGGTCTGACCGCGCGCATCGAGGGGCGGTCCTGCGAGCGCTCGCTGAGGCGCGAGGCCACGCGATGACCCTCGGCGCCGGGCGGCGGATCCTCCCTGGGCCTGCCTTCGAGCGGGTCGTGGCCGGGCTCGAGCGCGACGGGCTCCTTCATCGGTCCAGGGGGAAGCTGCACCTCGGCGGGCGGCCAGAGCCGGCCGCTACAATCGGGCCATGAGCCCCGTCGCCACCGGCCTCAAGGTGAAGATCGGCGACCCGATTCCGTCGGTCGGCCTGCGTGCCACGGATGGCTACCTGCTCAACCTGCGCAGCCTCGTCGGCAAGAAGCCACTGATCGTCGTCTTCTTCGGCGGCCCCACGCTGAAGGGCGCCGCCCGCGAGCGCGGCGACACGATGGCCGAGGCGCTCAAGGACGCATACGCGCGCGTCGACGGGCAGGGGGTTGCGCTGATCGGCGTCACCACCGACAACGAGCAGCAGCAGAAGGCCTTCGTCACCGAGCTGAGCCTCCCGTACCTCCTCTTCTCGGATGAGCGGAGGATCGCCGTCGAGGTGCTCGGTGTCCCGACCACCGCCGACCGTGGCAACGTCAACGCCGAGCCGACCGCCTTCGCAGTTAGCGTGGACGGGCGGATCCTCGACATCGTCGAGCAAGCTTCGCCAAAGGGCCTGATCGCCCGCCTGCTCGAGGCGATCTTCCCGCCGGGATAGCCCGATGCTCGCCGTCCGGAGCTACGCCGCCGGCGAGCCGCTGCGCATCGAAGAGGTCCCGATCCCGAAGCCCCACGGGAGCGAGATCCGGATCAAGGTCGCCGGCTGCGGCGTCTGCCACTCCGACCTCTACGTCGCCCGCACCGATCGGATGCGCGCGGCGCGACCGATCACCCTGGGTCACGAGGTCGGCGGCTGGATCGACGCCTTCACCGGTGGTGCCGCGGCCGAGCTGAAGAAGGCCCACCTTAAGGAGGGCGACCGGGTCGTCGTGTTCGGGGGCTGGGGCTGCGGCGCCTGTGCTCAGTGCTCCATGGGGGAGGAGCAGCGCTGCGACAAATCTACCTCGCCCGGCTTCCAGCGGGACGGCGGCTACGCCGAGTACATGCTCGTCCCGCATGCCCGGCACCTCGTCTCGATCGGCGACCTGCACCCCGATCATGCCGCCCCCCTGGCCGATGCCGGCGTCACTCCGTGGCGCGCCGTGGAGCGCGCAATGGCGTGGCTCCAGCCGGGGGCGCGGGTGCTGCTGATCGGGATGGGTGGCCTCGGCCAGTTCGCGCTCCAGTACCTGCGCCACCTTCCCGACCTCACGATCGCCGTGCGGGAGCTGAGCCCCGAGAAGCTGACGCTCGCCGCCGAGCTGGGTGCGGACCTGGGGCTGCTGATGGGCGACGAGGCGCTGGTCGAGCTGGGGTTGGGTGGGCCGGCCGACGTGGTCTTCGACTTCGTCGGCAACGGCCCGAGCCTCGACTACGCGGTCCGCAACGTGGCACCGGGTGGCCTTGTGTCGCTGGTCGGCGAGGGCGGAGGCCGATACGAGTTCAGATTCCGCCACATGCCGGTCGAAGCGAGCCTGACGACCACCGCCTGGGGCTCGATCTCCGACCTGCGTGCGGTCGTCTCCCTCGCCAGGCGCGGCCGTATGAAGTGGCACGTGGAGCGGATGCCGCTCGTCGAGGCCGCCGCGGCGCACGACCGTCTGGCGGAGGGCCGCGTCGAGGGGCGGATCGTGCTGGTTCCCTAGTCGGATCGCCCGCCCCACGCCCCGATCACTTTCCGGGTGCGCTCGACGAGGAACCTTGCCTGCTTGCGCTCATAGAGCTCAACCGCTTGGCGGGCGGCCGCCACCGCCTCGTCCTCCCTGCCGGCAGCGTGCAGGACATGCCCGAGATGGACCAGTGCATCCCCGTGCAGAGCGAGGTAGTCCGTGCGCCCCAGGATGGTGACCGCCTCACGCGCAAGCGCTTCGGCCTCACCGTGCTGACCACGGGCTGAGAGCACGCGCGCCTGGATCTCGCGGCTGCGGCCCTGGGCGGCAAGGTCGTCGCGTGGGGACGATTCACGGGCGTTGGCGGCCTGCGTCCACGCGGCATCAAGGTCCCCTGCCTCGAGGTACGCCTCAGCCAGTGCCGTGGCCGTCGTGGACGCGCCGGCAGGGTCTCCCGCAGCCATCTTCTCGTCATATGCCAGCTTAAGATTACGAACAGCCTCGTCGATCTCGCCGGTAAGCAGCGCCATGTTTCCGGCCACTTCGTGCGTCTCCGACGACAATAGGCGACCTCCCCGCTCAGCCGCTTGCTCGGTCGCACGTGACAACGCCGCGCGTGCCTCGGCAAAGCGTCCCTGAAGGCACAGCATCCTGGCCGGACCGGATGCAACCCCGGGGAGCTGCGTGGCGTGTCGACCCTCCGCTTCGACCAGCCGGAGGGCCTCGTCTGCTGGCGTGGGTCCCAGCATGGCGGCCACCGCCCTGAGTCCGCGGGCTCGGTTCGCCAGGGAGCCGGCGATGGAGCTCGGGACGGCGTCAAGAATCGCCTGGGCCCTTGCCAGGCCGGCACCGGCCCTGCCGATGACGAACTGGCCGAGGGCCGCGAGCAGCTCGGCCTGCTGGGCGCCTTCGAGATCGCCCAGCTCGGTCAACCGGTCCCGCAGTCTCTCCGCGTCGCGCGCATATGCGGACGCCTCGGACGACTGGGTGGAGCTCTGCACGAACAGCAGGCCGAGGTTTGCCCAGGCCCCGCCACGGGCGTCCCCGGCCTCCTCCGATTCGGCGACGACCTCCTTCAGCAGGGTCTCTGCTCGCGGGCCGTCGCCGGCGAAGAGCAGGTTCGGCGCCACCTGTGCAAGCAGCAGGCGGCGATCCGCGCTGGGAGGGAGGAGCTTGGCAGCTCGAGCCATAAGGTCCACGCTGGCCGCGACGTCGCCGCGCGCCTCGGCGCGTCGTGAGGCGTGCCCCAGCATGGTTCCGGCACGCAGCGCGAGGTCCGCCGCCGCATCGCGCGGCCCAAGTTCGATCCGATACCGATACGCCTGCTCCAGGTGGTAGGCGATGATCTCCTCGTATTCCAGCAGCCGGTCACCTGCCACGCGCTCCAGCCAGGCTGCCAGGCGTTCGTGGAGGGCCGAGCGAGTCTGCTTGGCCAACCCCTGGTATGCCGCATCGCGGATGAGCACATGTCGAAAGCGGTAAGCCTCCTCGCCCGCGAAGGCGGCGGGCTCTGGGCGAACCAGCTCCATTCGCACGAGGCTCGCCAACTGCTCGGGGACTTGGTCACGCAGCGTCTCAGGGACCAGCGCGGTCACTGCACCGCGGTGGAAGGTATGGCCCTCCACCGCCGCTCGCTCGATGACCATCCGTTCCTCGGCCCCCAGCCTGTCAAGGCGCGCGGCCAGCACGGCTTGGATCGTGGGCGGCATCGCAAGGTCATGAAGGTCGCCGGCCGCCGCCCAGCCGTCGTCGGTGCGCCGGAGAGCACCGTCGTCGATCAGGTTGGCCAGAAGCTCCTCCAGGAAGAGCGGGTTGCCCTCGGCCACCCGGCTCACGCGATGTTGGAAGTCGATCGGCAGCTCGGCCATACCCAGGAGGTTGCTCAGCAGCTCCCCGCTCTCGACCTCGGAGAGAGGTCCCAGCTCCACCGTGGTCGACGAGCGCTTGCCGCCACCCCACAGCGGCCGAATCTCGAAGAGTTCGAGCCGAGCAACCGCGATGAGCAGGATCGGGGCGTCACGGGTCCGCTCGGCGATGTGTTCCACGAGATCAAGGAACGTGGGCTCACCCCAGTGAATGTCATCCAGCACCAGCACGAGAGGCCGGCGACGAGCCAGGGCCTCGAAGGTCTTGCGCACCGCCCAGAAGAGCTCCTCCTGATCGTGGGCGTCTGCGTTCATGCCGAGCAGGCTGCCGACGGCCCCCGTGAGGCGCTCTGCCTCGACCTCGTCGGCCAGGATGGCCGCCAAGGCGGCCTGCCTTGCGTTTGCGGCCGGTTCCGCGTTCGCAATACCGCTGCGCAGGGCTTCAGCCACCGGCCAGTAGGTGATGCCGCTCCCGTAGGCGAGACACCGACCGGTGGCGATCGCGGCTTCGTGGCCCACGCCCGCCACGAACTCGTCCACCAGGCGCGTCTTGCCGACCCCTGCCACCCCGAGCACGGTGAAGAGATGGCAGACGCGCTCCTCGACGGCTTGGCGGAACGCGTTTTCCAGGAGCTCGAGGGGGCGCCGGCGGCCAACAATTGGCGCTTCCTGGAGGCGGGAACGTCGACGCGAGCCTTCCCTGAGCGCGACCAATCGCCACGCCGGAACCGGCTCGCTCTTCCCTTTCAGGCTGAGCGCCGCGAGGGGCTCCGCGCTGACCGCGTCACGTACCATGGCGTATGTCGCCGCGCCAATAAGGACCTCCCCCGGGGCGGCGGTGGCCTCCAGGCGGGCCGCGACATTCACTGCATCGCCGGTCACGATCCTCTGCCCGGAAGCCACATCTCCCGCCACCACCGGTCCGGTGTTGATCCCCATCCGCCACTCGATGGCCACGCGAAGGTCCGCCCTAATGAGCGGCTCGAGCTCGGTCAACCGGTGATGGATCTCGAGCGCGGCGCGGCAGGCTCGCAGCGCGTCATCCTCGTGGACCGCCGGCACGCCGAAGATCGCGAGGACCGCATCGCCGATGAACTTCTCGATGATCCCCCCGTGCGACACGATCGCCTCGCGCATGACGTCGAAGTAGCGGGTCATGACCGCCCGCAGCGACTCGGGGTCCATCTGCTCACCGAGCGCCGTGGAAGAGACGGCGTCTATGAACAGGATGGTGACCGTCTTGCGCGTCTCGGGCGCCGAGGGGTGGGTCGACTCAAGCATCTCTGCGTTCACTGCGCGGACAAGAGCGACAGGTTACCCGCTCCAGTCGTCGATGAGTCGCTGGGTCTTCTCCACCATGAAGGTGGCTTCCTTCCGCTGGTACAGCGCGAGCCCCTCACGTGCCGCCGCGATAGCCTCATCCGCCTTCCCGGACTCGTGGAGCACGTTTGCCAGGTGCACGACGACGTCACCGCGGGGATAGAGGTAGTCCGTCTGTTCCATGATCCTGACCGCCTCCTTGGCCAGGGCCTCCGCCGCCGCATGGTCGCCGCGCCGGGAGAGGACTCGCGCCTGCACTGCACGGCCCGGCCCCTGGGAGATCACGTCATCGCTCGACGACGTCTCGCGGGCAATCGTTCCGAACTGCCAAGCTTCGTCGTCCTCGTGGAGGTCGAGCAGCACCGCACCTAGGGCAGCGGCGACCGTCGAGGCGAACGAACGGTCTCCGGTGGCGATCATGGCGTCATACGAATCTCTCATCAGGCGGGCCGCTCTGGCGTGGTGGCCGGCCCGATGCTCGATCTCTCCCTCGGTGCTGAGGGTCGCCACCACGCCATATCGGTCCCCCAGGTCCTCGAATCCCGCCCGGGCTCGAGCGTTGAGGTCGAGGGCCTCCGAGAACCGGCCCTGGAGCGCACGCAGGCGAGCAATACCCGTCAAGGCACCAAACCCCCGCGTTACGCCTTGCTCAGCCTCGATGAAGGAGACGGCCTCCTCGATCGACGCCGGACCAAAGACCAGCGAGATGCCGCGCGCCTCGCGAGCCTCGCGTCGCCACAACTCGTCCCCCTCGTCCAGAAGGAGCAGGGCACCCGCCCGACGGGCCGCTTCTTCGGCCCGACCCACAGTGAACAGGAGGAAGGCACTGTAGGCCTGTGCAAGCAGCGCGCCTGCATCATCTCCCACCCGTGCGAGGATCGCGGCCAGTCGCTCCCCTTCTCGCAATGACTCCGACATCTCGGTCGAGCGGGTCGATGCATGAACCGCCATCAGATGGAGCTCGGCCAGCGCGCTCGCTCCTTCATCACCGGCACGATCGGCCTCCGCGATCGCATCGGCCAGGATGCGCTCGGCGCGTGGCGCATCGCCTGTCTCGTATACCCGGTTACCGAACCTCGAGAGCAGCCGGCGGCGCCTTGGCCCGTCCGGCAACAGCTCGACAGCACGACCCAGCAGGTCGACCGTGGCCCCGACGTCGGCCCTGTCGTCGGCGCGCTCCCCGGCATTGGCGAGCAGCGTTCCAGCCCGCTCGCCCAGCGCCTGCGCGTGGGCATCCGGTGGCCCCAGCTCGATCCGGTACCGGTACGCCTGCTCGAGGTGATAGGCGATGATCTCCTCGTACTCCGCGAGGCGCTCGGAGGCGATCCGTTGCAGCCACGCGGCGAAGCGCTCATGCAGCTCCGACCTCGTCTGCTTGGCGAGTGCCTGGTAGGCGGCGTCGCGGATCAGCAGGTGCCTGAACCGATACGCCTCTTCGCCGGCAAAGGAGGCCTGGTCGGGTCGCACCAGCTCCATGCGCATGAGACTGGCCAACCGGTCCCGGACCTGCCCGCGCATCGGCTCCGAAGCCAGTTCGATGACGGCCCCGCGGTGGAACACCTTGCCCTCGACCGCGGCGCTCTCGATGACCGACCGATCCTCGGTGCCTAGCCCATCCAGCCGAGCCGCCAGCAGCGCCTGGATGGTGGGTGGCAAGGCGAGCTGGCGCAGATCCCCGAGCGCGGACCACCCGCCGTTCGACTTCACCAGGAACCCATCGTCGATGAGCTTGCCCAGGAGCTCCTCGACAAACAGCGGGTTACCCTCGGCGGCCTGACTGATATGCGTCCGGAACTCCGTCGGCAGCTCGGCGCGACCGAGGAGGCTGGTGACGAGCTCCTGGCTCTCCACCTCGGAGAGCGGCTCCAGCGACATGGTCGTCACCCATCGCTTGCCACCGCCCCACGTCGGCCGCTTCTCGAGCAGCTCGGCGCGCGCCATGGCGATCAGCAGGATCGGCGCGTCACGCGTCCAGTCGGCCATGTGCTCGATCAGGTCCAGGAAGGTGGGCTCCCCCCAATGGATGTCGTCGAAGACAAGGACGAGGGGCTTGGTGCGCGCCAACGCCTCGAACGTCTTGCGGATCGCCCGGAAGATCTCATCGGGGGCAGACGGGCTCTCCGCGATGCCGAGCAGACCTCCGATGATGGCCGCGACCCGCTCCGCCTCCGGCTCCGCGCCGAGCACCTCCCGCAGGCGGGCGATGCCCCGTTCCGGCGGATCGTCCTCGGCGATGCCTGCCCCGTTTCGGATCGCCTCGGCCACCGGCCAGTAGGTGATCCCCTGCCCATAGGCCAGACATCGGCCGGAGGCGACCTGCGCCTGTTCGCCCAATGAGCCGATGAACTCGTCCACCACGCGGGACTTCCCGACCCCGGCCGCCCCCACGATCGTGAAGAGGTGGCAGATCCGCTCTTCGACCGCCTCGTGGAAGGCGTCGTCGAGGTTGCGCAGTGGCCTGCGGCGCCCGACGAGCGGAGCGTCCGATGGCCTGGCGTGCCTGCCCGTCGCATCGGTGACACCCGTGAGGCGCCAGGCCGGGACCGGCTCGGACTTGCCCTTGAGGGCGAGAGGCTCGACAGCCTCGCTCGACACCGCTTCGTGGACGAGCGCGTAGGTTTCCACGCCGAGCAGGATCTCGCCCGGTGCGGCGGCAGCCTCGAGGCGGGCCGCCACGTTGACCGCGTCCCCGGTCACAATCCGCTGCCCGGCGGCGACGTCTCCAGCGACAACCGGCCCAGTGTTGATCCCAGCCCGCCACTCGATCGCAACGCCCCGGTCGGCGCGGATCCGCGGCTCCAGCTCCGCGAGGCGGTTGCGGATCTCCACCGCCGCGCGGCACGCTCGAAGGGCATCGTCCTCGTGCACGGTCGGCACGCCGAAGATCGCCATCACGGCGTCCCCAATGAACTTCTCGATGGCTCCCCCATGGGCCTCGATCGCCTCGCGCATCACGTCGAAGTAGCGCGTCATCACGGCACGGAGGGACTCCGGATCCATCCGCTCGCCGAGGGCCGTCGACGAGACGGCGTCGATGAAGAGCACCGTCACCGTCTTCCGGGTTTCGCGGCCGGCTGTGGCGGCCCCTCCAAGCGGGTTGCCGCACAAGTTGCAGAAGCGCGCCGCCTCCGGGTTCTCCGTGCCGCAGGAGGCGCAGATGGCCACGTCAGCCTCCTAGCCGGGCCTGTGCGGCGCCGATGCGCGCCAGCGTGTGCTCCTTCCCCAGCAGCTCCATCGAGCCGAAGAGGGGCGGAGACACGAGGCGGCCGGTGACCGCCACCCGGATCGGGCGGAAGAAATCGCCGGGCTTCCAGCCGTGGGCGTCGGCAGCAGCACGGCCGGCGGCCTCCAGCCCGTCGCCGTTCCACTCGGCGGCGGCGAGCGCCTCACCCGCCGTGGCCAGCGCCTCGGCCGTCTCCGCCCCTGACCGACCTTTCGGCAGCAGCAGGTCACCCTCATACAGGGCACCGACCTGGGCATCGGTCTCGGTCAGGAAGGCGGCCAGCTCGGTCGCATCGGAGAGCCGCACCAGCCGCTCGTGGAGGAGCGGCACAAGCCGCACCAGCTGCTCGTCGGAGAGCGCCTGGGGAAGGAAGGGCCGCAATCGGGCAGCGAGATCGGTGTAGTTCAGGGATCGGATGTAGACCCCGTTGAGATAGTCCAATCGGTCCTTGTCGAAGACCGCCCCGGCCTTGTGCACCTCGCCGATCTCAAAGCGCTCGGCCAGCTCGGCGAGCGAGAAGATCTCCTCCTCGGTCCCCGGCGACCAGCCCAGGAAGGCAAGGAAGTTGACCATCGCCTCGGGCAGGTAGCCCTGCTCGCGGTAGGCGGTGATCGCGGTCTGCGACTTGCGCTTGCTCATCTTCGACCGATCCGGGTTGAGGATCAGCGGGATGTGCCCGAAGCGCGGCTCGCGGTAGCCGAGCGCCCGGATCAGCGCGATGTGCTTGGGGGTGTTGCTCAGGTGGTCCTCGCCCCGCACGACATGGGTGATCCCCATCGCCTCGTCGTCGATCACCACCACGAAGTGGTAGAGCGGCATCCCGTCGCCGCGCACGATCACGAAGTCGCCGAGCAGCGCGTTGTCGAACTCGACCTCCCCGCGGATCAGGTCATCGAAGCGGATGTGCTCCGGCGGGACCTTGAAGCGCAGCGCGGGTCGGCGGCCCTCGGCCAGGAAGGTGGCAAGATCCGCCGCGCTCAGGCGCAGGCAGCGGCCGTTGTAGCGCGGCGCCTCGTGGTTGCGCTCCTGCTCGTGGCGGACGGCCTCGAGCTCATCGGTCGTGCAGTAGCAGCGGTAGGCAGCGCCACTGGCCAGCAGCCGATCGGCCTCCCGCGCGTACAGCTCCATCCGCTGGCTCTGGCGGTAGGGTGCGTAGGGACCGATATCCTCGCCGCCCGCGACCTGCGGCCCCTCGTCCCAGGTGATGCCGAGCCAGTGCAGGTTGTCGATGATGTCGCGCTCGAACGCGTCCGTGCCGCGGGCGACGTCGGTGTCCTCCACGCGCAGGACGTAGGTGCCGCCCACGTGCCGCGCGAAGAGGAAGTTGTAGAGGCTGGTGCGCGCCGTCCCGATGTGCAGCGGCCCGGTGGGGCTGGGCGCCATGCGCACACGAATGGGGGTGGTCGGGGTGGCGCTCATCGCTCGACCGATGGTAGCAGGGCGTATCCTCGCGACCATGGCCCGCCTCCGCCTCGATGACGTGCTGCCGCTCCTCGAGGCGCCCTCAGCCGCCGCTCTGGCGGTCTACCGCAAGGACGGCACCGTCTTCCTCTCGCCGGTCTGGTACCGATGGACCGGGGAGGCGTTCGAGGTGGTGATCGCGCCCGGCGACCGGAAGCTGGCGCACCTGGAGCGCGACCGACGCGTCTCGCTGCTCATCTTCGAGGCGGTGCCGCCGTTCCGCGGCGTCGAGGTGCATGGGGTGGCGGAGCTCAGGACAGAGGGCGTGGCAGTGGCACGGCTCAGCATCTCGTCGCGATACCTTGGGGTCGCGGGCGGCCGGGCTCTCGCCGCAGGGCGTGGCGACCGGGGAGTGGTGCTCAGCCTCCGCCCGGAGGATCCCCGTGTCTGGGACCTCTCCGAAGTCGCGCCCCCAACCTAGCGGAGCAGCTCCCCGACCACCCGTGCGATCGCATCGACCCAGAGCTTGTACTGCTTTCCGGACGGATGCAGCCCGTCGCCGGCCACGAGCGAAGGGTCTCCCGCCGCCGCCTGGGAGATGGCGAAGATGTCGGGCAAGAAGCGAATGCTTCGGGCCTCGCAGGCCTCGCGAAGCAAGGTGTTGATCCCCTCGATCCGCGCCGACTGCTCGGCAGGATCGCCGAAGGCCGACCCCTGCGGCATGACGGTGTAGTCGGGCGTGGCGATGCACAGGATGCGGTTCGCCGGAACCCGCACGAGGATGGCGGTGAGAATCGAGCCCACCTCGGCGTCGTAGATCTCGTCCGGCACCTCGTTCACGACGTCGTTGACGCCGATCATCAGCGTCACGAACCCTGGGTCCAGGCCCGGCAGCGGAGCCAGCTCGCGCCCTCGGACATCGGTCGAGGTGTAGCCGTTCACGCCCAGGTTGGCGACGAGCCGCAGACGCGGGACGCGCGCCACCAACTGGCTCGGCCAACTCTCGTCGGTGCTCACCGAGGTGCCGATGGTGTAGGAGTCGCCGAGCGCGACGTAGTCCAGCGTCGCCGCTTGTCCAGAGGGTGTGGACACGTGCCCGCAGGCGGCCAGGCCGAGGAGCAGCAGGCCGAGCGCGGCAGCAGCTCTCACCGCCCCAGGGTCGGGTTGCCCTTCGCGGTGTTCAGCTTCACGGCCTGCTTGACGAGCTCGCGCAGCGCATCGGCCGGGATCTCGTCGACCGTCGTGATCTTGATGTGCCGCATCCGCTCGCCATCGCCCTGGAGCACCTTCTTGGGGTCGTCCATCTCGGTGCCGCGCCAGAACCCGATGTTGACGTGCTTCGGATAGGCCTTCATCCAGATCATCGGCCCGTTCCACTCCCAGACCGGTTGCGCCCACTTGATCGCGACCGCGGAGTGGGGCGCGCCCTCCTTCACGACCTCGCGCAGGCGCTTCATGGCATCGGTGCGCCAGTCGTCGAAGGCGGCGATGTACTCGTCAACGGTCTTCTGCCCGTTCATGGGTCAGTTGGTCCTCATGCGTATGCGCACAATGTAGCGGTGTTCCTGAGCGGCACCCTCCTGAACATCGCGACCGTGCTCATCGGCACCACGATCGGGCTGCTCGCCGGGTCGCGGCTGCCGCAGCGGATGCAGGAGAGCCTGATCACCGGGACGGGCTTCTTCGTGGTGGTGCTCGCGATCTCGATGGCGATCCGCATCTTCACCGACCCCGCGGCGCTCCCCGGCCACGACCTCGCCATCTTCGCGGCGCTGCTCGTGGGCGTGGCGATCGGCGAGGTGCTCCGCATCCACGACGGGCTGGAATGGCTCGGCAGCTGGTTTCAGCGTCGGTTCGCGCGCGACGGAGAGGAGCGGCCGAGCCGGGTCGCGGAGGCATTCATCACCACCTCGCTCGTCTTCTGCGTCGGCCCGCTGACGATCCTCGGCTCGCTCCAGAACGGGCTGACCGGGGACACGAGCCTGCTCGCCACCAAGTCGCTGTTGGACGGCGTCACCTCGATCGCCTTCGCGGCCGCGCTGGGTCCCGGCGTCTACCTCTCGGCGCTCTCGATCCTCGTCGTGCAGGGCGGGATCAGCGGCGGTTCGTTCCTCCTGACCGATGTGATGGACCCGTCCACCATCCTGGCGATCACCGCGGTCGGCGGCATGATCCTGATCGGCACCGCGCTTCGGCTGCTCGACCTCAAGGCGGTGCGCGTCGCCAACTTCCTCCCCGCGCTGTTCCTGGCGCCGATCTTCGTGCGCATCGCGGACGTGATCCGGGGCTGGCTCGGCTAATCGCCCCGTTCGAGCCGCGGGTGGGGCACGACGCCGGCGTCGATCTCCTCCGCCGCCTCGACCTCATCCCGCTCGCCGGTGCCGCGGATGTGCGGCTGGAAGAAGGTCGTTGCGACGAGCGTCGGCACCACCGCCGAGAGAATGACCGTCGTCACCAGGATCGTGTACTGCGACTCGTTGATCAGCCCGTTGCGCAGGCCGAAGAGGGCGGAGATGGTCCCGAAGGTGAGCCCCGTCGCCATCAGGAGCGTCGTGTAGTTTGCCTCGCGGACAGCCAGTCCCGCGAGCCTGGAGACGGGCCATACCCCGATCGTCTTGGCACCGACCTTGATCAGCAGCAGCACGGCGATCAGCCCGGCACCCGCGGCGATCGCCGGCAGGGAGACCAGCAGGCCGGCCTTGATGAAGTAGAACGGGGTGAGCAGAGAGAAGGCGATGGCGCGCATCCGGTTCACCAGCACGCGACTGTGCACGAAGACCCCCGCAAAGGCCAGGCCGATGAGGTAGGCCGGCAGCACGGCCTCGCTATTCGCGGCCGTCGCCAGCCCGCCGAGGCCCAGCAGGACGAGCAGGACGAACTTGATCTCGGGCTCCGAGACGCGATCCGGAACCGCGTTCACGAGCCACTCGAGCACCCGCGGCAGGACGACCAGTGCGGCCGCGGTCACGACCGCAAAGAGGAGCAGGCTCGGGCCGGGGCTGGCGAACAGGACGCCAAGCGCCAGCACCGTGCCAAGGTCGGTCACGAAGCACGCAGCCAGGATCAGCTTGCCGATCTCCTGGGTCGCCATCCCGGACTCGATCATCACCGCGTAGACCACCGCAACCGAGGTCGTCGAGAGCGCGATCCCCGCGATCTCCCCTGCGTGGAGGTCCCAGCCGGCGACGAAGAAGGCGAAGAGGAACGCGGCGGCTGCCGGCAGCGCGAACGAGACCGATCCGATCGCCAGGGCCTTGCCCAGGTGCCGTCGCAGCGAGCTCGGGTCGATCTCGGCGCCGGCCAGGAAGGTGAGCAGCACCGACCCGAAGAGCGCCAGGAAGTCGATCCACGAGTTAGTGCCGAGGCCCAGGAAGTTGCCGCCCACAATGCCGAGGGCGATCTCCACCAGTGCCACGGAGATGCCCAACCGGATCGAGATCAGGCTGGCGACGAGGGCCAGCCCAACCCACGCTGCGGCGACGAGATACACGTTGTCCACGCCCGATACCTCCCCCAGGCAGCACGAGGCCCCTGGCTGCATCTGCATCAGGGGCCATCAGCCCGAGCGGGCGGTTCAGACGGGACGCGTCTCGGCGGACACCATCGCCGGGGGAAGGCTATCCCGGGCCCTGCATCCGCGTCAATGGAGCGAGAACTCAGGAGTGTGTCAGTTTGGGCCGGACTCTCCTACGGACACCGAGTCCGGAGGGTGCGCTGAGCAAGCAGCCCCCAGCACGCGATGGCTCCGACGGACAGCGCTGCCGGAACCCAGTGACCGAGCAGGATTGAGGCCGCGGTCGCAGACCCGAAGGCTGTGAGATTTGCAGCGACGTCGTACAGAGGCGCGATGAATTGTCGGTTGAGGACGTGCGCGATCGCAATGAACAGCCCGCAAGCGAACGTTACTGAGAGGAGGACAGCGACCACGGCGTGCAGTCTGCCAGATGCGATCTGCCCTCAACCGGCAGTCGGATGATCTTGCTCGGTCCGTCCTACCGGAGCTCGAAGGCGGCCCGGACCTCGCCCGCCGGGTCGCCGCGCGGGTCGAGGATGGGAGGCGAGGCGTACTCGGCCAGACGCTCGAGGTCCGACTCCTCCAGGACGCCCAGCTCCCGCAGGGCGTGGCAGCTCACGACGTTGCGCGCCCGATTCGAGGCGTCCCCGTCCTCGATCTTGATCGCCAGTCCCGCCGCCGACCCGAATCGCCCGCCCGCTCCGTCCATCAGCGCGATCGCGGCGACCCCCTCCGCCCCGGCCTTCGAGACGAGGCGGCCGGGCGCCGCGCGCATGAGGGCGGTGTCGAGGCGTCGGCGTTCCCCTGCCACGAGCTCGGGGTGGGCCATCATCGCGTCGCGGATCCGCTCGAGAGCCGTCCGCAGGGCGGTATCGCTCACCCCCGACGGATCGGCGAGCCGCGCGAAGGCGAGCGCGAGGCCGCGCAGCGGGATGCCGAAGCTCACCACCCCGCAGCCGTCGGTGGCGGTCGCGACAGCCGACCGGTCGACCCCGCTCACGGCCGCCACCGTGTCGAGGGCGAGCTGCTGGATCGGGTGATCGGGCTGCCAGTAGGTCGCGATCGGCCAGCCGGCGGCCTTGGCATGGAGCGCCATCCCGGCGTGCTTGCCCGAGCAGTTGTGGCGGAGCGGGGTGAGCGGCTCGCCGTCGCGGATCAGGCGCTGAGCCGTCTCTACGTCGAACGGCGCATGCACGCCGCAGGCCAGGACGTCACGGGTCAGGCCGCCCTCGCGGAGGAGCGCCTGCACGGTGCGGACGTGGCGATCCTCTCCGGAGTGCGATGCCGCGAAGATGGCAAGCGCCTCCGTCGGCGCCGGGAAGTCGTACGCGTCGAAGCGTCCCGAGGCGACGAAGGGGGCGAGCTGGAATGGCTTCGCCGCCGAGCGGATGAAGACCAGCTCGTCCGGGTCGCCGTAGGAGGCCAGGAGCTGACCGTCGGGCGCGACGAGGGCCACCGAGCCGCGATGGCGCGACTCGACGCGATCTCCCCGGGTGACCTCGACCAGCAGGCGGGCCACGCCGTCGCGTGACCTAGCGGATCAGGAGTTGCCGGAGGTGCCGGTGCCCGTGGCGGCGCGCTCGGCGGGAGCGGCCTCCCCACGGTCCTTGCTGAAGATGCTGCCCGGGCCGCCCGAAGCCGCCCCCGGGGTGGCGGCTCCCTTGGTGGACGCGGCCGAGCTGGGGGCCGGCGCAGGAGCGCCCGCGGTGGCGGGACGACCCTCAGGCGACATCAGCACGGCGCCCTCGAAGTGGGCGCCCTCCTTGACGACCAGGACCTGGGCCTTGACCTTGCCCTTGACGCGACCCGTCGAGCCGATCTCGAAGCGGCCGCCGCAGTCGACGTCCCCTTCGTAATCGCCGTTGATGATCACGTTCGCGGCGCTGATCGAGCTGCGCACCTTGGCCTGCGGGCTGATGATCAGGGTGCCGGAGCACTCGATCTCGCCGCTCGCCTCGCCCTCGATCCGCAGGTCGCGGTCCGAGACGTACTTGCCGTTGAAGCGGGCGTGGGGATCGATGACGCTCTCGTTCCCCGCATCGGGGCGGCGGTACTCCATTGGGCTTGGCGTCATCTCTGCCTCATCGGGAAAGCTGTCTGGATAGAGGTTGCCGACCACGTCCTCGCGGAGGCCAGAGTCGGCCTTGGGGTCTCGCTTGGTTCCAAAGACCACTTAGGGCTCCTTCCACTCGTCGCGGGCCACGAAGTGCCGGCACAGGGCGCGACGAAACGGACGTTAAGGACCGATAGCCTAGCAGCACAATAGAAATCGAGGTAGTAGGTAGTCAAGGGGCCCCCTAGAATTCGCCCGATGGACCCCGTCCGCTACCCGAACCTCCACGTCTCCCGCCATCCGCTCGTCGCCCACAAGCTGTCGCTGCTCCGCGATCGGGCCACCGAGCCGAAGAAGTTCCGCGAGCTGGTGCGCGAGCTCTCCTGGCTGCTCGGCTACGAGGCGATGGCCGACCTCACCACCCAGCCGATCACGGTCGAGACCCCGCTCGAGGCGATGGCGGGCGCCGAGCTGGCGCCCAAGGTCGGCCTCGTCCCCGTCCTGCGCGCCGGGCTGGGGATGGTCGATGCGATGCTGGAGCTGATGCCGACCGCGGAGGTGTGGCACATCGGCCTGTACCGCGACGAGCGGAGCCTGAAGCCGGTCGAGTACTACAACAAGCTGCCCGACGCCGCCACGGTGCAGGTGTGCCTGATCCTCGACCCGATGCTCGCCACCGGCGGCTCCTCGTCCGCCACGGTCGACATCCTCAAGCACTGGGGAGCGGTGCGGATCAAGCAGGTCTCGCTGATCGCCGCGCCCGAGGGGGTGGCCACCCTCTCCACCGCGCATCCGGACGTCGACATTCACGTGGCCGCCGTCGACCGCGCGCTCAACGAGCGCGGCTATATCGTGCCGGGGCTGGGCGATGCCGGCGACCGCCAGTTCGGTACCTTCGCGGGGCCCTCCTCGGAGCCGGGCCACGACCCGAGCGACGAGACGGCCGAAGTGGTCCGCCGCCTCCAGCGCAACCTCGCCGAGTAACGTTCCGGGGGGCGTCCGCTGGGCGCTTAATCACCCGGCGGCTGGTACACCGACAAACCGCACCAGCCACGGGTGAGTAACGAAGCGAGCCCGGTCCGGTCCGTCGGTCGTACCAGCCATTGGGAGCCTAGCGACGGGACGGGGGCAAAGAAAAGCCCCGAAGGAACCGCCTCCGAACCGTTGATGCAATCTCGGGTGTCGTTGGCTGCCCCTTCGGGACGACCGAAGAGTAGCCCGCCAACGGCGCGCGCCGCAATCCCGGTTATCCCCGAACTTGCGGGGCCGCCGGCGACTTCTCCACAGCCTATCCCCGGATCGGGGAAGGCGCGGCCACCTCGAGCATGATCGCGGCGGCCTGGCGACACGCCTCCGCGTCCACGTCCATGTGGGTGACGGCGCGCACGCGGCGCGGGCCGAAGGCGTTGAGCAGGACGCCGCGCTCGCGGCAGGCGGCGACGAACAAGGCGGAGTCCGCCACATCGAAGACCAGAATGTTGGTCTGCACCCGGCCCGGATCGAGGGCGATCCCCGGCGATCCGGCGAGGGCTTCCGCGACCTCGCGGGCGTTGGCGTGGTCGTCGGCCAGGCGCGCGACGTTGTGCGCGAGGGCGTAGGACCCGGCGGCGGCCAGGATCCCCACCTGCCGCATGGCGCCGCCCATCATTCGCCGGTAGCGCACCGCCCTGGCGATGTCGTCGCGCCGGCCCGCCAGCATCGTGCCGCCCGGCGCGCCGAGCCCCTTGGAGAGCGCCAGGCTGACCAGGTCGAAGGGTGCCGCGAGCTCCGCCGGCGAGGCGCCGGAGGCGGCCGCGGCGTTGAGAAGGCGCGCGCCGTCGCAGAAGCTCACGAGGTCAGCGGCGCGGGCCGTCGCCCCGACCGCCACCGCCGCTGCCAGCGGGAAGACCGCGCCGCCGGCGCGGTTGTGGGTGTTCTCGACGACCACCATCGTGGTGGGCGGGTAGATCTGGTGCCCGCGTGGCTTGATCGCGGCGGCCAGCTCATCGACTCCGAAGACGCCGCGGTC
>JBGQKH010000023.1:0-20315 GCA_041499395.1 Candidatus Limnocylindria bacterium
AGCGGCCCTGACGGACCGCCGTGGCTATACTGGCTGAAACCCCTTTAAGACGGTCCTGCGAGGCCGCCAAGGAGCATCGATTGAGCGACCCGGCAGTGTCCCCACGCCATCGGCCCGACGCCGGTGGCGTCGTTGTGTCCGAGCGTGAGCCGGTCATGGGGTGGCCGCATCGCAGCCTGCTCGACGTCGACCAGCTGAGCCGCGCGGAGCTCGAGCAGTGCCTCGACCTGGCCGTCGAGATGCGGGAGCGGCGGGCTCGCGGGGAAAGGATGGAGACGCTCCGTGGCGAGGTGGTGGGGCTGGCCTTCTGCGAGCCGTCGACCAGGACGCGGGTCAGCTTCGAGCTGGCGGCCACGACGCTGGGCGCCCAGGTCGTGGACCTGCCGAGCGAGGCGAGCAGCGTGACGAAGGGCGAGTCCCTGGTCGACACGCTGCGGACGCTCGAGCGGACCGGGATCGGGACGATCGTGCTGCGTCACTCGATGAGCGGCGCGCCATATCTCGCGGCTCGCAGCACGGGGGCACGCATCGTGAACGCGGGGGACGGCACGCATGCACATCCCACCCAGGCGCTCCTCGACGCGCTCACCCTGCGCGAGGCACTCGGTCCGCTGGAAGCGAAGAAGATCGCCATCGTCGGAGACATCGGCCATTCGCGGGTGGCGCGCTCGAACATGCACTCGCTGACCGCGCTGGGCGCATCGGTCTGGCTGGCCGGCCCGGCCCCCTGGGTCACGGGCTTTGAAGGATGGCCGGGGGTCACGGTCGCTGCAAGCCTCGAGCAGGCGCTGGCCGATGCCGACGCGGTGATGGCGCTCCGCATCCAGCTCGAGCGCGATGCGGGTGGTGACCGCCCTTCACTGAGCGACTACACGGCCACGTGGGGGCTGAACGAGGCGCGCATGGCGCTTGCCCGGCCCGGCGCACCGCTGCTGCATCCCGGCCCAACCAACGAGGGGGTAGAGATCACAGCCGACCTGGCGGACGGCGCCCGGAGCCTGATCGCGACGCAGGTCGCCAACGGCGTCCCCGTGCGGATGGCCGTCCTCTCGCTGCTGGCCCGATGAGCCGATTCGGGTCGCTTGCCGACCCGATGGCGACGCTACTGCTGAGCGGCGCACGGATCGTGGATCCGGCGAGCGGGACCGACCGAGAGGGTGACCTCGCGATCCTCGATGGGCGATTCGTGGCGGCGGGCAGCCTGCCGGCGAACGCGGAGCGCATCGACGGCCGCGGGCTGGTTGTCGCGCCGGGCTTCTGCGACCTGCATGCGCATCTCCGCGAGCCGGGAATGGAGCGCGCCGAGACGATCGAGAGCGGGGGGCGGGCGGCGGCCCGC
Organism: Candidatus Limnocylindria bacterium; assembly: GCA_041499395.1. Classification (GTDB taxonomy): domain Bacteria; phylum Chloroflexota; class Limnocylindria; order QHBO01; family QHBO01; genus CF-167. Next base: position 1,340 of record JBGQKH010000023.1, read on the forward strand.
GGCGGGTTCACGACGATCTGCGCGATGCCGAACACCGATCCCCCGCTCGACCGGCCCGAGATCGTGCGCTGGGTCTTGGATCGGGCGAAGGAAACCGCCTGCCGGGTGCGAGTCGTCGCGGCGGCGACGCTCGATCGCGCGGGCGAGCGGCCAGTCGACCTGGCCGCGCTCGCCGACGAGGGCATCGTTGGCCTGAGCGACGATGGCGCGGCGGTCGCCTCTGAGCTAGTAGCTCGCGATCTGCTCCAGCGAATGATTGCCGTCGGGCTGCCACTCTTCGAGCACGCCGAGGACGCGGCCCGCGCTGCCGGAACCGTGATGCGCGCCGGCGCCACGGCCACGCGGCTCGGACTGGCCGGGTGGCTCCCCGCCGCCGAGGCCTCGATGGTGGAGCGCGACATCGCCCTGGCCGAGGAGACCCGCGGCTGGGTCCACTTCAGCCACCTCTCGACCGCGGCCGCGCTGGAGGCGGTGCGGAGCGCGAAGAAGCGCGGCGCCCATGTGACATGCGATGTCACGCCCCACCACCTCGCCATGACCGATGCGTGGGTCGCCGGCGACCGGCGCTTCTCGTGGGAGGAGCCGCAGCCACGCTTCGTGGACCCGCTCCTCGCCTACGACGGCGCCTGCCGCGTCAACCCACCGCTCCCCTCCCGGGCCGACGCCCTCGCGCTGCTCGGCGGCGTGGCAGACGGCAGCGTCGACGCCATCGCGACCGACCACGCTCCCCATCCCCGCGAGCGGAAGCGCGTGGAGTTCACCGCCGCCGCGCCGGGGATGATCGGGCTGGAGACCGCGCTCTCGCTGGGGCTGGCAGCCGTGGCTGCCGGCCGGCTGGAGGTGACCCGGCTGGTGGAGGCGCTGAGCACAGGCCCGGCGGCGCTCATCGGCGAGGCGAGGTCGCTCAAGGAGGGGACCTTGGCCGACCTGGTCCTGTTCGATCCCACCGCCCGCTGGCGGGTCGAGGCAGCCGAGCTGACCTCCGCCTCCTCGAACACGCCGCTGCTGGGGATGGAGCTGCCGGGCGTGGTGCGCTTGACGGTCGCCGAGGGACGGATCACCTACCGCAACGGGCCCGACGCCGCCACCTGACGAACCGGGCGCAGGGGCAGCGATCCCGCGCGGGATGTGGGACCATGCGCACCGCCCACCCGCAGCGAGCGATGGATGTCGATCCGAACCAACGAGGAACTCGATCCGAATGAGGGGCCAGGCTTTGGTTGCTTCGTCTGGCAGGCGGTCCTGTTCGCCGGGATCCTCCTCCTCATCCCCGTCGGCCTCTTCACCTTCAACTGGCCGGTGTGGCTGCTGGTCGTGCTGCTCTGCGTCGACATGTTCCTGCTCTTCTTCATCAGCATGACCAGCGTCTTCCTGCTGCGGGTCTTCTTTGCCGATCGACGGCGGGGGCGCGGGCGCACCGTTGGCGTCGCCCGCCCCACGACCCGAGTCATCACCACCGAAACCCCCGACCAGATCGAGCCGACGGCGCAGGATCCAGACGGTCACGAGACGCCCTGATGCCGCTGATGGTCACCTTCTTCAACGTGCGAAAGGGGCGCGACGGGCTCTTCAAGTTCGGCATGCGGCGCTTCTTCCCGAACACCGTGCGCCGCTACCAGGACGAGTACGGGATCCGCTTCATCGGCTGGTTCAACGTGACCGAGGGATCCGAGTGGAATAACGTCGTCATCGTGGACCTGCCGAACTACGCGACCCTCGACCGTCTCTATGCCGACCCCGCGGCGCGCGGCTTCGGCCATCGGGTCGCCGAGTCGATCTTCGATCGACAGCAGATCATCTTCCTCCGTGAGCGGATGGGCCCCGACCTCGTGGTCAAGCCGTGAGCGCCCCGCGCATCTCCGCCCTCCGCGAGCTGGCGGAGGAGGCCGAGCTCGAGCGACGCGACTTCGTCTACGAGGCGACCGAGCAACTGCGTCGCTTCCTCGACGCCAACCGCGAGCGGCTGCGCGAGATCGGCCCCCTCAAGCTCGTCGACGACGAGCAGGACTACCTCCTCTTCAACCCCGTCGACGAGACCTGGACCACCCGCCTCACCTACCAGGATCCGGCGGACAGCGAGTGGTACGACGAGGAGCAGACGGTCGAGGCCGTGAGCGAGGTGGTCGAGCTCTACAACCTGGCCGACATCCTGTCGTGGTTCGTCGAGGCGTCGCGCGACCCGACCAACCACCTCATCCCGGCCGACAAGCTCGCCGCGCACGAAGAGGTGGCCGAGGAGGCCCACGACGACGACTGGCAGGCGGACCTGCCGACCAACCAGCAGGAGACCCTTGCCGCCCAGCGACTCTGGCAGCTGGCCGATGCGTATCGGACCCAGATCGGCGAGCAGCAGAAGCAGGTGCTCCGCGAGTTCGCCGCCAATGCCGAGGAGGTCCTGAAGCGGACCGGCGACCTCGTCCTCCTCGACGAGGAGAACGACACCCTGATCCTCCGCGCCGACGCGCGCTTCGAGACGAGCCTCGATCTCTCGGACATGCCGAACGGGACGGCGCTCGACGCGGAGCCGCACCGGATCGGGCTGACCGTGACCGACGCCCGCACGGTGGCCGACGTCTACGACCCGACCGACGTCCTCCAGTGGGTCACCGATGCGCTCGGCGAGCGCTACCCCGCGGTCGACTTCACCGCCGTCTACGAGTAGGCCGATGGAGCCGCTTCGTGCCGCCGCTGCGCCGCGTGCCCTGCCGGTCGGTGCTGCGCTGGCCGGCGCCAGCGTGGAGGAGCTCTTCGAGGCGGCCGGCGCCCTGCGGCGTGGCCACTTCGTCCTGAAGAGCGGCCGGCACTCGGATCGCTACCTGGAGAAGTTCGCGGTGCTCCAGTACCCCGCGCTGGCGGTCGAGATCGGGCGTCGCCTGGCCGCGGCGCTGGTCGGGCACGACCCGACCCTCGTCGTGGGTCCCACCACCGGCGGCGCGCTGCTCGCCTTCGAGACGGCGCGGCAGCTCGAGGCGTCGCGGGGTCGCACGGTGCGCGGCGTCTTCGCCGAGCCGATGGAGCGCGGCGCCCGCGCGCTGCGGCGCGGCTGGCCGGTGAACGGCGCGGACCGCGTCGTCCTGGTCGACGACATCCTGACCACCGGCGCGTCGCTTGCGGAGACGTTCGCGGCGGTCCGGGCCGCGGGGGCGTCGCCGCTGGCCGCCGCGGTGATCGTGGATCGCTCAACCGCCCCGGTGGAGATCGGCTGCCCGATCGTGCCCCTGGGCCGGATCGAGATCGGCTCCTGGCCCCCCGAGGAGTGCCCCGGGTGCGTCCGCGGCGAGCCGCTCGTCAAGCCGGGGAGCAGCGCCTAGGAGATCGCCGCCGGCCCCTGCGTGACCCACTTCGCGCGCCACGCCGGAGGCGGGAAGGGCTGCCCGAAGTAGATCCGCTCCCGGTACACGAGTCCGTCGCGCAGCTCGATCAGGTTGATCGCCAGCCAGCGCGAGCCATCGGCGTAGTGGACGATCAGCTCGGTCCACCAGTCGTCGCCGGAGCCGCCGGAGTGCCCTCCGATCTCGACCCGCGGGGCCCCCTCTGGGCGGTTGACGCGCAGGTCGTGGTAGTTCGCGCTGCTCGTCACCGTCTCGCCCGATTGCGGCCATGTCTGCTGCCACGCTGGATGTCGCAGCTTCGTCAGCGTCTCGAAGTCGTCGTCGCGGCTCGCCTCCGCGTAGCGGCGCACCAGCTCCGCTCGATCGTGTTGCTCCATCTACTTCTCCTGCCAGTTGACCTGGGTGATCCGCGCCGGCGGGTACTCCCCGTCGGGCGGGACGATGCCCTCCTCCGCCTCGAGCGGGATCCCGATCGGCGCCACGAAATAGCGCCCCGCCAGGCGGCGCGCCGCCGGGTCGAGCGCAAAGCCTGCCTTGCCCCGGTGAAAGGTCACGGTCAGGTCTGCCGCCACGGCGGGGTCGGAGTGCGAGCCGTCGGTCAGGTCGACGAGGGTGGGCGTGTCCACGGAGAGGACGCTGCACGGCCGGCCGGCGGCGCGGGCGTGGGTGACGATGGCGTTCAACAGGTCGACGGCGCTGGCGATCGGCTCGCGCAGCGGACCGGCGGCGCCGCTGCCGAGCAGCGCGTCGACCAGGAGGCTCGCCGGCGAGAGGCGCGCTCGCAGCTGGAGCAGCAGCTCCGGCGTGGGCGCCACGTACAGCGCGAGCGAGCCCGCCGACGCCATCGCCTGGAGCACCGTCCAGTTGTGCGCGGCGGCGGTGCCGCCGAGGCGGGCCGGATCCCCGACCAGCACGGCAGTCACCGCACGACCCGCGGCAGCGAGGCGGCGCGCCGCCACGAAGCCGTCGCCGCCGTTGTTGCCGGGTCCGCAGAAGACGACGGTCAGCGGAGCGGGGGCGAGCGGCCCGCCCGGCCCGGAGACCGGCTCGGCGAGGCTCGCCAGCTCGGCGAACGCCAGCTCGGCCACCGCCCCGCCGGCGCTCTCCATCAGGGCGTCGGGGGAGAGGCCAAGCCGCTGCGCCCCCTCGTCGATTCGCTTCATCTCGTCCCCGCCGATGAGGACCGGGACCTCGCGCGCCGGCCGTGCGGCCGGATCGGTCATGGCAGGGTCTTCAGGTAGTCGACGACGGTCGCGATCTCGTCAGCGGTCAGGTTGTACGGGGGTCCGCCGAAGACCGGCATCACGACCCGGTCGATCCCGGCGACGGCCGGATCGGTGCCGGCGATCCACAGGTTGGCCCAGTTGTCGGGGTGCGCGGTGCCGAGCGCCTTGAGGTTCGCGCTGGTCGGGCCGTTCTTGACGCCATGCAGGTTCGGGAAGATGCCCTGTCCCGCGAGGTCCGGCCCATGGCAGGACTGGCAGCCGGCCGCCTTGATGATGGCCTGCGCGCTCAGCCCACCGCCCGATGGCGCCGGGTTGCCGCCGATCGGCGGGTTCGCCCCCGCCAGGTTCGTCGCGAAGAAGACGGCGCCGGCCAGGAACATGAGGCCCGATGCGGCCAGCGACCAGCGCGGGATGCCGCGCGTCCGAGACTCGATCGGGGTGTGGACGGTCATCGGCTCAATGGGCCGACGGCGCGGCGGCCGCGTCGCCGATCACGGCGTACTCGGCCCGGCGGGCGCTCGTGTACATCAGGAAGACGTTGAACACGGCGAGCAGCGCGCCCAGGGCCACGAGCCCGAGCCCGGCGCCCAGGACGAGCCGGAACCAGAAGAGGAGCCCGTTGATCTGGTCGGCGCCGACGCCGTCGCGAAGCATCGAGCCGTGGATGACCCCACCGGCGATGAGCACCAGCCCGGAGAGGGCCGCGCCGACGAAGACGGCCCAGAGGGTCGCCTCGGTGACCAGGTTGCCGCCCCAGTCCCGCCGCAGGAGCCGTGGGAAGGCGTGATCGGCGAGCGCCAGGAAGGCGAGGCTCGCCGTGCCGAGCAGGGCCAGGAGCTGCACCCCGACGCTCCACTGCGTCGCGCCGACCAGCGTCTTCACCGATCCGAGCGCCCCGATCGCGTCGAGCATGGTCGCCGCCACCAGGAAGGCGAGCGCCGCGAGCGCGAACGGGATCGTCCCTGGCGAGAGGGCCAGCACCCAGCGCCCGGTCATCGTCTGGAGCAGGTTGGCCGCCACGAGGAAGGCGGGCAGCACGAGCAGCAGGGTGGCCACGTTGCCGAGCTGGGTCACGGCAAACGGGACGCTGGTGTCGACCAGGCTTCCGAGGGGCGCGAGGGTGCTGAGGCCGACCCACAGGAGCCAGGCGAGCATCGCCAGGCCCCACGAGTAGAGCGGATTCCCGGTCGCGCGCGGCACCACGTAGTAGAGGGTCCCGAGCGCGAGGCCGCTGACGCACAGCGTCTGGAGCGCGCGCACGTAGAACGCGTTCGCGAGGAGCGATCCAGTCTCCGGCAGGTGGAGGAGCGGGGCAAGGGTCGCGAGGCCGTAGAGGCCGAACAGCGCGAGCAGCGCCACGCCGAAGTACCAGATGCTCACGTAAGGCACCTTCTCCCGCGACGCGAGGAGGGTCCTCCAGAACGAGTCATTGGCGAGCAGCAGCGCCAGCACCAGGACCGCATCGACCGGCAGCGGGAACTCGGCGAGGGTGCCCGTCGCGATCAGCTCCGGAACGTAGAGGACGGCCAGGCCGGCGAGCACTCCCACGTTCCAGAGGGCGGCCGCCATGGTCGCCACCTGCTCGTCGACGAGGCGACCCCCGAGCAGCCGCGGGGTGATGAAGAAGACCGCGCCGAGCCCGGCATTGCCGAGCCAGCCGTACACCAGCGAGTTCCAGAAGCCGGAGCTGACCGTCGCCGGGCTCAGCGCAAAGGTGAGGTGACCCCGCAGCATCGGGACCGCCAGGCTGAAGGTCAGCTGGTTGGGGAAGAGCTGCATGGCGACCCAGAGCAGGCCGATCCCGGTGGCGATCAGGAACCACACCAGGGCCGCCACCAGAAACGCCGTCGAGGCGCTGTCGGGGGCGTTCGGGATGATCGGGCGACGAACCTTGGGGGGCTGGTCGTAGGGTCGCAGCTTCTTGGGGTTCACGGCCATCGGCGCGCACAGCCTCGCATCGGTCGGGACGGGTCGCGCAGGCGCGAACCCGGTCGGCATTGTAGCGGACGCCCTGAGCGGCGAGGAGTACCAGCCGCTCGCAATGTTTGACCGATCCGGGCGCGGCCTCTAGCATGGCCCGGCGGGGTGGAGCAGTGGTAGCTCGTCGGGCTCATAACCCGAAGGTCGTCGGTTCGAATCCGTCCCCCGCAACCACGTCCCCCAGACACGAACGCCGCCTCCCGCCAGGCGGCGTTCGCCTTTTCAGCGACCGCGAGCGGCCGCCACCTGCGCCTTGGCCTGCGCCTTCGCGATGGAGCGGATCGTCCAGAAGAAGATGATCGCGACCAGCATCCCCATCGTCGCGATTCGCGTCGCGTCGACCGCCGGCTGCCACTCCACCTGGCCATCGCGGATGATCCACGCGCCGGCCGGCTTCGCGGAGATCCCAAAGCCTCCGCCGCTGCCGCTCATCTTCTCCCCATCGCCGCCGGCACCACCGCCGCCGCCCCCCGCCACCTTCGCCGCCGGAATCACCAGGATCCCATCGCGCTCGATCGGGTCGCCGTACACGCGCTTGACCGTCATCGCGTCGCGCGCGCCGGCCAGCATTTCATCGATGTTCATTAGCTTCTCCTTCGTGGTCATCGGAGGTCTAGTCTAGGCGCGACCGAAATGGGCCATTCGGCACTGTTCCGGAGCGCACCGCTCACCCGACCCTCGCGCTTGACTCGATATGACGGGTCCGAGCAGTCATAGGAGAGGCACATGACAGCCACCGGCGCGCCCCCAGCGGCGCAGGCACCTGAGGCCCCACAAGGAGTGTGGGCGAAGCTTTCAGACCAATTCGGGTTTCGCCAGCTGATCAGCGACTACCTGATCCCGGTCGAGTCGAACAGCATCTGGTACCTGCTCGGCGGCGTGCTTGCGATCTCCCTGGCGGTCGAGATCGGCACCGGCTTCCTCCTCGCCCTGGTCTACGTGCCCGACGCCGGCAAGGCGTTCGACATCACCAAGCACCTGCTCAGCACCTCGATCTGGTCAACGGTCCTCAACTTCCACTTCTGGAACTCGTTCCTGATCTTCGGGCTGGTGATGGTCCACATGGTGCGGGTCTTCATCACCGGAGGCTATCGACGCGGGAAGGAGGGGCTCTGGCTGATCGGCGTTGGCCTTGCCGCCCTCACCTTCATCATCTCGTTGACCGGCGAGGCGCTGCACTGGGACGAGGTCGGATTCGGCGTCCCGTGGAACCTTGCGGAGGTGCTCAACGCCGTCGGGCTCGCGGGCCTCTTCAGCTACACGAGCGACGCGATCCTCGCGATCCCAACCGCGACCGAGAAGCTGGTCCAGATCTACATCCTGCATGTCTCGCTCGTGCCGATCGCCCTGGGCATCTTCATCGGCTGGCACTACCTGCTGATCCGATTCAAGGGCATCTCCGCGCCCTTCTGGCTCAAGGCGAGCGGCCGCACCTCGGGGTTCAGCCACCACATCCGGGGCTGGATCATCTGGAGCGTCGTGATCCTCGGGATCGTCCTGCTGATCGCGATCTTCGTCCCGCGCGACGCCGGGACGGCGCCGCAGCTGCTGCCCTCCTCCCCGCTGTATGGGACCGGCGATGACCCGGGCGGCCTCGGCTTCAAGCCGACCTACCCGATCAGCTGGACCCGTGGCATGAACATCGTCGCGGCGAACCTGGGAGTCGACCCCGACATCTGGGGCACGATGCTCGGGATGGGAGCGATGCTCCTCGCCCTCCTCGTCATCCCGTTCGTGGATCGCGGGCCGCACGAGCCGGAGAGCTCATCGGCCGCGTTCAACATGCGGAAGCGTGGCTGGGCGTTCCTGGCGATGGGCGTCTTCTGGGTGGTCATGATCCTGGGCCTGGTCGTGAACCAGATCACGGCCTCTGGCTGATCCCGGCGAGCGCGGGTTCGTCGGGCGGGAGACGACCATCTCAGCGGAGCTGCACCACCTGCTCGCGATCGGCGCCGCATTCCTCGTCGCGCTGGCCGCCCTGGAGGCCGGCTGGCGGGTCGCGCGGGGCTCTGCGCCCGGGTTGGCCGCTTCGCGCCTTGACAGCCTGGTGCTCCTGCTACTGGGCCTGACCATCGCCGCCGGCCTCGGGCTCCTGGTTGGCGGTGCGCGTCCCAGGGAGCTGCTCCACTTCGTCTACGCGGTGGTCGCGATCGGCACGATGCCGATCGCCGCGACGCTGACCGGGAGCTGGGAGCCACGCCACCGCGCGATCGCCACGCTCGTGGCGGCGCTCATTGCCCTGGTCCTGGTGCTTCGCCTCTTCGCGACCGGATAGCCGTCAGGTGGGCCGGTGGGCCCCCGGCTCCATCTCGACCATGGCGTGGTGAATGCCGTATCGATCCATCAGCGCGATGTAGGGATCCGGGTCGAAGGCCTCGGGCGCGTGCACGCCGGTCCCCGACCACACGCCGGTGGCGAGCAGCTCCATGGCGAGGACGGCGTTGAAGCCGGTCTGCCAGCCGACCACCTGTGAGCCGGTCTCGCGCATCGTCTCCTCGGCATCGGCCATCTGGTAGAGGAAGACCTCCCGCGGCCGACCGTTGAGGCGACCGATCACCCACGTCCCGACGATCGCGCGACCGCGCATCTTGTCGCCCATGGTGATCGGGTCCGGGACGACCGCCGCCACCACGTCCCGCGGTGACACCTCCACCCCGCGCACGCGGACCGGCTCGACCCGATCAAGGCCGATCTGGTGGAGGAACTGCAGCTTCTGGATGAAGTCGCTCCCGAGGGCGTACTTGAAGGTGACCCGCTGCAGTCCCGGCATGTAGCGCGGCACAAGGAGCACCTCCTCGTGCTCGACGTTGACGCACTCGACAGGCCCGATCCCCTCCGGGAAGGGGAACGACTCGGGCGCGCTGAACGGCTCAGTCGTGATCCATTCGCTGCGCCCTCCGTGCCACTCGACCGGCGGGTTGAGGCACTCCTCGATGGTGGTCCAGATGCTGAAGACCGGGGCGAACGCGTAGCCGGGGATGTGGAGGTCGCCTCCGTCGCGGACGTGGACCTCCTCCACCTCGTCGAAGAGGTGCTTCGCGGCGCGCGCCGCGAAGACGTCGGTCAGGCCGGGGTCCATGCCCATGCCGACCAGCGCCAGCTTCCCGGCCCGCTCCCACTCGCCGCTCCGCGCGAACTGCTCGTCGCCCAGCTTGAGGCCGGGCAGCCGGTACGGCTCCTCGGGGTGCGCGCGAGAGAGGCTGGTGGCCATGTCCATGTAGTTCACCCCGGCCGCCAGCGCGCCATCGAAGAGCGGCATGACGAAGCGCGGGTCGACCGCGTTCATCACCAGGTCGACCCGATGCCGCCGCGCCAGCGCCTCGACCGACCCGGCGTCACGGGCGTCGACCTGCTCGATGGGGAAGCGATCCGGGTTGCCGAGGAGCGACTGGAGGGCCGAGGCGCGCGCAAGGTCGTAATCGGCCAGCACCAGCGTCTCGCACCAGTCCCGCTGCGCGCACATCCGCCCGATCGCGTCGCCAACGGTCCCGACCCCCACCAGCAGCACCCGCATCGGTCCCTCCTCCTATCCGAAGATCTGGCGCAGAGCGAACCAGACGTTGGCCGGCCGCTCGGCGAGCCGGCGCATGTACCAGGCGTACCAGGCACCGCCATAGGCGATCAACGCCAGGACGCGGTAGCCCTCCTTCGCGAGTCGCAGCTGCTCGTCCTGTCGAATCCCGTAGAGCATCTCGACCTCGAAGGCATCCTTCGCGATCCCCACCCCCGCGGCGTGCGCGGCTACGCGATCGATCAGCGCGGTGTCGTGCGTCCCCATCCCGAGCCGCAGCTCGCCCTTCGCGGCATGGGGAAGCATCAGGACGCACAGCGACTGATAGGCGGCGCTCACCTCGTCCCGGCGACGAAAGGCGATGGCCGCCGGCTCGTCGTACGCCCCCTTGACGAGGCGGATCGCCGGCTTCAGCGGCAGGAGCGCATGGACGTCGGCCGGGGTGCGACGCAGGTACGCCTGGAGGCAGATCCCGATATTGGCGTGGGTCTCCTTGAGCGAGCGGTAGAGGTCGAGGGTGGCGTCGGTGTACGCGCTCCCCTCCATGTCGAGCCAGAGGAGTCCATTTCGCTGTGCGGCGTGGTCGGCGAGGCCCGCGAGGTGCCGAAGCGCGGCCTCTCGGTCGAGGTCCAGCCCGAGCTGGGTCGGCTTGACGCTGATCTCCGCGTCCATGCCACGGGCGGCGATCTTGTCGAGCAGGCCGTGGTAGTGGTCCGCCACGGCCTTCGCCTCGGAGAGCTCGGCCAGGTTCTCGCCGAGCTGGGTGAAAAGGATTCCGATCCCCAGGGGCCGGAAGAACTCGGCCGCGTCGAGCGCCTGCTCGACCGTCTCGCCGGGCATGAAGCGTCGCGTGGCGCGACGGACGAACCAGATGCGGGGCAGCCACCGCTTCAGGAGACGGTTGCGGGCCATCCAGAGCAGGAGGTGGCGCATGGCCCGATCATGGCACGCCACCGGAGAGATCGATCGGTATCCTCAGCGCGGGCCGTTAGCTCAGTGGCAGAGCAGGGGACTTTTAATCCTCGTGTCGTGGGTTCGAATCCCACACGGCCCTCAATCGAGCGCGCGGCCGCAACGCGCCGCGGACGAGGTGGCCAGCCTCGCGGAGAGCGCCGCCGACGGCGTGGAGGCTGATCGGATCGGCAACGGGAAGCAGGCGCACGTCGACCAGTGACGCGGCGCCGATCGCGAGCGCAAGGCCGTTCAGCCAGATGACCGGCAGGGCGACGGCGCAGGCGAGCGGCACGAGCGCCGGGCGCCCGGTGCGCGCGCCCCACCAGACGAGGGCGGCGGCAAGGAACAGCCGGATGGCAAGCGGCACCGGGACCGATTGCTGGTATCCATCCACCGGCGCGCCGAAAACGACCTGCGCGCTCCAGTCGCGCCACAGGTTCGGAGCCAGCACCCATGAGACGAGGCCGATGGCGGCAGTGAGGCCAATGGCGGTCCGCGTCGCGCGCCACTCACGGCGGAGCGGATGCCAGAGCAGGCCGATCAGGGGGGTGACCTTGGTGAGGCCGACGATCGACCACGCGGCCGGCCGCTCCATGGCGACCACCACCGCATAGGCGAGGAGCAGATTGATGTTGCCGGCCCAGATGTCGGCCGCCGCGACCCAGACGAGGATCGGCAGGAGCCAGCGGTGGCGCGACGGGACGCGGCGCAGCAGCGCGATCGCGGTGGCCGTCAGGAGGGCCGCCCAGCCAAAGGCGAAGAGCGGCCAGGGCAGTCGACCGAGGGGCGCCAGCAGCTGCAGGAATGGCGGCGGATAGAGGAACGAGCCGATGCTCCCGACCCTCGCTCCGGCGTAGGGATCTGCCGCACCGAGCGCTGCCCAGTAGGCGTGGCTGTCCCACGCAAGGTAGGGAACGGTGAGGTTGGATGAGACCGTGGTGGCCGCCACGAACCCCGCCACCAGCAGCACCACGAGCGATGGGAGGGCAGCCTCGGCCAACGCCCCCAGCGTTCGTCGGGGTGGCGCCTCGGGCGCACGGGAACGCGCGCCGTCCCTCCTCATGTGGAGATCGTAGCGAGCCCGCGCAAGGGGGCAGAAGGGCCGGAGGTCACCTTTCGCTTGGTGCCGCATGCCAGACTGGACGAACGGCAGGAGGTGGCTCGCGATGCCCGAGCGGCTGAACTGGATCGACTGGCTGAAGGTGCTCGTCGTCTTCGGCGCCTTCGTGTTCCATGCCGCGCAGCCGTTCGTCCTCACCGGGTGGCTCGTCAGCGACGGCCAGAAGAGCGTGACGCTGAGCCTCTTCTCCGGCTTCGGATACCTGTTCGGGATGCCACTCATGTTCCTGCTCGGGGGCGCCACGACCTGGCTGGCGACGCAGCGGACGGGTGTCGCGGGGCATGCCGCCATGCGCGTCCGACGGCTGGTGGTTCCGCTGGTCCTCGGGCTGCTGATCCTGAGCCCGCTGCAGGCCTGGATCGCCACGCTCGGCAGCGGGCAGCTGGAGGACCCGGGCGCGTTCCTCGGACGCTACCTGGCTTCGCTGCGCTTCCCGACCGGTCCGACCTGGTTCGGGGACTACGGCTACCACCTCTGGTTCCTTGCCTTCCTCTTCTTCGACGTGCTGCTCGTCCTGCCGCTGCTGCCCCGCCTGCGTGCAGCCCGTGATGCAGGGACCCTCTGGATCGGCGCATTCGCCCAGCGGCCGATCGGGCTGATCGCCATCTTCGCCGCGATCCTCGTCCCACAGCTCATCCTGCGGCCCCTCTTCTCGGTGTACCGCGACTGGGCCGATTTCGTGCTCTGGCTCTGCTACTTCCTCGTCGGCGTCCTGGCCATGGCCGATCGCGGGCTGCTGGCAGCGCTCCTTGGTCGGCGGCGGGAGTTCCTCTGGACAATGCCACTCGTCACGGTTGCGCTGATCCCGATCCTCCCCTTCGGATCGCCGCTCGACCTGGAGCACGTGCGCGACTTCGCGCCGATCGGGCTCGCCTACATCACCTGGCGAACCGCGCTCAGCTTCGTGATGGTGATCTCGCTCATCGGCTTCGCCAGCACCTACCTCGTCGCGCGGCCGCGGTTCCTTGCCTGGGCGAACCGCCTCGTCCTCCCCTTCTACGTGCTCCACCACCCGGTCGTCGTGCTGGTCGCGGCGCTGGTGGTGGGAACCGGGCTCGGGCTCTGGGCGAAGTTCGGGCTCGTGCTCCTCATCTCCCTCGCGGGAACGCTCGCCCTCTGCGCGCTGGTGGCGCGAGGCCCGGTCCCCCTCGACCGTCGCACCGGCATCCTGCGTCCGGCGACGGAGCCGGCCGGAGAGTCGAGCCGGTGAACCCGGCGGGCGCCGTCGGGGAGCCGCTGCGCCTCCCGCCGGCCGAGCGGCCGCGGAACATGCCCGGGCTCGTGCATCGGAGCGCCCAACGCTGGCCCCAGCACGAGGCGCTCCGCTGGCGCAGCGCCCCGGGAGTCGGCTGGGCGAGCTGGACATTCGCCGAGCTCTGGTCGCAGATCCGGAACGTCTCGCTTGGGCTGCGCGACCTCGGGGTGACGGAGGGCGATCGGGTCGTGATCCTGAGCCGATCGCGCCCGGAATGGCTGGTCGCCGACGTCGCCGCCCTCGCCATGGGCGCGGTCACCTGCCCGATCCAACCGAGCGAGCCGCCGGCGCGCATCGCCGCCCAGCTCCGCCACCTCGCGCCGCGGCTCGTGATCGTGGAGAACGACCACCTGCTCCACCGGCTGCGGCGCGCGACGGGGACCCTGCCAGACGTTTCGCTGATCGGGATGGACCCGCTGGAGGCGGGTGGCTCCGATCGGACGCTGGCCGCGCTGGCCGACGGTTCTTCGCGGACGGCAGAGGAGGGGCGGCGATGGGAGGAGGCGGCGCTCGCGATCGAGCCTGGGTGCCTGGCCACCATCGTCCACACCATGGCCGAGGATGGCGAGCCGCGGGGCGCCATGCTCACCCACGGCAACGTCGTCCACAGCGCGCTGGCGGCGACCCAGGCGATCCCCATCTCCCCGGACGACGTCATCCTATCGGTCCTGCCGTTGAGCCACATGTTCGAGCGCGGCGCCAACCTGCTCGCCTGCCTGGGGGTCGGCGCGACGGTGGTCTTCGCCGACCATGCCATGGATCGCTGGGCGGCCGACATGGTCGAGGTGCGACCCACCGTCATGTGCTGCGTACCGCTCTTCTTCGAGCAGCTCGAGCGCGGGATCCGACGCCAGGTCGCTGGTAGCCCGGCCGTCGCCCGCCGTCTCTTCGCATGGGCGGAGGGCGTTGGACGCCGATCCGAGGCGCTGCGGGAGGCGGGCCGCGTGGCCCCGCGCTGGCTGCGCGCGGAGCGCGCCCTCGCGCAGCGCGCGGTGCTGGCGCAGATCCAGGCTCGCCTCGGCGGCAGGCTGCGCTTCTTCGTGTCGGGCGGCGCGCCGCTCAGCCCCGAGACCGGCCGCTTTCTGGGGAGGATCGGGGTGCCGGTGCTGGAGGGGTACGGCCTCACCGAGACGGCGCCTCTGCTCACCGTCAACCGGCTCGGGACGCAGCGCTACGGCACAGTCGGCGAGCCAGTGGCCGAGACCGAGATCCGCATCGAGCCGGAGACGGGCGAGGTGCTCGCCCGCGGCCCGCAGGTCATGCTCGGCTACCTCGACCTGCCCGCGGTCAACCAACGGATGATCGACGCGGACGGCTGGTTCCACACCGGCGACCGCGGGACGCTCGATGCGACCGGCCGGCTCCGCATCACCGGGCGGATCAAGGACCTGCTGGTCCTCGCGACCGGCAAGAAGGTCGCGCCCGCGGCCATCGAGAGGCGGCTCCTGGCTTCACCACTGATCGGCCAGGCAGTGGTGGTCGGCGACGACGACGTGGTGGGCGTGCTGATCCTGCCGGTCGGCACCGGTGACGCGGCGCAACTGCATCGCGAGGTGGAGCGGCTCACCGCCGACCTGGCAGCCTACGAGCGGCCGCGTCGCGTCGTGCTCCTGCCGCGCGCCCTCTCGGCAGTGGACGGCGAGCTGGACGCCGATGGCGCCCCCCGGCGCGAAACGATCCTGGCGCACTTCCCGGAGCAGGCAGCTGCGCTCAGCGCAAGTGGTGTCTCCTAGCCGAAGTTGTCCGGCTCCTCGACCTGGATCTCCTCGTCGCAGCTCTTGCAGCGGAAGAGACGCACCCCATGCGTGAGTCGCCGCTCGGGGTCGAGGGCGTCGGCGGACCGATCCCCGACCGGGCTCATCTCCACCCACTCGTCATCGTGCCGGTGCATGAGCCGTGCCGCCTGGAAGTTCAACACGATCGGGTCCTCTCGCCTGCCTGGATGTGGAGCGCAAGTGTCCATCATCGGCGGGTCCGAGACCAGTCCAAGATACGTGCGCCACGGCGGGGCGGGACCCGGTACTCTAACAATCGAGGCCTGCCCCCTCCGCCCACCCCGCATCACCCGAGGAGTCCGGATGCGTATCCCCCTCATTCCGCGCGAGACGAAGTTCTTCGACATGTTCGTCGAGGATGCCCGCAACGTTCTGGCCGCCGCTCGCCTGCTCGAGCAGTTCTTCCGCAACTACGACGACCGGGAGCGGCTGGCCAGCCAGCTGCGCGACGCCGAGCACGCCGGCGACGCGATCAGCCACGAGATCGGCCACAAGCTGGAGTCGACCTTCGTCACGCCATTCGACCGCGAGGACATCCACGCCCTGATCAGCCGCCTCGACGACATCCTCGACCTGATCGAGGAGGTGGCCGACACGTGCATCCTCTACAACATCGACGCGCCGACGCCGGCGGCGATGGAGCAGGCCGAGATCATCACCCGCCAGTGCGAGCAGCTCGCGCAGGGCCTCTTGAAGCTCCGCCACTTCAAGGGCGTGGAGCCGTTCTGGATCGAGGTCCATCGGCTCGAGAACGAGGGCGACCGGATCGCCCGCCAGGCGGTCGCCGAGCTCTTCAAGCACGGCCAGGAGACGATGGACGTCATCAAGTGGAAGGACGTCTACGCCCTCCTCGAGAAGGCGATCGACACCGCCGAGGACGCCGCCAACGTGATCGAGCGGATCGTCGTCAAGCATGCCTGAGGGCTTCACCGCGATCCTGATCGCGGTGTTCGGGCTGGCGGTCCTGTTCGACTACATCAACGGGTTCCACGACACCGCCAACGCGATTGCCACCTCGGTCAGCACCCGCGCACTCAAGCCCCAGTGGGCGATCGCCATGAGCGCCGCTGCCAACTTCATTGGCGCGCTGACCGGCACCGCCGTCGCCAAGACGATCGGAAGCGGGCTGATCGTCCCAACGGCGGACGGAGGCGTCGTCGTCGCGGCGGCGCTCGTCGGCGCGATCGTCTGGAACCTGTTGACCTGGCGCCTGGGCATCCCGTCCTCGAGCAGCCACGCCCTGATTGGTGGGTTGCTCGGGGCCAGCGCTGCGGCCATTGGCTTCTCCGCGTGGCTCATCCCCGGCATCTTGGGCAAGGTGATCCTTCCGCTCGTCGGCTCGCCGATCGCGGGCTTCGGCATCGGATTCGTCCTGATGGTGATCATCTTCAACGTCTTCCGCCGCGCCCACCCCAAGACGATGAACGATCGGTTCCGGCGCCTCCAGATCCTGTCGGCTGCCTACATGGCCTTCAGCCACGGCAGCAACGATGCGCAGAAGACGATGGGCGTGATGACCGCCGCGCTCGTCGCGTCCGGAATCCTGTCCGAGTTCAAGGTGCCGCTCTGGGTGATCATCCTGGCCGCGAGCGCCATCTCGCTCGGGACGGCGGCCGGTGGCTGGCGGATCATTCGCACGATGGGGACCAAGGTCGTCAAGCTCGATCCGGTGCACGGGTTCGCTGCTGAGACTGCCGCCGCGACGATCATCTTCGGCGCGTCGACGCTGGGGATGCCGGTGAGCACGACCCACGTCATCTCGAGCGCGATCCTGGGAGTCGGCTCGTCCGACCGCTTCAACGCCGTGCACTGGGGCGTCGCACGCCGGATCGGGGTCGCCTGGGTGCTGACACTGCCGGCATCGGCCACCATGGCGGCCCTCGCCTACCTCGTGTTGAAGCCGATCTTCGGCTGACGTCGCCTCCTAGGCGAGGAGCGCGAGGCGCAGGCCGACTACGACGAGCAATACGCCGAAGGCGCGCTGAACGACCTCGCTCGGGAGCGAGAGTCCCAGGCGCGCTCCGAGGAAGGCACCCAGCAGCAGGCCAAGGGCGAGGACGGCCGCGTGCATCACGTTGACCTGGCCGGCCTGCCAATACTGGATGGCCCCGAACAGGCCCACCGGCAGCAGCAGCGCGGCGAGCGAGGTGCCCGCGGCCTGCTGGACGGTGAAGCCGAGCAGCAGCAGGAGCGGGACGATGATCACCCCACCCCCGATCCCGAACAGCCCGGAGAGGACGCCGGCCGCCAGGCCGGTCAGCGCCACGAGGGCGGCAGGCATGTCGTTGATCCTCCTGAGGTCGTTGTTCGCATCATCCTGATACATCGGAACAACCGTTCTTGCGACCTTCGGCACTTTCCTTCCGATCCGGCTGGCAGCACCATTTTGTGTGGCCGACATGGCCTGAAGCGCTGAAGGAGGATTTCGCCATGCGAGTTCCGTGGCGTGACGCGCTCGCAACGCTCCTGGTCGCCATCGCCCTTGCTGTCTACGCGGCATGGGCGCTCGGCGCCGATCTTCCGGAGTTCATGACCGTCGGTGGGGTGGCTGCCACCGTGCTGGCGCTTGGGATCGCAGCGTCCGCGTCGGCTGTCGTGCCCGGCTTCGGTCAGCTGCTGCGGGGTTCGCGACTCTACCTTGCCACGACATCAGGCCTGGGCCTCATCGCGGTGGCCGCCGGGCTGCTGGCCATCGTTGCCGGCGAGACGGCGGCACTCTCCGTACTCGCCCTGGCAACGGTTGCGATGTGGGCGATGGCGACAGCCCGCCACACGCTTGTCGCGCGGCCGCAGCAGCGAATTGGGCATCGCTAAAGCCGGGCGGTCCGCTTAACGCATGTTTGACACCCCGATAAGGCTGCATTAAGCGGCCGGGGTCACCGTGGCAGCGTCTGATCCCGGCGCCCCGATGGCGCATCCGGACCACCGCAGTCAAGGAGATCCCGATTTGAACTCGCGAATGCAGCGGCGCCCGCTCCTCACGCTCGCGGTCGCCGCCTCCGCCCTGCTGGCCGCGTGCAACGCAGGCGCGTCGCCCTCCGCCACGGCCGTCGCGTCCGCGGTCGCATCCGTGGCTCCATCGGCCAAGGCGATCGACCTCACGCAGGTTCCGCCCAAGCCGGACTACTCAGGGGCGATCACGGCCGACGGGGCGACCTTCCCGCAGCCGGTCTACGAGCAGTGGGCGCAGGACTACGCCACCGCGACAGGGATCCAGATCAGCTACACGGGCGGTGGATCCGGGCAGGGTGTCAAGGACTTCACCTCGAACATCGTCCAGTTCGCCGGCTCGGACGCGCCGCTCAAGGACACCGAGAAGGCTGCCGCGGAGAGCGCCAACGGCTCACCCGCGATTCACATCCCGACCGTCTTCGGCGCCATCGTGATGGCGTACAACCTCGGCGGGGTCTCGAAGCCGATCAACTTCAGCCCCGAGGTGATCGGCAAGATCTTCACGGGCCAGATCAAGAACTGGAACGACCCGGCGATCGCAGCCGACAACACGGGCATCAACTTCCCGAACCTCACCATCACCGTCGCGCATCGCTCCGACGGGTCGGGCACGACCAACGCCTTCACGACCTACCTGTGCAAGGTGAGCACCGACTGGAAGGCCAAGGTCAACCCGTGCAGCGGCAAGGAGGTCAGCTGGCCGGTCGGCCTGGGCGGCAAGGGGAACGCCGGCGTGAGCACGACCATCACCGGGACCCCCGGTGCCCTCGGCTACATCGAGCTCTCGTACGCGATCCAGAACAATGTGCCGTTCGGCAATGTGAAGAACTCCTCGGGCAACTGGATCACCCCTTCGCTGGAGAGCACAGCC
>JBGQKH010000024.1:0-20295 GCA_041499395.1 Candidatus Limnocylindria bacterium
CTTCCCGCTTACCAACCCCAACCAAACTCCGAATCCCGTGATTCAAGAGCCCGGGAGTCAGACTGCGAGGGCTAAGCTTCGTGGTCAAGAGGAAAACAGTCCGGACCGACAGCTAAGGTCCCAAAATCCAGGCTAAGTGGGGAAGGATGTGGAGTTGCACAGACAACCAGGATGTTGGCTCAGAAGCAGCCACCATTTAAAGAGTGCGTAATAGCTCACTGGTCAAGTGATTCCGCGCCGAAGATCCAACGGGGCTCAAGCCTGGTACCGAAGCTTCGGATCGTGCGCACCTTCGGGTGCGGCGGTGGTAGGGGAGCGTTCCGTCAGCAGTGAAGGTCGATCGTGAGAACGGCTGGAGTGGACGGAAGTGCGAATGCCGGCATGAGTAGCGAAATGCACGCGAGAAACGTGCACGCCGTATGTCTAAGGTTTCCTGAGGAAGGTTAATCCGCTCAGGGTTAGTCGGGCCTAAGCCGAGGGCGAGAGCCGTAGGCGATGGACAATCGGTTGATATTCCGATACCGCCAGAGATCGTTTGCACCGCAAGGTGCCTGGCTCGTGGACGCTGGTGCGCTGAGGCGACTTCGGTTGTCGAGGCAGCCAGTGAGAAGCGGGCTTGGGAGCAAGGGCATGACTGGGAACGGTAGGTTGAGCGCACTTTTGGCTATGTGCGTCTAAGCCGGTAGGGGGAGAGGACAGGCAAATCCGTCCTCTCATTAACTCCGAGCAGCGAATGAAAGGCGAAAGCTGATTCGACTGAGCCGATCCTGCAAGAAAAGTGTCTAGCGAGATTGAAGGCGTCCGTACCGCAAACCGACGCAGGTAGACGGGTAGAGCATACCAAGGCGATCGGAAGAACCCTCGTTAAGGAACTCGGCAAATTGACCCCGTAACTTCGGGAGAAGGGGTGCCTCGCAGTGGCTCACTTTGCGGTGAGAGGCTGATCGAGGCCGCAGTGAAATGGCCCAGGCGACTGTTTAGCAAAAACACAGGTCTCTGCTAAAGCGAAAGCTGACGTATAGGGGCTGACGCCTGCCCAGTGCCGGAAGGTTAAGAGGAGGGGTGCAAGCCCTGAATTGAAGCCCCGGTAAACGGCTGCCGTAACTATAACGGTACTAAGGTAGCGAAATTCCTTGTCGGGTAAGTTCCGACCCGCACGAATGGCGTAACGATCTGGGCGCTGTCTCAACGAGGGATCCGGCGAAATTGAAATACCTGTGAAGATGCAGGTTACCCGCGGCAGGGCAAAAAGACCCCATGGAGCTTTACTGCAGCTTGATATTGGACTGAGGTTCAGCATGTGTAGGATAGGTGGGAGACTGGGAAGCTGGGGCGCTAGCCTCGGTGGAGTCAGCGTTGAAATACCACCCTTGTTGGATTTCGGCTCTAACAGCAGCCCGTGATCCGGGCGCTGGACAGTGTCTGGTGGGCAGTTTGACTGGGGCGGTCGCCTCCTAAAGAGTAACGGAGGCGCCCAACGGTACCCTCAGGCTGAATGGAAACCAGCCGAAGAGTGCAAAGGCATAAGGGTGCTTGACTGCGAGACTTACACGTCGAGCAGAGACGAAAGTCGGGCTTAGTGATCTGGTACCTCCGAGTGGAAGGGGTATCACTCAACGGATAAAAGCTACCCTGGGGATAACAGGCTTATGGTGCCCAAGAGTTCACATCGACGGCACCGTTTGGCACCTCGATGTCGGCTCGTCGCATCCTGGGGCGGAAGTACGTCCCAAGGGTTTGGCTGTTCGCCAATTAAAGCGGTACGCGAGCTGGGTTCAGAACGTCGTGAGACAGTTCGGTCTCTATCCGCCGTGGGCGTAGGGAACTTGAGAGGAGCTGCTCCTAGTACGAGAGGACCGGAGTGGACGAACCAATGTTGTGCCAGTTGTCGCGCCAGCGGCATTGCTGGGTAGGTATGTTCGGATGGGATAAGCACTGAAAGCATCTAAGTGCGAAGCTCGCCTCAAGATGAGGTTCCCCACCGGGTAACCGGGTAAGACCGCAGCGAGACCAGCTGTTTGATAGGCCGCACGTGCAAGCACAGTGATGTGTTCAGCGAAGCGGTACTAATGGTCGAGGGCTTGACCTAATTCACGCGTCTAGCACGCTGCTGGACTGCGTTCGGACGCCGGCAATGACCGGCTCCGCGATGATTCGACGCTTCCAGTCGACCGGTTCGCGCGCCATCAGCCGATGGCGGGTCGCGCCAATTGAAGATCTATCCCGGTGACGCTAGCGGAGAGGAACCACCCGTTCCCATCCCGAACACGGAAGTTAAGCTCTCCAGCGCCGAAGATACTTGGGGGGCAACTCCCTGGGAAGATAGGTCGTCGCCGGGATAGTTCATTTCTGGGCACGTCAGCCCGGCTGTCGGCAAGCGACCTCCGCGCTATCCTCGCTTCGTGGACCGCATCTGTCCCTACCTTGCGCTGGCGGACGACGGTCGCACGGTGGCCGATGGCTTCGACCCGGAGCACCGCTGCCACGCCATCACCCCGCCCGCGCCGCTCGAGCGGGCACGCCAGGCGCAGCTCTGCCTCACCGAGGCCCATGCCCGCTGCGAGCGCTTCGCGGCTGCCCGCACGGCGTGGTTGGCGGCTTCGAGCGGCCTGCCACGGGTCGCGCCCGACGTCGCGTTCGGCCGCACGCGCCTGATCCTCGAGCCGGAGCCGGCCTGGCGCAACCTGGCGGCCCCGCCCGTCGCGCGCGTCAGCAGACGATCGCTGCTGATCGGCGCGGTTGGCGGAGCCGTCGTGATGCTCCTGCTGCTCGCCAATGCCTTGGGCATGCTCGGCAGAGTGCCGTCGTCGACCGCGAGCCCCACACCGTCGCCGACCGCTGCCGCGACGCCTAGCGCGATCCCCACGGCAAGCCCCACCGGGCCACCGCCTACCCCCGCGCCGACCTCGCAGCCCACGGCGGCCCCCACCCCGACGCCTGCGCCCACGCAGCGCACCTACCGGGTACAGAAGAACGACACGCTGTCAACGATCGCTGCGCGCTTCGGCACAACGGCAGCGGCGGTTGCGGCCGCTAACGGGATCACCTTGAGTGCCGTCCTGAACATCGGGCAGGTGCTGATCATCCCCTGATCCCGGGCTGGGTCACATCGGCGGCTGGCATCCCCGGCAGAAGGTGGTCGCCTCGTCGCCGCCGATCTGGCGCAGCGTACGGCCGCAGCGCGGGCAGGGCTCTCCGCCACGGAGATGCACTTTGAGGAACTCACGATGCTGGGTCTGGATGTCGGGCGGCACGAGGGTGCGAAGGCGCGCGGTGGCCTCGGCCAGGACGGAGCGCATCGCGGCGTAGAGCCGGTCGATCTCTTCGGGCTTCAGCGTGCTCCGGCGTCGCAGTGGGGCGAGCTGTGCCTCCCACAGGATCTCGTCGCTGTACGCGTTGCCGATGCCCGCCACGAAGCGGCTGTTGCGAAGGAGCGATTTGAGCTCCCCCGGATGCCGGCGGATCCGCTCGCGGAATCGGTCCAGGGTGAGCGCCGGGTCATCGGCATCAGGTCCCATCTCCCTCCAGCCCGGGATCGAGTCGAGCGCGTCGGGGCGGACGAGGTAGAGCTTGCCCAGCATCTCGCGGTCGACGTAGCGCAGCTCTCGTCCATCGGCGAAGCGAAGGCGCAGCCCCGTGCGCGCACGGACCTTTCCGGCACCCGGGTCGAGGAGCCAGAAGCGTCCCGCCAGCATCGGATTCGCGGCCAGGATTCGGAGCTCGACGCCATTGCGGCCGAAGCCGAGGAGCAGGAACTTGCCCCGCCGTTTCGCGCTCCGCAGGGTCGTCCCGACCAGCTCCCTCAGGTCGGCGGGAGTGGCCCGCACCAAGATCGGCGTCGGGGCTGTCGCCTCGATCACGACGCGCCCCGTCGCGCGGGCCTGGAGCTCCTCGGCAACGATCGTCAGGTCGGGCAGTTCAGGCATGGCTGAGCACGCTTGACCGTGTGGTATGCTCCTGCGGCTCTGGAGTCAACAACCGCATAGCCACGCGCGGATGCGCGCCTCTCCCATCGGCCGTTACGGAGGAGCACCCGAGTCGTCAAATCGACCATGAAGGAAGCTTCCGCCTGAGCCAACCCGATCCACGAGACGCCCTCCGCCTGCGGAGGGCGTTGTTGCTGCGGGGACATCGCATCCAAGGAGCGTACACGGACTTGACCGACGAAACGAATCAGCCTGAGCCGCAGCCCGAGGACCCTTCCCCAGCTGCGGCAGAGGCAGCGGACGCCGCGGACGAGCCAGCGGAGATGACCGCCGATGCGACGCCCCCGGACGTGCCGGTTGAGCCCGTGGTGCCCGAGCCCGAGCCGGCCCCGGAGCCGATGATCGTCGAAGCGGCCGCCGAGCCCGAGGTCGCACCCGCCACCGAGCCCGAGCCGGCCCCGGAGCCGATGATCGTCGAAGCGGCCGCCGAGCCCGAGCCGACGGCGGCCGAGGCGGAGACTGCTCCCGACCTCGAGCCGCTGACGATGGCCCAGCTCCTCGAGGATCCCTCCAACGAGGTCAAGAGCCTCAAGCATGGCGACGTCGTCGAGGGGACCGTGGTCCGCATCGATCCAGACGAGATCCTGGTCGACTTCGGCGGCAAGAGCGAGGGGGTCGTCTCAAATCGCGAGCTGATGAGCCGCCGCGGTCCGCGCGAGGGCGAGTAGACGCGCACCGAGCTGAAGGTCGGCGACGAGGTCCTCGTCTACGTGCTTCAGCCCGAGTCGCCCGAGGGGCACGCCGTCCTCTCGCTGCGTCGCGCCGGCCTGGAGCGCAAGTGGCGCGCCATGCAGGAGCGCTTCGATGCCGGGGAGATCGTCGAGGCGCGGGTGATCGACCACAACAAGGGCGGCCTGATCGTCGACCTGGGCGTGCGCGGCTTCGTCCCGATCTCCCAGATCGTTGACTTCCCGCGGCGTCCGCGGGACGAGCAGCCCCGTGACGCGGCCCAGGAGATCGCCGAGAAGCTCCAGCCGTTCGTGGGCCGCACGCTGCGACTCAAGATCCTCGAGGTCAATCGCAAGGCGAATCGTCTGATCCTGTCCGAGAAGGTGGCGCTCTACGAGGAGCGACGCGAGAAGCGCGACGAGCTGTTCAGCTCGCTCCAGGTCTCGCAGCGGGTGCAGGGCACCGTGCGCAGCATCGCGCCGTTCGGCGTCTTCATCGACCTCGGCGGGATCGACGGCCTCGTTCACAAGAGCGAGCTGTCGTGGAACAAGGTGAACAACCCTGAGACCGCATACGCCATCGGCGACGAGGTCGAGGCCGAGGTGATCGACATCAACCACGAGCGGGGGAGGATCAGCCTCTCGATCCGCCGCCTCCAGCCCGATCCGTGGCAGGAGTCGGTCGCCAAGTACAAGATCGGCGACGTCATCGCCGGCACGGTCACCAAGCTCGTCAACTTCGGCGCCTTCGTGCGCGTGGAGGAGGGGCTCGAGGGCCTGATCCACATCAGCGAGCTGTCGAACCAGCGGGTGGCGCATCCGGGCGATGTGGTCAAGGAGGGCGACACCCTCAACCTCAAGATCATCAGCCTCGACTCCGAGCGGCATCGCCTTGGCCTCTCCCTGAAGCAGGCCGAGGAGCGCCCTGCCGCCCCGCCGGCACCGCCGGCACCGGCAACCATCGGGGGGGCAGCGCCAGCCGCCGCCCGCTTCGAGGAGCGGCCGCAGCGCGGCCGTGGGGAGCGTCGCGATCGGCGCGACCGCGACTACCGGCCCGAGGACGCGATCAGCGAGCCGGACGAGGGGATCGACAACACCATGGCGGCGGCCTTCGCGGAGTCCGGCCTCCTCGACCAGCTGCGCGCCACGCGGCCCAAGAAGGCCAAGGCAGCGCCGAAGGCGGTTGAGGAAGTCGAGGCCGTCGCTGATGCCGAGGCCGTGGCCGAGGCCATTGCGGAGCCCGAGCCGACGGTTGCCGAGCCCGAGCCGACGGTTGCCGAGCCCGAGCCAACGGTTGCCGAGCCCGAACCAACGGTTGCCGAGCCCGAGGCAGAGACGGCTCCTGAGCCAGAGGCCGAGCCGGTCATCGCGGCGGCCGACGCCGAGCCCGAGGCCTCGTAGATCGGTCCTGGCCACTGGCCGACGCCCGCATCGGGCTGACTTCGCCCTGAACCGCGTGCCGTAGGTCGTAGTACCTATTGAAGGCGCCACGCTCGAGTGGTGCTCTACACTCTCGCAACGTTCGGTGCCCCATCGGGGTACCGGGCCATCACGCAGGGACATGCCATGGACCGCTTCGACAAGTTCACCGATCGAGCGCGCAAGGTGCTGACGCTCGCCCAGGACGAGGCGCAGCGCTTCAACCACAACTACATCGGCACCGAGCACCTGCTGCTCGGGCTCGTCCGGGAGGGCGAGGGGGTGGCGGCACGCGTCCTCGAGAACATGAACGTTGAGCTCTCCAAGGTCCGGACCGCGGTCGAGTTCATCATCGGCCGGGGTGATCGGCCGGTCGTCGGCGAGGTGGGCCTCACGCCCCGCGCCAAGCGCGTGATCGAGCTGGCCATCGACGAGGCGCGCCGACTGGGCCACAACTACATCGGCACCGAGCACCTGCTGCTCGGCCTCGTCCGGGAGGGCGAGGGGATCGCCGCCGGCGTGCTCGAGAGCCTCGGCGTGAACCTCGACAAGGTGCGGCACCAGGTGATCCACGTCCTGAGCCAGAGCACGAGCGTCTCCCCGGCCCAGGAGACGAAGCGACCGTCGAAGACCCCCACGCTCGATCAGCTGGGGATCAACCTGACCGAGGCGGCCCGCTCCGGCAAGCTCGACCCGGTGATCGGGCGCGAGAAGGAGATCGAGCGGGTCATCCAGATCCTGAGCCGGCGCACCAAGAACAACCCCGCCCTGATCGGGGAGCCAGGCGTCGGCAAGACCGCGATCGCGGAGGGGCTGGCGCACCGCATCGTGAGCGGCGACGTGCCCGAGACGCTCGCCGACAAGCGGGTGCTCACCCTGGACATCGGCTCGCTGGTGGCCGGCACGAAGTACCGCGGCGAGTTCGAGGAGCGCCTCAAGAAGATCATCGAGGAGCTCCGCAGCAGCAGCGACAGCGTCCTCTTCATCGACGAGCTCCACACGCTCGTGGGCGCGGGCGCGGCCGAAGGGGCGATCGACGCCGCCAACATCCTGAAGCCGCCGCTCTCCCGGGGCGAGCTGCAGTGCATCGGCGCCACGACGCTCGACGAGTATCGCAAGTACATCGAGAAGGATGCCGCCCTCGAGCGCCGCTTCCAGCCAGTGATGGTCGAGGAGCCCACCGTAGACGAGGCGGTCGCGATCCTGTTCGGGATCCGCTCGCGCTACGAGGACCACCACCACGTCAAGATCAGCGACGAGGCGGTCCATGCCGCGGTCGACCTGTCGGTCCGCTACGTCGCGGATCGCGCGCTCCCCGACAAGGCGATCGACCTGATGGACGAGGCGGGGTCGCGCGTGCGCCTGCGCCAGTCGAAGGCGCCGCCAGAGATCAAGGAGGCGCAGCGCGAGCTCGAGGAGGTAACGCGTCAGAAGGACGAGGCGATCGCCGCCCAGGACTACGAAGCGGCGGCTCGCCTGCGCGATGAAGAGGCGCAGGGGAAGGAGCATATCGAGGCGCTCCGGACCGCGTGGCACGAGGAGGCGGCGAAGGACGTCCCGGTCGTCACCGAGGAGGAGATCGCCCAGGTCGTCAGCATGTGGACCGGGATCCCGGTGATCCGGATCAGCGCCGAGGAGTCCGAGCGGCTGCTCCACATGGAGGACGCGATCCACAAGCGGGTCATCGGGCAGCAGGAGGCGATCGAGATCGTCTCGAAGGCAGTTCGTCGTGCCCGGGCCGGCCTGAAGGACCCCAAGCGCCCGATCGGCTCGTTCATCTTCATGGGCCCCACCGGGGTCGGCAAGACCGAGCTGGCCCGCGCCCTCGCGGAGTTCATGTTCGGCTCCGAGGATGCCCTCGTGAAGATCGACATGAGCGAGTTCATGGAGCGCCACAACGTCTCGCGCCTGGTCGGTGCCCCTCCCGGCTACGTCGGCTACGACGAGGGCGGCCAGCTCACCGAGGCGGTCCGTCGCAAGAGCTACAGCGTCGTGCTGCTCGACGAGATCGAGAAGGCGCACCCCGAGGTGTTCAACATCCTTCTCCAGATCCTCGAGGACGGGCACCTGACCGATGCCAAGGGGCGGCGGGTCGACTTCCGCAACACGATCATCATCATGACGAGCAACGTCGGCGCGCAGCTCCTCCAGAAGGACTCGCGGATCGGGTTCCGCGCCGAGGGCGAGGCGGGCTCGAAGGTCCAGGCCAGCGCCGACTACGAACGCATGAAGGAGAAGGTGCTTGGCGAGCTGAAGAACGTCTTCCGCCCCGAGTTCCTCAACCGGATCGACGCCACCGTCGTCTTCCGCGAGCTGACCCGCGAGGAGATCCGCGAGATCGTGGACCTGCTCCTCTCGCGCGTGAAGGCGCAGCTGGCGGGTCAGCAGATGGAGCTGATCGTCACCGACGCGGCCAAGGACGCGATCATCGTGAAGGGCTACGACCTCGCCTTCGGGGCGCGGCCGCTCCGTCGCGAGATCCAGCAGCAGATCGAGGACCCGCTCGCCGAGCGGATGCTCCAGGCCACGTTCGAGGCCGGCGACACGATCATCGTCGACGCCACGCCCGATGGGCTGATCATCGAGCGCCAGGCCCGAAAGGAAGCCAAGGAGCCGGTCAAGGCCCGCTGACCGGGCGATAACGCGGCGGTACGCAGCCGCGTGGCAAGATGGCGAGACCCGTGCCTGCCATCCGTTCCGTCTACGTCTGCCAGCAATGCGGCGCCAGCTCGCCGCGCTGGTCCGGCCAGTGCCCGTCGTGCGAGGCCTGGAACACCCTGGTGGAGACCGTCGTCTCCCGGACAGCTCCCTCCGGCGGTGCCTCCCGGACTCGTGAGCGTGCCGCCTCCGCGGGCTCTGCGGCGATCTTCCCGATCGGCACGGTCAGCAGCGCCGAGGCGTCGCGACTGGCGAGCGGGATCGGCGAGCTCGACCGCGTCCTGGGCGGCGGGCTGGTCCCCGGCTCCATCGTCCTCTTCGGCGGCGACCCCGGGATCGGGAAGAGCACCCTGCTCCTCCAGCTGGCGGGGCGCCTCGCCGCTGCCGGCCACGCCGTCCTCTACCTGACCGGTGAGGAATCGGCCTCGCAGGTTCGCGGCCGGGCCGAACGGGTCGGGGCAGTGGTCGACGGCGTGGGGCTTGTCGCGACCACGGACCTCGCGACCGCCGTGGGCGCGATCGAGGCGACCATGCCGGCCCTGGCCGTGGTCGACAGCGTGCAGACCTTCGCCAGCGCTGAGCTTGGCGGCCCCGCCGGGAGCGTGGGGCAGGTGCGCGAGGTGGCCACGCGACTGGCCGAGGTGGCGAAGGCCGGCACGACCTGTGTTGCGTTGGTGGGCCACGTGACGAAGGAGGGAACCGTGGCCGGGCCGCGGACCCTCGAGCACCTGGTCGACGCAGTCATCTACCTCGAGGGGGAGCGGATGGGGACGACGCGCCTGCTGCGGGCGGCCAAGAACCGATACGGCTCGACCGATGAGGTGGGGGTGCTCGAGATGCGCAGCGAGGGGCTGGTCGAGGTGGCGGATGCGAGCCGCTTCTTCCTCGAGTCCGAGCAGCCGCCGGTTGCCGGCAGCGCGATCACGATCACGCTCGAGGGGACGCGCCCGCTCGCGGTCGAGATCCAGGCCCTGGTGGCGCCGGCCGGTTACGGGTCGCCGCGGCGCGCCACGACCGGCATCGACGTGAACCGGGTCCTGATGCTGATTGCGGTGCTCGCGCGACACGCCGGGCTCAACCTGACCGGCCACGACGTCTATGTGAACGTGGCCGGTGGCCTGCGGATCGAGGAGCCCGCCGCTGACCTGGCCGTCGCCACCGCGCTCGCCTCATCGCTCCGCGAGCGCCCAGTCCGCGAGGGCACGGTGCTCGCCGGGGAGCTGTCGCTGTCAGGACGGGTGCGGCCCGCTGCGCGCATGGAGCGGCGCATGGCCGAGGCGGCTCGGCTCGGGTTCGATCGGCTGGTGACCGGTCCGGCTCGAGGGGCCGGGGCCTCGACACCGGGCGGCCGGCTCGTCTCGGCGCGCGATCTGCGCGAGGCGTTGCGCGAGGCGCTGGTCGAGGGTTGACCCCTCGCACCCATTGTTGCGCCGATTCCCAGGTGCTAAGGTGGCCGCCCGCCGTATGGCGGGCGCGGGATTGGCATTCATCCGTCGTCGATTCATTGGCCCGCGCCATCGGATCATTCACGGACTCATCGGCTCATGACCAAGATCATCCAGCTCGTCGGCGCCCTCCTCGGCACGTTGCTGGGATTCGCGCTTGGGCTGCTCATTCTCCAGAAGTCGAGCACGCTCATCGACGCGCCGAATCGGCCCGCCTTCCTGATGGCGATGGTCGCGGCCACCCTCCTCTTCGGGTATCTGGCGATCCCCTACGTCACGGTCCGCCCCGCTCGCTGGGCGGTCGACCGCCTCGCGCAGGCCGGCGCGGGGGAGTACGCGCTCGGGGTGGGGGCGATCGTGATCGGCCTGCTGATGGGAGTCTTCGCGGGGATCCCGCTCAGCTCGATCGGCGGGTGGGCCGGGTCGGTCCTGCCGCCGATCGTGGCGGTGGTGCTGGCGCTCGGCCTCCTGTCGGCGACGATGTACAAGCGCGACGTCCTGGTCCCGGCCTTCGCGGGGATCCTGCCCGGCACGCGTCGTCGGGGAGCCTTCTCGACGATCCTGATCGACACCAGCTCGGTGATCGACGGCCGGATCGTGGACGTGGGACGGACCGGCTTCATCCTTGGCACGCTGATCGTGCCGCGCTTCGTCCTCGACGAGCTGCAGCGGATCGCCGACTCGCCGGATGCGATCCGGCGCAACCGCGGCCGGCGCGGACTCGAGATGCTCACCGCCCTGCAGAAGGATTCCATCTCGCCGGTCGAGGTCAGCGAGGAGACCTACCCGGAGATCACCGAGGTCGACGCGAAGCTGGTCGCCTTCGCACGGGATCGTGGCGCGGCGATCCTGACCAACGACTTCAACCTCAACCGGGTCGCCGAGCTGCAGGGAATCCGAGTCCTCAACATCAACGAGCTGGCGAACGCGGTCAAGGCGGTCGTCCATCCCGGCGAGGAGATGAGCGTCAGGATCATCCAGGAGGGGAAGGAGCCGGGACAAGGGGTGGGCTACCAGGATGATGGGACCATGATCGTGGTCGAGGGCGGGAACCGATTCATGAACCGCGAGGTGGGCGTCACGGTCACGCGCGTGCTGCAGACGGTTGCGGGGCGCATGATCTTCGCGCAGCCGCGTGAGGAGCCGCGCCCAGGTCGCGACGCCTAGGGTGGAAGGGCAGGTCGGCGCGATCCTGGTGGCGGCGGGCCGCGGGCGCCGGATGGGTGGCGACAAGCTCTGGATCGAGTTCTCCGGCCGGCCCGCCTGGCGCTGGAGCCTCGACGCGCTGCTCGCGGTCCGGAACATGTCCTACGTGATCGTGGTCGTGCCGGCCGACTCCACCGAGCGGTTCGCGGCGGCCATCCCCGAAGCCTCCCGCGGCCGATGCAGGGTGGTGGCCGGGGGTGAGGAGCGTGCCGATTCCGCGCTCGCGGGGATCGCCGCCCTGACTGCCGCAGGCTTCCCGGAGGAGGCGGTCGTGCTGATCCACGACGCGGCGCGCCCCGGCGCCTCGCCGGAGCTGATGGAGCGCATCGTCGCGGCGGTCACCCCGACCACGGGCGCGATCCCGGTGGGTGAGCTCCATGATGCCCTCAAAAGGATCGACGGCAGCGGCCGGGTCGTGGCGGCCATCGACCGCCTGGGCATGGCGGCGGCCCAGACCCCGCAGGCGGCGACCCTGGTCGTCCTGCGCGCGGCTCTCGAGGAGGCGCAGGCGTGGGGCCGGAAGGTCACCGACGAGGCGGAGGCGCTGGCGGCGGGCGGCGTCGCGGTCAACGCCATCCCGGGCGAGCCGGGCAACCGGAAGCTCACCGAGCCGGGAGACGAGTGGCCGCTCGCCGGGCTCCTGGCCTCGCGCGTGGTGCCCCTCGGCGCGCCGGAGGTTCGGCCGGGCGAGCGAGCGGGGATCGGGTTCGACGCGCATCGCTTCGATCCCACCGTGCCGCTGCGGCTCGGTGGGCTTGCGTTCAGCGGGGAGCCGGGGCTGGCGGGACACTCCGACGGAGACGCCGCGCTGCATGCCGTCATCGATGCGCTGCTCGGCGCGGCAGCGCTCGGGGACATCGGGTCGCTCTACCCGCCGAGCGACGAGCGCTGGCGTGGCGCGGACTCGGCGGACCTCCTGCGCGGCGCCCTGGAGCGGATCCGCACAGCCGGCTGGCGGCCGATCGCGATCGACCTCGCGATCGTCGCGCACCACCCGGCGATCGCGCCGCGCCGCGACGAGATGGCCGCCCGGGTGGCGAGCCTCTGCGGGATCGGGGCCGATGCGGTCAGCGTCAAGGGCACCACCTCGGATGGGCTCGGGTTCGGCGGGACCGAGGGGCTCGCGGCCTTCGCGGTGGCAGTGATCGGCCGCGCATGAGCGACTGGATCGGCGGCCGGCGGCCGGTCGCCGAGGCGCTCGCCGCAGGGCGTCCCGCGGCCCGCCTGCTGGTCGCCTCCACCGCTCGCCCCGGGCCGGAGCTGAACGACTTGCTCGCGGCCGCCCGCAGGGCATCGGTCCCGGTCGAGTCGATCGATCCGAACCGGCTCCAGCGGCTGGCCGGGTTCGACGGCCACCAGGGGGTCCTGCTGGAGGTCGCCGAGCGGCGATTCGCCGACGTCGCCGAGCTCCTTGCCAGGGCGGTCATCCGCGCCCACGACCCTTTTCTGCTGATCCTCGAGAACCTCCAGGACCCGACCAACTTCGGCACGCTCCTGCGCTCCGCCGAGGCGGCCGGGGTCGACGGCGTGGTGTTTCCCGAGCGAGCGGCCGCTCCGCTCTCGGCGGCGGCTGTCAAGGCGTCGGCGGGGGCAAGCGAGCACCTGCTCCTCGCTCGGGTCGAGGGGCTGGGCGAGACGGTGCGGGAGCTCCAGGCCCGCGGCCTGCGCCTCGTGGCGGCCGACCAGGACGCGCCGCACCTCGCCTGGGAGGCGGACCTGACCGGACCGATCGCGATCGTGGTCGGCAGCGAGGGGAGCGGCGTCTCCGGCGCCATGCGCCGCCGATGCGACCTGCTCGTGCGCTTCCCGATGGCCGGCCGGATCGCCAGCCTGAACGCGGCCACCGCCGGGGCGCTCCTCCTCTTCGAGGCAGTGCGGCAGCGAGCTGCGGCCGGGTCGAGGCTAGAATCGAGCGCGAGGCCGACGTAGCTCAACGGTAGAGCAGCGGTTTTGTAAACCGCCGGTTGTGGGTTCGATTCCCTCCGTCGGCTCCACCCTCGCGCCGGGTTGAGGGGTCGCGCCGCCCTTCGCTATACTCCCGCTCGGTCGACAGCGCACCACTGTCGATCGGGTTCCGTGGGTAGGTTGAGCAGGTGGTGAGCTCCGCTGACTGTAGATCAGCCGTCTTCGACTGTGGGGGTTCGATTCCCTCCCTGCCCACCACCATCGGGTCCAGGAAGATCTGATACATAGGTTTACCCGGTTAGACCGATGGTTGCCCCCCGTCGCGCGGTTCCGGCACAATCCATGCGCGCCCACGTAGCTCAGTTGGCAGAGCACGTCCTTGGTAAGGACGAGGTCTCCGGTTCGAGCCCGGACGTGGGCTCCATCTTCCGCCGGGAATCAGCAGACGGGGTCACGATCCAGACGCGATGAACCTCAACGTGGTGCTCCCCTCCCTGAGCGCAATCCTCTGCTTCCTCTTCGCCGCGACGGTCGCCGACCAGTGGGTCCGCCGCCGCAAGCCGTACCAGCTGGTCTGGACGATCGGCCTGGTCTGGTTCGGGGTCGCCGCGGGGAGCGAGGCGATCGCCGGCATCGTGGGCTGGAACGAGCTCCTCTACCGCACCTGGTACCTGTTCGGGGCAGTCTGGGTGGCGGGCTGGCTCGGCCTCGGGACGGTCTACCTGCTGGCGCGAACTCGCTTCGGGTACGCGTTCGCCATCTCGCTCTTCCTGGCGGGCCTGTTCACCTTCCTCACAGAGCAGCGCTACCACTACCCAGGCTCCGGGGTGGCGCCGCTCGTCTACTTCGCGGTCGCCGCGATCGGCGGCGTGGCGGTCGCCATGCTGACCGTCCGGGGCGACGTGCGCTGGGCGCATGTCGCGGGGGCGCTGATCGTCGGCGGCTCGGCGGTCTCGATCGTGATGATGGCCACCGCCACCCTTCCCGCCCCCGGGTACGCGCTCGATCCGCACACCGGGATCCCGATCGGCGATCTCTTCCCCGGCTACCTGCGGCTCCTCACTCCGTTCTTCAACATCACCGGCGCCTTCGCGCTCGTGATGGGCGCCCTCTACTCCGCCTACCTGTTCATGCCGAAGCGCCGCGTGATCCGCTACTCGCTCGGCGGCAGCCGGGGCGCCGGGAGCCTCATCGCCAACCTGCTGCTGGCGCCAATCGCGATCGTCGTCAACTTCGCAGCCTCCCTGCCCGGCGCCGTGGTCGCGCTGGTGCGGGGCCGGCTCACCAGCCGCGTGCCGGCCACGATCCTGATCGCGCTGGGCGGGCTCGTCCCGTCGATCACGAGCGGCCTCAACCGTTTCGGCATCACGTGGGCCTTCTTCCTCGGCGAGTTCGTCGGGGTGGTGCTCATCTTCATCGGTTTTCTGGTCAGCATCGAGGTCTTCAGCGACATCCGCCTGCCGTTCACCCGCGTCGTGCTGGTGCGCCGCAAGCAGCCCGACCCGACGGACGGCGCTCCCGCCTGACCTACCCGGAGGGTCCCGAGGCGAGCCCAGCCTGCACGCCGACGATGTACTCGTTGATCGTCGGGACCGCCACCAGCCGATCGTGGAAGAAGCTGTTCACGAGGTTCTTGAGCAGCTCGCGGGCAGCCTCCGCGTCAGCCGTCAGGGCCGCCCCAAGGTCACTGCTGTCGAGCTGCTCCCGCAGTCGCACGAGCGTGCGGACGATCTCCGCCTCCTCGGGCCCTTCGAGGACGGTAGTCACCTCGCTGATGAGCGCGTCGGCCATGCCCACCGCCTCGCGCATGGTCGTCGCCTCCTCAGGGTTGATCGCGTCGTCGATGGTGCGTACGAGGGCCCAGACCTGGTAGAGCATTGCCGCCGGCTCGTCGAAGAGCTCTCGAAGGTAGGCGGCGTCGATGTAGCGCCCGGTGAGGCGGAAGACGTTGTACATCCGCTTGGCGGCCTTCCCGTAGTTGAGGTCGTGGGTCAGGTACTTCGCCACCTCGTGCTCGAGCTGGGCGACGTACTGGTCGAGGGCGTCCGGGGTGGCATTGCGGACCAGCTTCGAGAAGATCGGGATCGAATCGGCCTCCAGGTAGACCTCCTGGAAGTAGCCGTCCAGGTGCCCGTCAAGCGGGGTGATCGTGCCGTCGGGCGCCTCCCAGGTGACGTCGAGCATGTTGCTGGCATTTGCCAGCGAGCCGCGGGCTGGGTTGGCGACGACCCAGTCGAGCTTGCACCAGCCGGGGTCGATCGCCACCTCGCTCCAGCGCAGCGTGAGTGGTGCGCCGGCCGTCGAGGTCGCGTCGATCCGCCCCTCCCGCACCTCGGAGGGCCTCCAGCTCAGCGCCCCGCCGCGGGAGACCTGCTTCCCATCGCGGAGCAGGTCCATCGGCGCGGAGCCGAACTTCACCTCGATCAGCCGATACGTTTCGCCG
The DNA here is from genome assembly GCA_041499395.1 of Candidatus Limnocylindria bacterium. GTDB lineage: Bacteria > Chloroflexota > Limnocylindria > QHBO01 > QHBO01 > CF-167. The sequence goes on from JBGQKH010000024.1 coordinate 15,731, forward strand.
CGCTCGGTGGCGAGCGCCTTGTCGCGCATCAGCTCGCCGAGGATGCGGGACGCCTCGGCGCGGGTCGGCGCGTGGATGTTGACACGCTCGAAGTAGTCGCAGTCGCCCGGGTTCGTCTGGATCTTCGACTGGGCGGCCGATCCGGAGAGCGCGAGCGCAGTCTCGACCCCCGGCCGGTCCTCGAAGCCGACGATCCGGCCGATGGCACGGAAGTGGGCGAGGTGGGCAGGGGAGAAGTCGAGCATGCTGACCCGATGGCCAAAGGTGCCGCTCCCCGCATCGAGCACGATCTCGTCGCCAGTGTCGGCGGCCATGGCGCTCAGCCAGCGCAGCGCCTCGCCCTCGTCGAGCTCGACGCCCATCCGTCGAGCCGCCTCGACGATGCGGGCGAGCTCCTCGGTCGGTTGGCTCGGCGTGGTCACGGCCGGCAGTCTAGTCGCGCCGCCCAGGCCGGGTCGCGTTGACAGGCCCGACGCCGACGCCCTAGAATCACCGGGCTTTCCCCCGGTGACCAGCCCTTCTTTGGCGTGGGCGGCGACGGGCGACTGACGAGGACATCGCACCGTGGCCAAGGCCGAGAATCGTCCAGTGATATCGCTGGCGTGCACCACCTGCAAGGAGCGCACGTACAGCACCCGCAAGAACAAGCGGAACGACCCCGGCCGGATGGAGCTCAACAAGTTCTGCCCGCGCTGCCGGCAGCACACGCTGCACCGGGAGACGAAGTAGGCAGAGCGCGTCGGTAGGGGTGTAGCTCAACTGGTAGAGCACTGGTCTCCAAAACCAGCGGTTGCAGGTTCGAGTCCTGTCGCCCCTGCCAGATTCATCGGTCCAGGCGCCATCAGAGATCAGGAGCAGACAAGAGCCATCGTGTTCAGCGGGATTCGCCAGTACCTCACCGAGGCCTGGTCCGAGCTCAAGAAGGTCGCCTGGCCGACTCGCCAGACGGTCGTCAACCTGACCCTGATCGTGATCGCCGTTTCGGTCGCGGTGGGGGCCTATATCGCCGTGCTCGACACCCTCTTCCGCGACGCGCTGGGACAGGTGCTCAAATGACCGACGAGCAGGTCGCCGAGACCGAGGCGCGCAACGAGGCGCGCCAGGCCGCCCGCCTCTCCCGCGAGGCGCCACAGCCGGATGATCCGTATGCCGCCGAGCGCACCACGAAGCAGTGGTACGTGATCCACACCTACTCCGGCTACGAGAACAAGGTCAAGGCCAACCTCGAGCACCGCATCGAGTCGATGGGGGTGGAGGACCAGATCTTCCAGGTCCTGGTGCCGATGGAGGAGGAGATCGAGATCAAGAACGGCCAGCGCCAGACCGTCAACAAGAAGGTCTTCCCCGGCTACGTGCTGGTCGAGATGGTGATGACCGATGAGTCGTGGTACGTCGTGCGCAACACGCCCGGCGTGACCAGCTTCGTCGGATCGGGCAACCGGCCGACCCCGCTCATGGAGGGCGAGGTCAAGAAGATCCTCAAGCAGATGGGGGTCGAGGCGCCCAAGTTCAAGCTCCAGTTCACCAAGGGGCAGAGCGTCCGTGTCAAGGACGGTCCCTTCGCCGAGTTCATCGGCACCGTCGACGAGGTCAACCCGGAGCGCAACAAGGTCAAGGTGCTGGTCAGCATCTTCGGCCGCGAGACGCCGGTCGAGCTCGACTTCCTGCAGATCGACAAGCTGTAGAGAGGGAGGGGCGCAACCCGCCCCGCTTGCACCTCGGAGGAACGTATTGGCCAAGAAGATCCGCGCAATCCTGAAGATCCAGGCCCCCGCGGCCAGGGCGACGGCAGCTGCGCCCGTGGGGCCGGCCCTCGGCCAGCACGGCATCAACATCATGGAGTTCATCAAGGCCTTCAACGAGCGGACCGCCTCGCAGGCGGGCTACGTCGTCCCGGCCGAGATCACGGTCTTCGAGGACCGCTCCTTCACCTTCGTCACCAAGGCACCGCTCGCGGCCGCGCTGCTGAAGCGTGCCGCGGGAACCGAGAAGGGATCGGCACAGCCGAACCGCGACAAGGTCGGGACGGTCACCCAGCGTCAGCTGCGCGAGATCGCCGAGACGAAGATGGCCGACCTCAATGCGAACGACGTCGAGCACGCCATGCGCATCGTGGCCGGCACGGCGCGCAGCATGGGCATCGAGGTGACCGACTGATGCCGCACGGCAAGAAGTACATCGACGCCGCGAGGCTGGTCGATCATGAGCGCCGCTACACGATCGGCGAGGCCTGCGAGCTGTTGCCACGCGTCTCTCCCTCGAAGTTCGACGCGACCGTCGAGCTGCACCTGCGCCTGGGGATCGACCCGCGCCACGCCGATCAGCTGGTGCGCGGCACCGTCGTGCTTCCCCATGGCACCGGACGCACGACGCGGGTGATCGTCTTCGCCCAGGGCGAGAAGGCGCAGGACGCGCTTCGCGCCGGCGCCGACCAGGTGGGCGGCGACGACCTGGTCAAGAAGATCGACGACGGCTGGTTCGACTTCGACGTGGCTATCGCTACGCCCGACATGATGGGAACGGTCGGGCGCCTTGGGAAGAAGCTCGGCCCGCGCGGGCTCATGCCGAACCCCAAGGCGGGCACCGTGACCTTCGACATCGAGCGGGCGGTGGGGGAGATCAAGTCCGGCCGGATCGAGTTCAAGGTCGATCGGGCGGGCATCGTCCACGCGCCGGTGGGACGCGTCAGCTTCACCCCGGACCAGCTCTCGGCGAACATCGCAACCCTCGTCGACGCGGTGAACCGAGCCAAGCCGAGCGGGGCCAAGGGGACCTACATGCGGACGCTGACGGTTGCCCCTACCATGGGGCCCGGCCTGCGGGTCGACATCCCATCCGCGCTGGCAGCGGCTGGCGCTTAGGAGGCCATCACTCGAGACTCGTCGGGACAGCCGAAGAGAAGCCACAGACAGCGTTGCGCGCCGGGTGAGAGCCCCGGGCCAATCGTCGGCCGAGGAGCCGGCGGCACGCCGAGGCAGCAGCGACCGGAGACGGTCCTCGTGCCGAGGTGCGCGCGGGGACCGTTCTTCATGCCAGGGAGGTTTGAGAAGGAAGACAGATGCCGACCGATGCGAAACGACAGGCGATCGCCGAGCTGGTGGAGCTGCTCCGCTCCAGCTCCGCGCTGGCCGTCGCCGACTATCGGGGACTCAAGGTCTCCGAGATGCAGTCGGTCCGGAGGTCGCTGCGCGCCAGCGGGGTGCAGCTGCACGTCGCCAAGAATCGCCTGCTGAAGATCGCCGCCGCCGAGGCGGGCCGTGGAGAGCTGAACGAGCTGCTCTCCGGGCCCACCGCCCTCGCGTCGAGCTCCGGCGACGAGACTGCGCTGGCGAAGGCGTTGCAGGAGGCCCTCCGGCCATATTCCAGGGTCGTCGCCCTGCGCGGCGGCCTGCTGGGCGGGGTGGCGGTCAACGCCGCCGCCTTCCAGCAGCTGGCGAACCTGCCGAGCCGCGAGGTGCTGCTCGGCCGCCTGGCGGGAGCCATGGCTGCCCCGATCGCCGGGATGGCCGGGGTCCTGGCCGGCAATCTGCGAAATCTCGTCGGCGTGCTCAGCGCAGTGGCCGACCAGAAGCGAGCCAATGAGGGCGGCAGCGCCGCCTGACGAGACGAAGGAAGGAACCGATGGCAAAGACGATGAGCAAGGACCAGGTCCTGGAGGCGATCGACGGGATGACCGTCCTGGAGCTCTCCGAGCTGGTGAAGGCGTTCGAGGAGCGCTACGGCGTGACCGCCGCGGCCCCGATGGCAATGGCCGCCGCCCCCGCCGGTGGCGGTGGGGCGAGCGAGGCCCCGGCCGCGGCCGAGGAGCAGACCGAGTTCGACGCTGTGCTGACCGAGGTCGGGCCGAACAAGATCCTCGTGATCAAGGCGGTCCGCGAGCTGACCGGGCTCGGCCTCAAGGAGGCGAAGGACCTCGTCGACGCCGCCCCCAAGGCGGTCAAGGAGGGGGTCGCCAAGGAGGAGGCCGAGGCCGTCAAGACGAAGCTCGCCGAGGCCGGCGCCACCGTCGACGTCAAGTAGCCGACGCCCCGCGGCGTCCCCGGGCCGGCCAGGCGACTGGCCGGCCCCTGCGTTTCCATAGCTCGCCTCAGCCAGGGTGTAGCGATAGGTGAGCGCCGCGATCGCCGCGCCGATCGCCGGGCCGATCCACCACACGTACCAGTCGGCGTAGGCGCCGGCCGCGACCGCCGGGCCGAGCCATCGAGCCGGGTTCATGGCGGCGCCGGTGAGCGGGCCGCCCATCAGGATGTCGGCTGCCACCGCCAGGCCGATGGCCAGCCCCCCGATCTTCGGAGCGCGGTGGTCCACAGCCGTCCCGATGACCGCGAAGACGAGGAGCGCAGTGAGCACCGCCTCGATCCCGATGCCGAGGAGCGGCGTGATCCCTGGCCCGAGCGCCGGCGAGCCGATGTTCGAGGCATGCCACGTATCGGCGAAGACCGCCTTGAGGGCGAAGCCGGCGCCGAGGGCGCCGAAGAGCTGCGCGACGACGTAGGTCGCCGCCTGCATCGGCCTGATCTTGCCCATGATCCACACCGCGAGCGTGACGGCGGGGTTGAAGTGCC
>JBGQKH010000025.1:0-20270 GCA_041499395.1 Candidatus Limnocylindria bacterium
GACGAGCCGTACGTCCTGGTCGAGCGCGACGAGGCGCGCCACGTGGCGCTCCTTCGCTTTAACCGCCCGAAGCAGCTCAACGCGCTCAACGGCGAGGTGATGGATCAGCTGTGCGTCGCGCTCGAGGCACTCGACCGGGACGACGCGATCCGGGTCATGGTGGTAACCGGCAACGAGCGAGCCTTCGCCGCTGGCGCCGATATCGGCGAGATGGCAACAGCCTCGCCGATCGACATGCTTCGCGGCAACCGGATCGCCCAGTGGGATCGGGTGCGGCGCATCGGCAAGCCAGTGATCGCGGCGGTCGCCGGCTGGTGCCTCGGGGGCGGCTGCGAGCTCGCGATGGCGCTCGACCTCATCGTCGCCGCGGAGAGCGCCCGCTTCGGCCAGCCGGAGATCAACCTCGGCGTGATCCCCGGCGCCGGCGGCACCCAGCGCCTGACGCGGGCGATCGGCAAGGGCGCGGCGATGGAGATGATCCTGACGGGGGAGCCGATCGACGCGAGGGAGGCGCATCGGCTCGGGCTGGTCGCGCGCGTGGTCCCGAACGAGCTCCTCGTCGAGGACGCCCTGGCGCTGGCCGCAAGGATCGCGACGAAGTCGCCGCTGGCGCTGCGGCTCGCCAAGGAGGCGGTCAACGCTGCCTATGAGATGAGCCTCACCGACGCGCTGGCTCACGAGCGCCGCCTCTTCTATCTCCTTTTCGCCTCGGAGGACCAGAAGGAGGGGATGGCCGCCTTCCTCGAGAAGCGCGACCCCGACTTCAAGGGACGCTAGGCCGGATCGGGACGCTGGACCCACCACTCCGCGAAGGAATTGGCGCGGCCGTCCGGGTCGAGCCGGATCACCCAGATGTTCGAGAAGACGGCCTCCGGCTGATCGTCCGCCGATGCGTACGTGGTGAGGCCCTGAACCACGGCGGTCGTTCCCTCGACGACGAGCCGCTCACGATCGAAGCGCCATTGGTTCTGCGAATCACCCTGCGAGATCCACCAGGTCACGATCGCGTCGCGCCCTCGCTTGGGCTCCCGGAACGGAAGCGTGGAGTAGGTCGCATCCTCGCTGAAGAGCGCCCCGATCTGTCCTGCGTCATCGGTCTTCCAGGCGGCCTGATAGCGCTCCAGCCAGCCTTCGAAATCGGCTCGGGTCATGGGGTCATCGGCTCCTTCATCTCGGGGCAGGGAACCAGCCGGCGCTCGGGTCCGGTATACCGAGCCGTCCGTGGCGACGCGCCTCGGGTCGGGTCGCGCCCGGCGATCGAAGCGGTGGCGATCCGCGACTCGTCGAGGTCGCGGAGGTGTTGCCTCCCGCGCTCGTCACGCTGGAGCTCCTCCTCGAGCTGGTGCAGGCTGTCTTCATGGAACTGGAACAGGAACATCGCCTTGAAACCTCCGGGCCCGGGATCAGGATGCCGCCCTTGCTAACCGGTGTATAGTCTATGATAGTTATGACTAACCTGTCAACCACCAAAGAGGGTTACTCTTACCCCATGAACCTGCTCCTTCCAGCCTCGCCGGACGTCGGGCGGCGGCCGCCGGCTCCCGGTCGCCTCGAGCTGCTCCGCACCTTCATGAACACGGTCGACCTCGAGGCGGGCGACGACGACTTCTCGTCGGTCGAGGCGCTCGGTCAGTGGCTGTCGTTGCGCGACCTGCTGCCGCCAGGCACGAAGCTCACCGAGGCCGACCGCCGCGAGGCGATCGCCTTCCGGGAGACCGTTCGCGAGGTGCTGGAGGCGAACGCTGGCCACGTCACCGATGGCGACGCCGTCACGCGCCTCAACGCGCTCGCCGAACGCGTTCCGCTGACCCTGCGCATCGGGGCCACGACGTCACTCGAGCCGGAGGGTGCGACCGGCATGGACGCCGCGATCGGGCGGTTGCTCGCAATCATCCACGAGTCGATCACGCTGGGCAGCTGGCGGCGGCTCAAGGTCTGTCGCAACGACACCTGCCGCTGGGCCTTCTACGACTCGTCGCGGAACCGGTCGGGGGCGTGGTGCACGATGGCGATCTGCGGCAACCGGATGAAGGGGCGCGCCTTCCGACGTCGCCACCGCGCAGCGGGCGACTGACGGGCGCCAGCGCCCCCGCCAGTAGAATGGGCCGCGTGGGCGAGCCGACGTACCAGGCGATCCGGGTCGATCTGGCCGACGGGGTCGCGACCGTCACCCTCAACCGCCCCGAGTCGCTCAACTCCCTGAATGCGCAGATGCGCGGCGAGCTCCTGGCCGCGCTCAAGAAGGTCGGGCGCGACGAGGCGGTGCGCGCGGTCGTCATCACCGGCGCGGGGCGCGGCTTCTGTAGCGGCGCCGACCTGCGCGGGGGGAGCACCGAACGCGACTTCCGCCGCGTCCTGACCGATGAATACAACCCGCTCATCACTGCCATCCGGGAGCTGCCCAAGCCGGTGATCGCCGCCGTCAACGGCGTGGCCGCCGGCGCGGGCGCCTCGCTGGCGCTCGCCTGCGACCTGGTCTACGCCGCCGACGACGCCCGCTTCATCCAGGCCTTCGTCCGGATCGGGCTCGTCCCCGACTCCGGCTCGACGCGGACCCTGGTGCGGGCCCTGGGCCGGCATCGTGCCGCGCGCCTGATCTTCACCGGCGAGCCGCTCTCCGCCGCTGACGCGCACGCGGCGGGGCTCGTCGCTGCGCTTGCGGCGCCGGATCAACTTGCCACCACCGCCCACGACGCTGCGGCGAAGCTGGCCGCGGCGCCGACGCGGGCGATCGCGCTCGCCAAGCGCGCCATCAATCACGCGGAGGACGCGCTCGCCTCGGAGAGCCTCGCCATGGAGGCCGCGCTCCAGGAGCTCGCCGGACGCACCGAGGATCACGCGGAGGGAGTTGCGGCCTTTGGCGAGAAGCGGGAGCCGCGCTTCCTTGGACGCTGACGGGGCGGTCCTCGGCTCCTTCGAGCGGATCGGGATCCTGGGCGCCGGAACGATGGGGGCGGGGATCGCCCAGGTGGTCGCCGAGGCGGGGATTCAGGCGATCCTCCACGACCCGATCCCCGGTTCGTATGAGCGCGCGCACGAGCGGATCGCAGGCTTCCTGCGTCGCAAGGTCGAGAAGGGAATGCTCGATGCGGCCGGCGCCACCGATGTCCTCGCCCGCATCGCCGGGGTTGCCACCCTCGACGCGCTCGCCGGCGTCGACCTGCTGATCGAGGCGATCCCCGAGGACCTGGAGCTGAAGCGCGAGCTCTTCGGCCGGCTCGACGCGCTGGCCCCGCCCACGACGATCCTGGCCTCCAACACGAGCAGCCTCTCGATCGCGCGGATCGCGGCGGCCACCGATCACCCGGAGCGGGTGGTCGGGATGCACTTCTTCAACCCCGTACCGCTGATGGCGCTCGTCGAGGTGGTGGCCGGTCCCCGCACCGACCCCGCGGTGGCTGACGCGACCATCTTCGCCGCCCGGCGGCTGGGCAAGACGCCCGTCCTCGCCGCGGACACGCCCGGCTTCATCGTCAACCGCGTGGCGCGCCCGTTCTACCTCGAGTCGATGCGAATCCTGGGCGACCGCGGAGCGAGCGTGGAGCAGGTCGACGCGGCGGCGCGCGCGGTCGGCTTCCGGATGGGCCCCTTCGAGCTGGTCGACACGATCGGCGCCGATGTCAACCTCGCCGTCAGCCAGGGCCTCCACGAGGCCTTCTTCTACGATCCCCGGTATCGCCCGCACCCGGTGCAGCGGATGCTTGTCGACGCGGGTCGCCTCGGCCGCAAGAGCGGCGGCGGCTTCTACGACTACGCCGCCGATGGCACCCGCGGTGCTCCATGGAGCACCCTCGCACAGCATCCGGAGGGCCCCGCTCCTGATCGACTGACGGAGGAGCAGATCGCGGCCCGGATCCTGGCCTCGATCGTCAACGAGGCGGCATCGGCGGTGGGCGAAGGGGTGGCCGCGCCCGAGGCGATCGACACGGCGATGCGGCTTGGCGCCAACTACCCGTCCGGGCCGCTGGAGTGGGGCGAGCGGATCGGGCTCGTGCGCGTGGTCCGGACCCTCGAGGGGCTGCACGCCGCCGTGCCCGACGGCCGATATCGGGTTGCGCCCCTTCTCCGCTCGCTGGCCGAGCGCAGCGCGTCGTTCTTCGCCGCCTAGGGTGAGCGAGCCGCTGCGGCATCGGTATCGGGCCGTCATCTTCGACATGGACGGCCTGCTGCTCGATACCGAGGTCCTCTGGCAGCGTGCCGAGGAGGATCTCTTCGCCGCGCACGGCGCCGTCTTCAGCCACGAGGACAAGATGCGGGTGATCGGCACCTCGTTCGAGCACACCGCCGACTTCTTCGCCGAGCGGCTCGGGGAGCCACCGGCGCGCGGGGCGGAGCTGGTGGACGAGATGATCGAGATGATGCACGCGGCCCTGCTGCGCGACGTCGAGGGGCGTCCCGGGGCGATGGAGCTCGTGGCACGGCTGCGCGGGCGCGTCGCGCTGGGGCTCGCCTCGAACTCGCCCCGCCGCCTCGTCGACGCGGCGCTGCGCACCACCGGCATGCTCGAGGTCTTCGATGCGATCGTGACCGCCGACGACGTTGCCCACGCCAAGCCGGCTCCCGACCTTTACCTCCTCGCCTGTGACCGGCTCGGCGTGACGCCCGAGGACGCCCTGGCCCTCGAGGACTCGGCCTCGGGGGTGGCGGCTGCAAAGGCCGCCGGGCTCACCTGCATCGCCGTGCCGCAGTACGCGGAGACCGATGTCTCAGCCGCGGATCGCGTCATCGACTCGCTCGAAGAGCTCCTGCCCGAGGCATGACGAGGCACGCCGCGCTACCCTCTGCGGCATGTGTCGATCCATCCATACCCTCCGCACCCTCGACCACCCGGCGCCCGATGACGAGGTGCGCGCTGCAGCCCTCCAGTACGTCCGCAAGGTGAGCGGCTACCGGCGCCCGTCACCCGTCAACGAAGAGGCCTTCAATTTGGCCGTCGAGGAGATCGCGATCGCCTCGAGCCGCCTGCTGGCGGCCGTCACGGCCACGCACCCGGCGCGCCGAGCGAGCTAGACAGCCACCGACTGCGGGGAGGGTGTCGGCTAGTCGCGGCTCGAGCGGAGCCGGTTGGCGAGCAGCGTGAGGAGCATCGTCGCGACCATCAGCATGACCGCCATCGCGATCAGCACCGGCAGGCGCTGCGCAAACCGCAGCTCCCCGTACAGGTAGACCGGGAAGGTCGGGTCGCCGCCGGCCAGGAAGTTGGCGAGGGCCACCTCGTCGAACGAGACGATGAAGCTGGTCAGCCAGGCCGAGATGAGCGACGGTCCCAGGAGCGGCAGGATGACGCGACGCAGCGTGGTCGGGTAGGTGGCGCCCAGGTCCATGGCGGCATCCTCCAGCGCCGGGTCGAGGCCGACCATGCGCGCCAGCAGGATAAGGGCGGCGTACGGGAGCGCTACGACGCTGTGCCCCGCCGCCACGGTGAGCAGCGACCGGGGGATCCCCAGCAGGTTGAAGCCCAGGAAGAGCGCGACGCCGAGGACCACGAACGGAACGACGAGCGGCGCGGCCGACAGCCCCAGCAGCAGCTGCCGTCCCCGGAACCGGAATCGGAGCACCGCCAGGCTGACCGCGAATGCGAGCGCTGTGGCGGCCGTTGCCGCCGCCGTGCCGACCACCAGGCTGTTGCGCGCAGCGTCGAGGATCGAGGAGTCGGCGAGCGCGTCGCCGTACCACGCGAGCGTGAAGTTCTTCAGCGGGAAGGACAGGCTCGTGTTGGCAGTGATCGAGAACACGGCCAACAGGACGATGGGCAGGTAGAGCAGGACGAGCATGACGGCGTAGGCCGGGCCAAGCGGCAACCGGGTATTGCCGATGCCAATCGAGGAGCGCCGCCGAACCGGCGAGGCGATGGTCATGCCAACGCGCGCCTCAGGTTCACGACGCGGAGGGCGATCGCCACGAGCACGAGCGTGAGGGCCAACATGATCACCGCCATGGCGGACCCCAGCGACCAGTTGCCGGCGCGCGTGAAGAAGTCCTGGATGAGATTGCCGAACATGATCCCGCCCGTACCGCCCACGAGCGAGGGGGTCACATACTCGCCGACGGTCGGGATGAAGACCATGAAGAAGGTTGCCAGCACGCCCGGCAGGCTGAGCGGCACCGTCACCCGCAGGAACCGCGTCCACGGGCCCGAGCCGAGGTCGGCGGCGGCCTCGAGGTGGCTCCGGTTGACACGCTGCAGCGCGGCGTAGATGGGCAGCGCCGCGAAGGGGATCCAGACGTAGATGAGGGTGAGGATCACTGCCGCCTGGGAGTAGAGCAGGAGGCCGATCGGCTCACGGATCACCCCGATCCAGATCAGGAACGAGTTGATGGCGCCGTCACTGCCGAGCAGCAGCTTCCAGGCCATCACGCGCAGCAGGAAGCTGGCCGTGGAGGGGACGAGGAGCAGCACCAGGTAGAGCCCCGCCCGCTCTCGCGCCCGGAACGCCAGGAAGTAGGCGATCGGGTAGGCGAGCAGGGTTGCCACCGTGGCGACGATGAACGCCATGCCGGCCGAGACGAGCAGCAGCCGGAGCCAGCTCGGCGAGTCGATGATCGTCTGGTACTGGAGGGTGGAGAGCTGCCACGGTCGGCTGAAGTTGATCGGTCCCGAGTCAGGGCGGAGGCTGATCGCGACGGCAAGGAGGAGGGGCGCGACGAAGAGCAGGATCAGCCACAGGAACGGCGGGACGGCGAGGTACCGCAGGCTCCCTCGCCGTCCGAGCATTGGTAACGCCCCGCCCTACGGTGTCGCGGCCTTGACGCGGGCCCACATCTCGGTCCACGCCGTCCGCTGCGCGCTGGTCACGAGCGGCGTGAAGTTGGTGTGCTGCAGGATGGCTGGGTCGTCGAGGGAGAAGGCCTTGATCAGGACCGGGTCGGTCACGGCCTTCATGACGTCCTGGTTGGCGCAGCCGTAGTAGAACTGCGTGACGGCGTTCGTGCAGCTCAGCGTCGCGAGCTTGTCATCGAGGAACTGGAGCGCGAGCTCGTAGTTGCTGGTCTTGGAGCTGATCCCGTACAGCCCCACCCACGAGTTGCGCCCCTCCTTGGGATTCGCATAGGCGACCGGCACCTTTCCGTCGTAGAGGGTCTGCGCGTAGCATCCCTGCCAGTCATAGGCGACCCAGACGTCCCCGCTCGCGATGCCATTGCAAAGGTCAGGGAATTCGCTGACCCAATAGGTCTTGTTGAGGGGCTTCTGCGCGGTCCATTCCTTCTCGATCGTCGCCAGCTGGTCCGGCGTGATCTTCGTCTCGTCCCACCCGTGGATGTAGGCGGAGACGGTCACCGCGCCGGGCCCGTCATCCCACATCGAGATGTGGCCGGCATAGGCGGGATCGAACAGGGCGCTCCAACTGGTGATCGGAGTCTTCACCTTGTCCGTGTTGTAGAGGATCGAGGTGAAGCCCCAGTCCCACGGCAGGAAGTACTGCTTGCCGTTGATCTGGCCCATCTTCTTGAAGCTGTCGGGGACCTTGTCCCAGTTCTTCAGCTTGCTGGTGTCGATCGGCTGCACCAGGCCTTCGTCAACGTAGAACTGCTGCCAGCCGGTATAGAAGTGGACGATGTCGGTGCTGCCGTAGCCGGCCTCGAACTTGCCCAGGATGTCGGCGTCCGAACTGCCGAACTCGAACTTCACCTTGGTGTTCGGGCTCGCGGTGTGGAAATCGGTCCAGAAGTCGACCTTGTCGTAGCCACTCCACTCGAGCACCGAGAGGCTTGGCGCGGAACAGCCGGCCAGCACCACGGCGCTCGTCATGAGCACGGCTACAAGGGTCCGAGCGCGGCTCAGATGGGTGGGCACGGCAGCGTCTCCTCTCCGATGGATTGGCGGGATCCTACGCCCGCTCAGACGGGCCGGTCAACGAAATTCGCTAGTGCCTGAACCGGTAGCCGAGCAGGCCCGGAACGCCTGCGACGAGGCGCGTCAGGAGCCCCGGCTGGCGCCCGGCGTCGAGGGCGTCGTCGTGCCGGATCAGAGCCTCGCGGATCGCCCGCGCGCCGACGTATCGAAACGGCTCAGGAGGCAGGAATCGCTGCCGATAGCCGAAGAGCGGGAGCTCGCCGACCGCGTCGCCGCTGCCAGAGATCCTTGCCGCGAGGATCCGTCCTGCCAGCCTCGCGGGGCCGACGCCATTCCCCGCGAAACCGTGCGCGTAGAGGACCCGGCCGCCGTGCGTCGAGCCGAGCTCCGGGAAGCGGTCCGCGGTGATGTCGATCGGGCCGCCCCAGGCGTCGTCGAGGCGCACGTCGGCGAGCGTCGGGAAGAGGTGGCGGAAGTTGGCGACCACGTGGCCAATCGCGTCGCGGCTATGCGTGAAGACTGGACCGATGCGGCCGTCGAAGCCGGCGGCGCCGACCCCCGCCCCAAAGGCGATGCGACCGTCGCGGGTGGTCCGGAAGTAGCTGATCGTGAAGCGCGAGTCGGCGATCGCCTCGCCTCCGGTCCAGCCGAGGGCCGCCAGACGGTCAGGGATCGGCTCGGTCAGGACGATGTAGCTGCCCCAGGCGAGCATGCGGGTCCGGAAGCCGGGCCAGCCGGCGGCCCAGGCGTTTGCGGCCAGCACCACCCGCTCCGCGGTCACGCTCCCGCGCGCGGTGCGGAGCCGCAGGCGCGCCCCACGCTCGATCTGTTCGACGCCCGTTCCTTCGTGGATTTCGACGCCCCGCTCGAGCAGGACGCGGCGCAGGCCGCGAGCCAGGAGCGCCGGCTGCACCGTGGCGGCGCTCGGCATCATCAGCCCCTCCTCGAAGGCGGGCGAGGCGCAGATCTCCCGGACGCCTGCCCGGTCGACGTGGAGCAGCTGCCCGGCACCGCCCAGCCGACCCACCTCCGCGATGGTGCTCTCCCAGTCGTTCGGGAGCCCCGGGAAGGCGTTCACGCGGAGGTACCCCCGGGGCGTGAACCAGGCATCGACCCCGTGCCGCTCGCACCACGCGCCGATGCCGCTCACCACCTCGTCCGACGCGCGCGCCAGCTCGAGCCCGCGCTCCGGGCCGTAGCGCTCGACGAGGTAGGGGAGGCTCTCCCACCAGCCGTGGAGGAAGCCGCCGTTGCGGCCAGACGGCCCGCCGCCGCAGATATCCGCCTCGAGGAGCACGATCCGCATGCCGGGCGCCGCCTCGGTCAGGAAGTAGGCGGTCCACATCCCCGTGTACCCGCCGCCGATGATCGCCACGTCGGCGCTCGCATCGCCGAAGAGCGACGGGGTGAGCAGTGCCGGCTGCTCGGCGGCGAGCGCCTCGCGCAGCCACCAGGAGCGGCGAAGGCCCGGCGTCGGGATCGGCTGGGGCACCTGGGCGGTCACGTCGGCCGATCCTACGCTGAGCGGTCGGGCGCGGAACACCGGTGCTAGCATCCTGTCCCTGATGCCAACCACCGATGCCGCCCGCACTCCGGTCGTTGTCGACGGGCTGCGCACGCCGTTCGGCCGATACGGCGGCGCGCTTCGTGAGGTGCGCCCCGACGACATGGCGGCGCACGTCATCCGCACCCTCCTCGAGCGCACCGGCGTGGACCCTGCCGCTGTCGACGACGTGATCCTGGGCGCGGCCAACCAGGCCGGCGAGGACAACCGCAATGTCGGCCGCATGGCGGCACTCCTGGCCGGAATGCCGGTCAGCGTCGGCGGTCAGACCGTCAATCGGCTCTGCGGCTCGAGCATGCAGGCGGTGATCTCCGCGGCGCACGCCGTCATCGCCGGGGACGGCGACCTGTTCGTGGCGGGCGGCGTCGAATCGATGACCCGCGCCCCGTTCGTGGTGGCCAAGGCCTCCGCCGCCTTCCCGCGCGGCGAGCAGACCCTCTATGACACGACCCTCGGCTGGCGCTTCACAAACCCGCGCCTCGCCGATGCCTACTACCCCTACTCGATGGGTGAGACGGCCGAGAACGTGGTCGAGCAATGCAGCGTGACGCGCGAGGACCAGGACCGATTCGCCCTCGCCTCCCACCAGCGCTGGGCGGCGGCCCAGGCGGCCGGCCGCTTTGCGGACGAGGTGGTCCCGAGCGAGGTGCCGGCCGCCAAGGGCACGACGACCACCCTGGAGCGTGACGAGCACCCGCGACCCGACACCACGCTCGAGCAGCTTGCCGCGCTGAGGCCCGCCTTCAGGCGGGACGCGTCAGGCTCGGTCACCGCGGGCAACAGCAGCGGCATCAACGACGGGGCGGCGGCGCTGCTCGTCACATCGGCGGCGCGCGCGCGCGAGCTGGGCCTGCGGCCGATTGCGCGGATGCTCTCGTCGGCGGTCGCCGGCGTGGACCCGGCGACCATGGGCCTCGGCCCGATCCCCGCGTCACGCAAGGCGCTGGAGCGCTCCGGACTATCGGTAGGCGACATGGACGTGGTCGAGCTGAACGAAGCGTTCGCGGCCCAGGCGCTGCCGGTGATGCGAGAGCTCGGCCTCGATCCCGAGAAGACCAACGTCAACGGCGGGGCGATCGCGATCGGGCATCCGCTCGGCGCGTCAGGCGCCCGCCTCGTCGCGACCCTCCTCCACGAGATGCGGCGCCGCGGCGCGCGGCACGGGCTCGCGACGATGTGCATCGGCGTTGGGCAAGGGATCGCCTCGGTCTGGGAGGCCGTCGAGTAACGACCTCGGCGAGCGTCAGCCGGCGATCAGCGCGTCGAGGATCTGCGGCAGCTGGGTGACGGCGAGGCTCAGATGCCCCTCCTCGGGGAGCAGGTGGGGGCGGGCGCTCGGGATGTGCGAGGCGAGCCACTGCCCATGGCCGAAGGGCACCATCTTGTCGTGGCCGCCCTGCCAGATGTGCACCGGGACCTTGAGCGACCCCAGCTCGAAGCCCCATGGCTTCGTGAAGGCGTAGTCGTCGTCGACCCAGCCCCAGTAGCCCTCGCGGAGCCCCTCGCGGGTCGCGGCGGCCACGTACTCGGCGAAGTCGCCAGTCAGCGCCTCGTCGTCCACGTGGTCGATGAGGCCGCCGTACATGTCTGCGACGTCGGCACCGGTGACCGCCCGCCACTTCGGCCAGTCCCGCTCCGCCGAGCGGACGCTGTTCTCCGGGTCCGCCAGCGTGGCGTGGAACTCCTCGATATTCTCCGGGCCCATCCCCTCGAACCAGTCGATCCCCTCGGCGGGCCAGGGCGCCACGCCGCCGATGGTCGCCACCCCGCGGATCCGATCCGGCAGCAGGGCGCCCGTGGCAATCGCGTGCGGGCCGCCGCCCGACCACCCGTAGGTGTAGGCCTCGTCCGCGCCGAGGTGGTCGAGGATCGCCCGGATATCCTGGGCGACATCGGCCACCGACCGGCCCGGTTGGCGCGTCGACGATCCGTAACCGGCCCGGTTGTAGCCGACGAACTGCATCCCGCGCTCGGCGAGCAGGGCGATCAGGGGCGGAAAGTCGATGCCGGAGAAGGGCGAACCGTGATGGAAGACGAGGGGGAGCCCTTCGCCCGCCAGGTAGAGGTCAAGTCGCCGACCATCAGGCAGGGCGAGGGCGATCGGTTCAGACATCAGGCAAGCCTCAGCTGCGGAAGGACCTTGTCGCCGAAGGCGGCGATGAACTCGGCCTGGTTGCGGCCGACGTTGTGGACGTGAACCTCGTCGAAGCCCATCTCGACGAACTTCTGGATGTGGGCAGCGTGCTCGTCGAGGTCGGCCGAGATCAGGACGCGGTTGGTGAAGTGCTCGGGGCGGACCAGCTTCGCGATGTTGGCGAAGTCCTCGGGGTTGCGGATGTCCTGCTTGGGGAAGGCCATGCCACCGTTCGGCCACTCGCGCACGGCGTTGGCCTCGGCCTCGGCGTGCGTCTCGGCCCACGAGACGTGGATCTGGAGCAGCTTCGGCATGGCCGAGGGGTCCTTCCCCTCGTCGACCGCGCCCTCCGCGAACTTCTCCCAGAGCATCGCGATCTTCTCGTCGGCCGCGCCGACGGTGATCATCCCATCGGCGTGGCGCCCGGTGCGCTTGGCGTTGTACGGGCCAGCGGTGGCGACGTAGATCGGGACGGGCCTGTCGGGTCGGGTGTAGAGCTTCGCCGACTCGAGCGTGAAGTACTCCCCGTCGTGCTTGACAACGTCGCCGCTGAAGAGCTTCGTGATCATCTCGATCGCCTCGAAGAGCATGGCGCTCCGCACGCCGATCTCGGGCCACTCGCCGCCGATGACGTGCTCGTTGAGCGCCTCGCCCGCCCCGAGCCCGAGCCAGAAGCGACCCGGGTACATCGCCCCCAGGGTCGCGGCGGCGTGGGCGATCACGGCCGGGTGGTAGCGGAACCCGGGGCAGGTGACGGCGACCCCGAAGGGAAGCGTGGTGCGCTCGCCCAGCGCACCCATGAAGCTCCAGGCGAAGGCGGCGTTGCCCTGCTGCGGCGTCCAAGGGTGGAAGTGCTCGCTCACCATGAAGCCGGCCGAGAAGCCGGCAGCCTCGGCCTGCGGGCACCACTCAAGCAGGTCGGTGGGGTGGAACTGCTCGAGCATGGCGGCATAGCCGATCTTCGTCACCGCGACAGCCTACCCGAGTCGACGCTTCCGCAGATGCGAGGAGGCCGCCCCGCGTGATGCGGGACGGCCTCCGAGGAGAGGGGACGAGGGATCAGCTGGCCGGCGTCGTGGTCGCCGGGGCGGGGCCTCCAAGGATGCCGCCCAGCCATGGCCGCTGGGGCAGGGTGCCGCCCGCAGCGAGCCACTTGTCCAGCGCGGCGAGGATGGAGTCCTCACGAGCCTGCTTGAGGTGGCCGGAGCTGACCAGCGCATCGAGGTCGGTCTTGGCCGCATCGTGGACGGCCTTGCTGACGATGCTGTAGCTCTTGCCCTGGTCGCCGGCGATCTTCTCCAGCGACTCGCCGCCGCGCAGATCCTTCACCAGGGTCGCCTTGTCGATGCCGAGCGCACCAGCCGCCGCACCCACGACGTCGACCTTCAGCTCGACCCGCGCGATGTGGTGGCCGAAGCGGTTGAACGCCGCTCCGAGGAGACGGCAGCCGTGGCCATCCGCCTTGTCGATCGCGGCCTTCATGCGATCCCCGACGTCCTTCGGCAGATCACCGGCGGCGACGGCCGCATCGATCGTCGCCTTGCTGGCGGCCTTGGCGGCCGGGACCAGCTGGTCGACCGAGACGCCGAGCTGCGCGGCGAAGGTCTTCTGCCACAGGTCGCAGTACTTGGCTGCGTCCGCCGTGGAAGGCGCGCTGCTGCTGGTGGTCGTGTTCGGCACGGAGGTCTTCGGTGCAGATGAGCCCGACGGCGCGGCCAACACGGCGCTGATCAGGGTGCCACCCACGAGCGCCGCGGCGACAAGCGCGCCGGCGAAGCCCAGGGTCTTGAGGTTCTTCATGGGTGATGGTCCTCGTGTGATCGTCGCTTGGTGCGATCGCGTTATGGCAGAGGATCGGCGCGGACGATCAAGAAGGCGTCAAGATCGGCCCGATTTCTCTTGACATCCTCTGAATCGGCCGGCGACTACGATCTGCCCATGGATCGTGCGCGCATCCTGATCGTTGAGGACGAGCCCCAGCTGCGCGGGCTGCTGCGACTCTACCTGGAACGGGCCGGCTACGCCGTGACCGACGTCGGCGATGGCGCCTCCGCGGTGTCCGCCTTCGCGGCCGATGGCGCCGACCTCGTGATCCTCGACCTGATGCTCCCCGGCATGCAGGGCGAGGCGGTGCTCGAGGCGCTGCGCGAGTCGGCCGACGTACCGATCCTGATCACGAGCGCCAAGCGCTCCGACGCCGAGCGGATCGCGGGTCTCCGCCTGGGCGCCGACGACTACCTGGCCAAGCCGTTCAACCCGCACGAGCTGACGGCGCGGGTGGGTGCCATCCTGCGCAGGACCCGCCCCGCCACGGACGAAGCGGAGGAGGCGATCATCTCGCTCGAGTCGGGTCGGCTGCTGCTCGACCCAACGTCGCGACGCTTCACCCTCGCGGACGGGCAGAGCGGCCGCCTGACCCCTGGGGAGTCGGCGCTCCTGGTGGCGCTCGCCCGCCGCCCCGGATCGGTGGTCGCCCGCGAGCAGCTCCTCGAGGCTGTGGCGCGCCGGCCGGACGAGGTCTACGAGCGCGTCGTCGACGTCCACGTCGCCAACCTGCGACGGAAGCTCGGCGACGACGCCGGCGACCCCTGGCTGATCGAGACGATCCCGAGCACCGGGTACCGCCTCGTCGCGGCAAGGGATCCTGGATGAGCGAGGTCCGCGGTCAGCCCCTCAGCCTTCGGCTTGCGCTCGTCCTGTCGGCCGCGGTGCTCGCCGTGCTGCTCGTCACCGGGCTGGCCGTCAACCGGGTGGTGAGCGCGTCGCTCGAGCAGGAGCTCGGCGCCGCGCAGCGCGACCGGATCACCGTCGTGGCCGGCGCCATCGCGGACGTGGACCTGAGCAAGCCGCGCGTCCGGCTCGGCGTGCAGGTGGTCCTGCGCAGGGTCGCGACCTCGACGGGCGGTCGGGTGGAGCTGATCGGCGCTGATGGCTCGACGGTGATCGATGTCGGCACGACCCCCGCCGGCATCGCCACCCAGACGATGGAAGAGCCGATCCCAGGCTCCCAGGCAAAGCTGCTGATCACCGTGCCGCGCGCCGACCGCGGCTTCCTGCGCATCTTCAACCTGACCCTCGTGGTGGCGGGCCTGCTCGCCATCGCCGCGGTGATGATCACCTCGATCCTGCTCGCCGCCCGCTTCACGCGGCCGCTCCGTGGCGTGGCGGCGGCAGCCCAGCGCCTGGGGCACGGGGACCTGAGCGCCCGGGCCAGCGGCGGCCCCGACCGGGAGTCGAGCGAGCTGGCTGGCGCCTTCAACGCCATGGCGGAGCGAGTCCAGCGCTCTGAGATGCTCCGTCGCCGAGCCGCGAGCGACATGGCCCACGACCTGGCAACCCCCGCGACGGTCCTCGAGTCACAGCTCCAGGCGATGGTCGACGGGGTGGTGCCGGCCGACCGCGAGCAGCTGGACCGGGCGCGGGCCGCGGCCGGGGCGCTCTCCGGCGTGATCGTGCAGCTCGGAGAGCTGGTCGACGCGGAATCGGGCGTCCTGCAGCGGCGCCCGCAGGTCCAGCCGCTCGCCGACCTGCTGGCCGAGGTGCGCAGTGCCATGGAGCCGCTCTTCCGCCAGCGCGGCGTGGGCCTTGCCGCCGACGAGGTCTCGGCCTCGATCCAGGTCGAGGTCGACCCGACCCAGATCGGGCGGGCGCTGCGCAACGTCATCGGCAACGCCGCCCAGCACTCGGCCGAGGGCGCGAGCGTGCAGGTCACCGTCGAGGCGCAGCGCAGCGAGGTGGTCGTCCGTGTGACGGACAGCGGCCCGGGCATCTCGCCGGAGGACCTGCCGCACGTCTTCGAGCGCTTCTACCGCGCCGACCAGGCCCGGGGGGCCGGGGAGCCGCGGAGCGGCAGCGGGATCGGGCTGACCATCGCTCGGGAGCTGCTCGCCGCGAACAACGGGCGGATCTCGGTGGAGCGCTCTGACTCGAGCGGCACCACCTTCGCGATCACCCTGCCGCGCGCGGGCTAGGGGCCGGTCAGCTCCCAGCTGCGCTTCCGGGGCATGGCGAGCCAGTCGTCGCGCAGGATCGACATGATATGGACGTCGTGGTGGACACCTCGATGGAATCGGGCATGGCGCAGGGTCGCGTCGGTGGCGAAGCCGGCCTTCTCGTAGGAGCGAATGGCGCGCAGGTTGAAGTCGAAGACCTCCAGCTCGATCCGCTCGAGGCGGAGCTCGCCGAAGCCGAAGTCGACGAGCGCGTTGAGGGCATCGGTGCCGTAGCCCTGGCCGAGGTAGCGCCGGTCGCCAAGGAAGATGCCGACCACGCCACTGCCGTTCACCTTGTCGACGCTGCGCAGGAAGACGGTGCCGACGGTCAGGTCCCCGTCGAGCAGGCAGATGGCGTACGGGTACCCGGTCTCTCCCACGAACTTGAGGATCTCGGCCGCGAAGCGCTCGGCGCTGGCCTTGCTCTGTGGCGACTTGACCCCCAGGAAGTGGCCGACCTCCGCGTCGCCGGCGGTGGCCGAGTTGGCGACGATGTCCTCCGGCTCGACGGGACGCAGCCAGACCCGCTCGCCGCGGAGCATGGGACGGGGCGTGGGAGCCTGGGTCTCGATCATGGGCCGCATCATACCGACGCCGGCCGGGGAGTGATCAGGGTGCCGGTCAGCCCTCGAAGGGGAGGCCGCGCTCGACCGACGCCCACCCCGCGGCGAGCAGCCGGATCGCCACCTCGGGGTCGCGGACCGGGGGATGGTCCGGCGCGATGAGCGTGCCCGCGAGCCCGGGGAGCAGCGGCGAGAGGCCAAAGGTGGCGGCGATCAGGGCGTCGCCCTCGTAGCGGCCCGACTCGATCCGGAAGAGGGTCTCCTGGTACATGGTGTCGTAGTGGACCCAGTACGGGTCGGTGGTGGTGACCCGGGTGAGCCGCGTCCCGGCGCGGAGCTGGCGGCCGGGAGGGGTATCGGGCAGGAGCGGCGAGCCGGCGTACCAGACGCGGACGGCGCGCAGATCGCGCTGGAGCGTCTCGTTCCACGACTCCCACCACGACGAGCGGCGGGGCTGGGTGGCGTCGAGCGCGAGATCCGAGAGCACCACCAGGGATCGCGAGTCGTGCGGCACCTCGGCGCAGCGGGCATCGCAGTGCGGCAGGAGCACCTGTGGCAGGGCACCGATCGAGAGGCGCGCGCTCAACCAGTCGTTGGAGGCGGCGACCTCCGGCTTCCGCGCCTCGGGGTTGATGAGGGCGACCGCCTGCTCGCGATTGCGCATCTTGTCGATGGCAATCGAGAAGGCACGGTAGTCCTCACCGTCGCTCTGGGCGGAGCTCGTTTCCGGGGCAGCGCGGGTCACGCCCCCATTGACCTACAGCCCGCCGGTCTTTGCCACCACCCTTAACCGCACCGCACCGCACCAGACCGCCGAAGTGGTGCGTCCGGTCCACGGCCTGAGACCCTCTCGGGCCGGTACCAAAGTCCTATGCACGTCCCAGGCGACGACGCGATCGGCCCCCGCCCGGCGACCGTTCGGCACGGTTGCGCGGGCGGTCGGCCGCGGCTACCGTGGCCGCCACCATGGAGCCCCAGCCCGACCCCACCCGTATGGCCTGGTACGGTCGCTTCCCGGAGGGCTGGTGGGGCTACCACTGGAGCCTCCCGCGACCGATGAGCGCGGTCGAGATCGTCCAGAGCGGCAGCCTCGACGTCCGCCTGATGGCGACCCTCTGGGCCGTGACCAGCCGGCGTCGCAGCGTGATGCTCGCCTCGGAGGCGCCGATGGCCGGCAAGACCACGTGCCTCTCCGCCCTCGTCGACTTCCTCCCGGAGGGGACGGTCGGCGTCTTCCTGCGTGGCTGGCGCGGCGACTTCGACTGGACCGGTGAGATCGCCCCGGAACGGGGCTACCTGCTCGTCAACGAGATGAGCGACCACCTGCCGATCTACGTCTGGGGGCGCAACGCGCGCGGCGCCCTGTCGCTCATCCGGCGCGGCTACGGGATGGGCGCGACGATGCACGCCGATTCCCTCCCGGAGGCGATCGAGCTGCTGCAAGGGCAGCTCGGGGCAAGCGACGAGGACCTGGCCGGGCTCACCGTCTACCTCCAGTACTCTGCCTACCGCACCCCGGCGGGCATGTACCGTCGCGTCGAGGAGGCCTGGCACCTGCGGGCCGGCCCCGATGGGCGCCTCTCCCCGGTGCGCCTCGCGGCCCTCGAGGGGGGCCGCTCGCCGAGCCTCACCGGTGCGCAGCGCGATCCCGAACCGCCGCTCCTCCCTGGCGATGGCGGCCGCTCGGGTCGCCCGCTGCTGCACGACCCCGAGGCGTACGCTGTGCTGGCAGCCAGCCTCGGGCTCGCGGCCGAGATGCTGGAATCCGAGCTGTCGGAGCGAGCCGAATACCTGGGGATCCTCGCCGACCGCGGCATCTGCGACCCCGCCTCGGTGGCGGCCGCGGTGGGTGGCTATCCGTCCGTGCCCGAAGGAGCCATCGCATGACCGAACGCCCGACCCTCGCCACCCTCGGCGAGCTGCGCGCCGCCGGCTATCGGCCGCGGTCCGTCAAGGAGGAGATGCGGGCGAACCTGGTCGACCGGCTGCGGCGCGGCGAGCCCCTCTTGCCGGGGATCATCGGCTATGACGAGACGGTCATCCCGCAGGTCGAGAACGCGATCCTGGCGGGGCAGGACATCATCCTCCTCGGCGAGCGCGGGCAGGCGAAGAGCCGCATCGCGCGGTCGCTGGTCGGGCTGCTCGACGCGTGGGTCCCGGCGGTCGCCGGGGCCGAGCTCCACGACGACCCGATGCGCCCGGTGAGCCCCTTCGCCCGCGCCCTCGTGGCGGAGCAGGGCGACGCCACGGCGATCACCTGGGTGGCGCGGGAGGACCGCTACGGGGAGAAGCTCGCGACGCCGGACATCACCATCGCCGACCTGGTCGGCGAAGTCGACCCCGTGAAGGTGGCCGAGGGACGCTACCTCTCCGACGAGCTGACGATCCACTACGGCCTGCTGCCACGGACGCATCGAGGCATCTTCGCGCTCAACGAGCTGCCGGATCTGGCCGAGCGGATCCAGGTGGGCCTTCTCAATCTCATGGAGGAGCGCGACGTCCAGATCCGCGGCTACAAGGTCCGGCTGAACCTCGACCTGTTCGTCGTCGCATCGGCCAACCCTGAGGACTACACGAGTCGCGGCCGGATCATCACGCCGCTCAAGGACCGATTCGGGGCCCAGATCCGGACCCACTACCCGGAGGACCCCGATACCGAGATCGCGATCATGGACGCGGAGTGGCTCGCCTTCGACGACGAGACAGCGAGGTCGGTCCCGGTCCAGGTGCCCGGCTTCATGAAGGAGGTCGTGGCCGAGCTGTCGCAGCTCGCCCGCCGCTCGTCGGAGGTGTCGCAGCGTTCCGGTGTCTCGGTGCGGGTCACGATCGCAAACCACGAGACGCTGGTGGCGGCGGCGCTCAAGCGCGCCGTGCGGCTCGGCGAGCCCGTGGCCGCTCCACGCGTGAGCGACCTGGGTGCCGTGGTCGCCTCCACCGCCGGCAAGATCGAGCTCGAGACGCTCGGGGACGAGACGCGCGAAGAGAAGGTGATCGAGAAGCTTGTCCAGCGGGCCGTGGTCAACGTCTTCAACCGCCACTTCTCGCTCGCCGAGCTGGTCGGCCTGGTCGAGCGCTTCGAGGCCGGGACCGAGGTCGAGGTCGGCGAGCTGGTCCCCTCGGAAACGCTCCAGCACCTCGCCACCGAGATTCCCGAGCTGTCGCGGGCGGTGGGCAACCTGGATGTCGGCGAGTCGGCGGCGGGCGTGGCCAGCGGCGTGGAGTTCGTGCTCGAGGGATTGCATCTCAACCGTCGCCTGAACAAGGAGCGCCGCGGCGGCGCTCTCCGGTACGCGCGCTAGCGCACCATGAGCCTCTACCGCTACGCGCGCTGGGACGGCAGCCAGAGCCTGCCGCCGTTCGACGCGGACGATGTCCTCGACGCCCTCTCAGAGGACATCCTGGCCGAGGGCGATGTCCGGCGGGCCCTCCAGCGCCTCATGCAGCGCGGGATGCGCGGGACGCGCGGGGGCGACGTGCCAGGGCTGCGGAGGATCGTCGAGCAGCTTCGGGCGCGCCGCGACGAAGAGCTGGAGCGCGCCCATCTCGACGGCATGCTCGACGACGTGGCGGCCCGACTCGGCGCGATCGTGGAGCAGGAGCGGGCCGGGATCGCGCGGCGGCTCACCGAGGTGGAGCAGCAGATCCGCGACGCGCCACCTGGCCCTGGCCAGGACCAGGCCAGGATGGGAGAGCGGATCCTGCGCCGGACGGCACAGCAGCGTCGGGATCGGCTCGACCAGCTGCCGCCCGACCTGGCCGGACAGCTCGCCGGCCTGCGCGAGTACGAGTTCATGGATGCCGACGCCCGCGACGCCTTCAACGCGCTCACCGACGAGCTCCGCAAACAGCTCCTCGAGAACTACTTCCAGGGGCTGAAGGAGGGAGTCGCCGGCATCACGCCGGAGGACCTCGATGGGGTGCGCGCCATGGTGCGCGACCTCAACCGCCTCCTCGAGAAGCACGCCTCCGGGGCTGATACCCGCTCCGACTTCGCCGGCTTCATGGCGCGCCACGGGCAGCACTTCCCGCCGGGAATCGAGACGATCGACCAGCTCATCGACCACCTCCACCAGCGGGCATCGCAGATGGCGTCGCTGATGGCATCGGCCAGCCCGGAGATGCGTGCCGAGCTGCAGCAGATGATGGACGAGCTGCTCCGCGACGACCGCCTGCGCTGGGACATGGCGCGCCTGGCGGGCACGCTCCAGGCCCTGCGGCCGGA
>JBGQKH010000026.1:0-19845 GCA_041499395.1 Candidatus Limnocylindria bacterium
GCGTCCGCCCGCCGACGGCGACGCGAATCGCGCCGTGCTGCGCCTGGTGGCGAGGGCGCTGCAGGTTCCGCCCTCGAGCGTGATCCTGGTCGTCGGCGCCCGCTCGCGATGGAAGCGCTGCCGTATCGCGGGCCTGTCGCCCGCCGAGCTTGCTGCCCGCCTGAGGCGCCTCGGCGATTGAGGCGGCTCGGGCCCATCGGTATACTGCGAGGCCCCTGGGGCGATTAGCTCAGCTGGTTAGAGTGCACGGTTCACATCCGTGAGGTCACTGGTTCGAGTCCAGTATCGCCCACCATCGCTCATTCGCTCGGGCTGACCGATGCCGCTGCTCCCGACCTTCCTGCGCGCCCGGCTCCTTCGTGCTCGAATGCTCGAGCCCCTCCAGGAGCGCGACTTCGCGCTGCTCACCGCCGGGTCGGTCGTTTCGCAGCTGGGCGACGGCTTCTTCAGCGTCGCGCTGGCGTGGCAGGTCTACCAGATCAGCAACGTGCCGACCGCGCTCTCGATCGTGGGGCTGGCCTGGACCCTGCCGCTGATCCTGTTCGTGCTGCTGGGCGGTGTCTTCTCGGACCGATACGACCGCCGCTGGATGATGATCGGCGCCGACCTCGTGCGAGCCGCGGCGATCGGGATCCTCGGCGTCCTGTCGGTGGCGGGCGCGATCGAGCTGTGGCACATCGTTGCGCTGATCGCCTTCGTCGGCCTCGGCGACGCCTTCTTCAACCCAGCCTCCACCGCGATCGTGCCCGACCTGGTCCGGGAGGAGCGGCTCGCCCAGGCGAACGCGTTCCAGGGGCTCGTGCGGCCGCTCATGATCCGGCTGTTGGGGCCGGCGATCGGCGGGTTCGTGGTCGCCGGCCTCGGGCCGGGGGTCGCCTTCGTGGTTGACGGGTCCAGCTTCCTGGTGTCGGCGACGGCGATCGCCTTCATCACCGCACGCCCCACGCGGGCGGTCGTGGCGCACGGGCTCCGGCAGACGATCGCGGAGATCAGGGAGGGGCTCGTCTTCGTGCGGCATAACCCGTGGTGCTGGGCCACCCTCGTGTCGGCGATGTTCAGCCTGCTCGTCTTCATCGGTCCGGTCCAGGTCCTCCTCCCGTTCGTCGTGAAGAACTCGCTCGGCCTGGGCCCCGACGCGCTGGGAGCCATCTTCGCGCTGGGCGGCATCGGCTCGATCGCCGCCGCCCTGGCAGTGGGGCAGCTTGGCCTGCCCCGAAAGCGGGTCACGATCATGTATGCGGCGTGGGCCGGCGGGGTGGCGCTCTTCGCCGGATACGGGCTGATGACCTCGCTCTGGCAGGCGCTCATCATCGGCTTCGGCACGGCCGCGCTCTTCGAGGTCGGGCAGATCATCTGGATCACCATGCTCCAGACGCTGGTGCCTCGCGAGCTGCTCGGGCGCGTGTCGAGCCTCGATTGGCTCGTCTCGACCGGCCTCGTGCCGGTCTCGTTCGCGCTGACCGGGCCGGTCGCCGCGGTGCTCGGGCCGGGCCCCACCCTGGTCGCCGGTGGCCTTGTGGGGTCCATCTTCATGGGGGTGCTCCTCTTCGTTCCCGGCGTGCGCGACCCCGAGCGCGGCCGCGCCGTACCCGCCGGGACAGTCGGGGAGCTTCGATGAGCGCGCGGCCGCTCCGGGTCGCGATCCTCGGCGAGTCGTACCTGCCCTACCTCTCCGGGGTCACCGTCGCGACCGAGGCGCTGGCGCGCGGGCTCGGGGCCGCCGGCCACGAGGTGCTGCTGCTCGTGCCGGAGCCGGCCTCGGGCTCCCTCCCGGGAACTGCCGGCGCGATAGGGCCAGAGCCACGGGTTGCGTGGCTTCCCTCCTTCCAGGTGCCAGGCCCGGCGCCCGCCGGCTACCGGGTCCCGTGGCCCCTCCCGTCCCAAGCCATGCGGATGGCTGCGGCGTTCCGCCCGGACCTGGTTCACGCCCAGTCGCCCTTCGTCTCGGGGCTGATGGCCCGCCGCCTCGCCCGTCAGGCCGGCGCCCCGCTGGTCTTCACCCATCACACGCGCTTCGGCGACTACCGTCACTACCTGGGGCCGGCAGCGGTCCCCGGCGGCGCGCTGGTGGCCGAGTACCTGCTCCGCTACTGGCTCGGCTGCGCCGCGATCGTCGCGCCGGGCAAGGAGCTGGCGGACGAGATTCGCGGCCGCCTTGGCGCGCGTCGCCATCCGGTGGTGCGCACCATCCCCACCGGCATCGAGGTGGCGGCGATTCAGGCGCTCGAGTCGATCGACCCGCGGCCCCTCGCCGGCTGGCCGGCCGAAGCGATCGTCGTCTGCGGGCTCGGGCGGCTCGCCCCCGAGAAGAGCGTCGACCTGTTGGTGGAGGCGTTCGCCGCGGTCGCCATGGTAGAGCCCTCCGCCAGGCTGCTGCTCGTCGGCGGCGGGCCGTCGGAGGCGTCCCTTCGAGCGCGCTGCTCGCAGCCGGACCTGGCCGGTCGCGCGTACCTGACCGGCATGCGTCCGCGGCTCGAGGCGCTCGCGCTCATCAAGGGCACCAGCATGCTCGCGGCGGCCTCCCGGACCGAGACCCAGGGCCTCGTCCTGGCGGAAGCGCTCGCCGCCGGGCTGCCGGTGGTGGCGCTCGCCGGCCCGGGCGTCGCCGACTCGGTGCGCTCCGGGGTCGACGGCCTGATCGTGCCGGGCGAGCCGGTGGCGGAGCGAAGGAGCTCGCTGGCGGCGGGCATGCGGGAGCTGATCCGCGACCCGGGGCGGCGCGCCCGGCTGGCCGCCGCGGCGCGTGACGGCGCCGAGCGCTTCAGCGTCGCCACCCGCATCGGGAGCATGGTCGACCTTTACCGCGAGCTGCTCGGCGAGCGGTAGGCCGGGCTGCGCCAAACGGTTGCGCCGCCGGACCGGCCGCGTACAATGCCGACCATGCGCGTGAGTCTGACGGCCCGCTTCGTCTCCCATCCCGCCATCGACTTCGGAGCGAGGCGCGCGGCCGGCCGTCGCCACCGGCTCGGGCTCGGGGGCATTCGCCTGACCTACCATCCGTCGATCTCGACCCGCCATCGCGCGTCGACGATCGCCGCCCTTCGATCGCCGACGAGCCGGTTTCGCTTTCCCTCGGTAGGCAGCGTTGGCCGCGTCAGCCCGCGCCGCGCCACCCTGCCGCTCGGGCTACCGCGCGCCCGTCGCGGATAGCGGCGCGGGTGTCCGCGCTGCGCAGCGCCCGAGCCACCTCGGCCGGAGGTGTCGTTCATCGGGCCGAGAACGGCCCACCGGAGATCGTTCTCGTCCATCGCCGCGTTCCGCCGCTCTGGGCGCTCCCGAAGGGCACGCCCGACGCGGGTGAGAGTCTCGAGGAGACGGCCGTTCGCGAGACGCGCGAGGAATCGGGCCTCCAGGTCGAGATCGAGGAGCCGATCACCTCGATCAGCTACTTTTTCGTGCACGGTCGCACTCGCTACCACAAGACGGTCCACTTCTTCCTGATGCGGCCAATCGGTGGGCGCCTCGAGGACCACGATCACGAGTTCGACGAGGTCCGCTGGGTGCAGGTCGCGGAGGCGCTCGAGCTCATGACGCACGCCACCGAGCGCGAGGTGGTCCACCGCGCCGCCGCGCTGCTGGCCGGGCGGGCCGGCGACGAGCTGGCGGTCCCGGTCGCCCGTCCGTGACCGAGGCCCCCGCCGAGCTGAAGCGGACCCCGCTGCACGCCGTTCACCTCGCGCTCGGCGCCCGGATGGTCTCGTACGCCGGCTTCGAGATGCCGGTGCAGTACACCTCGATCATGGAAGAGCACCGCACCGTGCGCGGTGCGGTCGGCCTGTTCGACCTCTCGCACATGGGCGAGCTGCACCTCTCCGGGCCCGAGGCGCTCGCCTTCGCACGCTACGCGGTGGTCAGCGATCCCGGCCTCCTCGAGCCGGGGCAGGCGCAGTACTCGATGCTGTGCGCCGCCGATGGCGGGATCATCGACGACCTGATCGTGTACCGCGTCGACGACGGCTACCTGATCGTCTGCAACGCCGCCAACCACGACGCGGTGGCGGCGCAGCTGGCGTCGCTGCGTGACCACGGGGACTTCGACGTGACGATCGACGACCGCTCCGCCGAGACGGCCCTCATCGCCCCCCAGGGACCGCGCAGCCCCGAGCTGCTCGGCCGCCTCACCGACCTGGACCTCGGGTCGCTCGGCAACTACCGCTCGCGATCGGGCCGCGTGGCGGGGATCGACTGCCTGGTCGCGCGCACCGGCTACACGGGCGAGGACGGCTTCGAGCTTTTCTGCAGCGCCCGTCGCGCGCCGCGCCTCTGGGAGGCGCTGACGGAGGCGGGGAGCGACCTCGGGCTGCGACCCTGCGGCCTCGGGAGCCGCGACACCCTGCGCCTGGAGGCCGGGATGCCGCTCTATGGCAACGAGCTCGATCGGACGGTGAACCCGTACGAGGCCAATCTCGGGCGGGTCGTCAAGATGGAGAAGGGAGAGTTCGTGGGGCGTGGCGCCCTCGCCGCGGTGCAGCAGCTCGGTCCGCGGCGCAGGCTGGTGGGACTCGTGATGCGTGACGAGGCGATCGCGCGGCACGGCTACCCGGTGCGCGTCGCCGGGTCGGAGGTCGGCGCGGTCACCAGCGGCACGCTCTCGCCGACCCTCGGCGAGCGAATCGCGATGGCATACCTGCCCACCGGTGACGCCGCGATCGGCGGCGAAGTCGAGGTGGTGGTGCGCGAGCGCCCGCACCCGGCCGAGCAGGTAAAGTTGCCCTTCTACCGACGCCCGAAACCGGACGCCGCCTGAGGCGCGCCCGCCACCGGCCTGAACGAGGAGTCGATCTCGCCCATGTTCCCTGATGACCGGCGCTACTCCCGCGAGCACGAGTGGGTCCGGGTCGAGGGGTCGACCGCGGTGATCGGCATCACCTCGTTCGCGGCTGAGGAGCTGGGTGACATCGTCTATGTCGAGCTGCCGGCGGTCGGCGCGCGGCTGACCCAGTTCGCCGCGTTCGGGGTGGTCGAGAGCGTCAAGGCCGTGAGCGACCTGTTCGCGCCGATCTCCGGCGAGGTGACCGAGGTGAACGGCGAGCTCGGCGCCAGCCCCGAGCTCCTCAATGGCGACCCGTTTGGCGCCGGCTGGATCGCGAAGGTCTCCCTCGCCGATGCGTCAGAGCTCGACAAGCTGCTCGACGCGGGCTCGTACGCGGAGCTCACCGCCGGCTGATGTCCTACTCGCCGCACACCGCTGCCGACCGCGAGCGGATGCTCGCGGCGATCGGCGTCGCGTCGGTCGACGACCTCTTTGCCGATATCCCCGCCGCCGTGCGGGCCACCGGCTTCGAGCTCCCGGAGCCGCTCACCGAGCAGGAGGTCCGGACCGAGCTGTCGCGCCTGGCGGGGCGCAACCGGATTCCCCGCATCAGCTTCCTCGGGGCCGGGGTCTATCGGCACCTCGTGCCGTCGGTGGTGAGCGAGGTGATCGGGCGGGCCGAATTCAGCACCTCGTACACGCCGTACCAGCCGGAGGTGAGCCAGGGCACGCTGCAGAGCATCTACGAGTTCCAGTCGCTGATCTGTGAGCTGACCGGGATGGAGGTCGCCAGCGCATCACACTACGATGGGGCGACCGCCACCGCCGAGGCGGCGCTGATGGCCTGCCGGCTCACCGGACGTCATCGGGTGGCGGTCTCGACCGCGGTGAACCCCCAGGTCCGGCGCGTGCTGGCGACCTACCTCGCGGGCCCCGGCGTCGAGCTGGTCGAGGTCGCCGCCGACCTGGCGGAGGGGGGCTCCGGCCTCACGACCCCGGACGCGGCCGCGGCCGTGATCGACGAACGCTGCGCGTGCCTGATCGTCCAGCAGCCCAACATGTTCGGCGGCGTCGAGCCGATGCCAGAGCTGGTGGCGAGGGCGCACTCGGTCGGCGCCCAGCTGGTGGCGGTCGTCGAGCCGACCTCGCTGGCGCTCCTTGCGGCACCGGGGTCGCAGGGAGTCGACATCGTCGCCGCCGAGGGGCAGCCGCTCGGGATCCCGCCCTCGTACGGTGGTCCGTACGTGGGGATCATGGCGGCGCGCATGGCCTCGGTGCGCCAGATGCCCGGCCGGCTCGTCGGCGCCACCCGCGACGGGGAGGGGCGGAAGGGGTACGTGCTGACGCTCCAGGCCCGCGAGCAGCACATCCGCCGCGAGAAGGCGGCGAGCAACATCTGCACCAACCAGGCCCTCTGCGCCCTCGCCGCCACCGCGTACCTGTCGGCGGTCGGGCCCGAGGGGCTGCGCGAGGTGGCCGACATGTCGGTCACGCAGGCGCGGCACGTGGCGGCGGCGCTGGAGGCGGCGGGGCTTGGCCAGCGCCGGTTCAGCTCCCCGTACTTCGCCGAGGTGGCGATCCGGCTGCCCGATGCGGCCCGGCGCCACGCCGCGCTCGCCGAGCAGGGGATCGTGGCGGGGTTCGTGCTCGAGCGGGAGTACCCGGCGCTGCGTGACACCCTGCTCTTCGCCGCCACCGAGCTGACCACCGACGGAGAGATCGACGAGCTGGTCGGGGCCCTCGAGGCGACCCGATGAGCCAGGAGCGGCTCGCCACCGGCGACTCCTCGGGGCGGGGAGCCGCGTTCCACTCGCCGGAGAGCGGGGAGCAGCTGACCGTCATCGAGCCGCTCATCTTCGACGCGTCGCGCCCCGGGCGGCGCGCCGTGCGCTTCCCATCCCCGTCGAGCGAGGCGCGGGCGGCGGCGGCGGGGCAGCCGGCACTCCCGGCTGCAACCGCCAGAACCGGTGCGCCGCGTCTGCCGGAGGTCGCCGAGCTCGACCTGCTGCGCCACTTCAATCGGCTCAGCCACCTGAACCACGCCATCGAGCTCGGCTTCTACCCGCTCGGCTCCTGCACCATGAAGTACAACCCCAAGGTCAACGAGTGGGCGGCCCGCCTCCCGGGGCTCGCCGACTCGCACCCGCTCGACCCCGACGCGCTCGCGCAGGGGAGCCTCGAGCTGGAGTGGCTGCTGGCCGAGCTGCTCAAGGAGATCAGCGGCTTCGCGGCGATCAGCCTGCAGCCGGCCGCCGGCGCGCACGGCGAGCTGACCGGCATGCTGATGACCCGCGCCTACCATCGATCGCGAGGCGAGGGCGAGCAGCGCACCCGGGTGCTCGTCCCCGACAGCTCGCACGGGACGAATCCGGCCACGGCGACGATGGTCGGCTACACCGCGGTCACGATCCCGTCAAACGCGCGCGGCGGGATCGACCTCGACGCTCTGCGCACCGCCCTCGGCCCCGACACGGCCGCGCTGATGATCACCAACCCCTCGACGCTCGGCATCTTCGAGGACCAGATCGACCAGGTGATCGCTGCCGTGCACACGGCCGGAGCGATCGCCTACATGGACGGCGCCAATCTGAACGCCATCATGGGGCGCTTCCGTCCCGGTCAGGCCGGCTTCGACGTCATGCACTTCAACCTGCACAAGACCTTCTCGACGCCGCACGGCGGTGGCGGCCCCGGAGCCGGCCCGGTCGGCGTGAGCGAGCGGCTCGCCCCCTTCCTGCCCTGGCCGCAGCCACTCCTGGTGGCCGGCGAGGCCGGGCAGGTGCGGCACAACGCGTGGGCCGGACGCAGCACGCCGGAGGCGCGCTTCGCGCTTGAGGAGCCCGATGCACGGCCGACCAGCATCGGCAAGGTGCGCGCCCACACCGGCAACTTCGGCATGTTCGTGCGCGCGTACACCTACATCCGCAGCAACGGCGGATCGGGGCTGCGCCAGGTGAGCGACGACGCGGTGCTCGCCGCCAACTACCTTCGGGTCCGCCTGGCCGATGCCTACGACCTGCCCTACGACCGGATCTGCAAGCACGAGGTCGTCTTCTCGGGGAGGCGCCAGAAGCGCGATCAGGGCATCAGCACCCTCGACATCGCCAAGGCCATCCTCGACCACCGCATCCACCCGCCCACGATCTACTTCCCGCTGATCGTGGAGGAGGCGCTCATGATCGAGCCGACGGAGACCGAGACGGTCGAGACGCTCGACGCATTCGTGGAGATCATGCAGGGAATCGCCCAGCAGGCGATCCACGAGCCGGAGCTCCTGCGGCAGGCTCCGCGGACCACGCCGGTCGGCCGGCTCGACGAGGCAGCGGCGGCGCGCCGGCCCGACCTGCGGCACGATTTCGACCCCGCGCAGAGCGACGGATCGGCCCTCGAGCGGGCAGGCGCTTGACCTCGGACGGCGGGAGAGGCGTAGGATTCGACACCAGGCGCCGTATGAAACGCGGGGTGCAGGTGGTCACGAAGCAGCCAGACGGGCTCGTCGCGCGGATGAGGGCGGGGGACCCAGGCGCGTTCGAGGAGTTCTTCACGACCTACCAGCGCCCGGTCTACATCACCGCGCTGGCGATCACCCGCGACCCGTTCCTTGCAGAAGAGATCCTCCAGGACTGCTTCGTGCGGGCCTACCGGGCCAGGCATCGGCTCCAGACCGACCGGTCTCCGCTGCCGTGGCTGCATCGCGTCACGACCAACCTGTGCTACAGCCGGATCACCCGCCGCCGGATGACCATGGAGCCGATCACCACGCTGATCACGAACCTGGTCGCGGACCTGACCTCACGACCGGAGCAGGTGGTCGAGTCCCGTGAGATCGTCGAGGTGCTCCAACGTGCCATCGACGCGCTGCCACCCAAGCAGCAGGCCGCCGTCATCCTGTACTACCTGCACGGGTACTCCCTGGCCGAGGCGGCCGAGATCGCGGCGTGCAGCGTCGGCACCATGAAATCGCGCGTGCACTACGCGCTCAAGGCGCTGCGATCGCGGCTTCCCGAGGAGCGTCGCGCGCCCGCCACCGGAAAGGTGTCGGTCGGTGACCTGTAGCCAGGTCTGCCGCGAGCTGCTGGAGCACTTCGCCTTCTCCGAAGAGCTCGGATCTCGCTCTGGGCCGCATCTCGCCCACCTGGAGTCCTGCGCAGGCTGTCGCAGGGAGGTGGGCATCGACCGCGACCTGGTCAGGCAGCTGCGCCGGGCGCTCAGCGAGCGAGTCGGGGAGAGCGCACCTTCGCAGGCCAGCTGGGAGCTCGTGCGACGTCGAACCGTCGACAGTCCGCCGCGTCCGTGGACCGTACGCGTGCTGCACTGGGGAGGCGTCGCGTCCGCTGCCGCCGTCGGGGTCCTGATGTTTGCCGTCGCCACCACTTCGCAGCCAGGGCTTCTCCATGGGACCGACGCCCCGGTCTTCGACATCGCATCGGCGAGGCGGGCCGTGCCCCCCGTCGATGAGGGCTCGCCCGCCTCGTACACCAACTGGGCGCTGCAGGCGGATGCTCCGCTGCCGGGCTGGCCGATGGCGACCGAGATGACGCAGGCTGGCGCGACGAGCCCCGACGACCCGCCGATCACGGGACGGATGCGGTGAGCCTGAGCGCGAATTGAACCTAACAGCCCGCGGCGTGGTAGTACTGGTATGGCATAGTGCGCGCGATCGAGTGCGTGCTTGACCCGAGCCTGCGGCGCGTACGAAGATTGGCACGACCATGGGCGGACACGGATTCGTCTCATAACCGCATGACAGGGGTACCCCCCAGCGAATGGTCGCCGTAGTTCAGGACACCGCCGCCGGCTTCGCGCCGGGAGCGCTCACGGGTGGCCGCAGCCTGCGCCAGATCATCTGGGCGCGCCTTCGCCGCGACCGGGTCGCCATGGTGTGCCTGATCATCCTGATCCTGTACTACACGCTGGGCCTGCTTGGCCCATTCGTCGCCTCGATGGTCGGCATCGATCCCTACAAGTTCGACGCATCTGTCATCAGCGACATCGGCGGCGCGCCGAAGGGGGTGTTGGGCGGGATCAGCTGGGCCCATCCGCTTGGGGTCGAATGGGGGACGGGCCGCGACATCGGCGCTCAGCTCCTGTTCGGCCTTCGGATCTCCCTCGTCATCGCCACGAGCGCGACGCTGATCACCGTTGCGATCGGCACCGTGGTCGGGATCGTCGCCGGCTACAGCGGCGGCTGGACCGACAACCTGATCGGGCGGTTCATGGACCTGGTCCTCGCGTTCCCGTTCATCCTGATCGTCCTCGCCCTCTCGGCCCCGCTCACCCAGCGACTCACCGACCTGGGCCTCCCCGAGGGCAACGCGTCGCGCATGACCTACCTGATCCTCGTGCTCAGCGTCTTCGGCTGGCCCTATCTCGCTCGCATCGTGCGCGGCCAGGTGCTCAGCCTGCGCGAACGCGAGTTCGTCGAGGCGGCGGTCGCGATGGGAGCAAACAAGCGCCGGATCCTCTTCACCGAGATCCTGCCGAACCTCTGGGCGCCAATCCTCGTCTATGCGACGCTCACCCTCCCGGCCTATATCGGGCTCGAGGCGGCTCTCTCGTACCTGGGGGTCGGCGTCCTTCCGCCTGACGAGACGTTCGGCGCCATGCTCGCCAACTCGGTGAGCTACTTCAACGTGGTTCCCACGTACCTGTTCATCCCGGGAACGATCCTCGTGATCCTCGTGGTCTCGTTCAACCTTCTGGGCGACGCGCTCCGGGATGCGCTCGACCCGAAGGCCATTCGCTGAGTCCGGCGCCCCTCGCTGGTGCCGGTGAGAAACTCCAGCCGACATTCCGTATGTCACTCAGACCTGCGTGTATGATCGGCACCAAATCGCGCCGGGAGACTTCCCGGGACAAACTCGCTGGAGGATGGAACATGGTCAGATCTAACGCGTGGGCCCCAAGGGCATTGGCCGTCGGCGCCGCCGTCGTGCTTCTGCTGGCGGCCTGCAGCGGCTCGTCGCCCAGCCCGAGCGCCGGGGGGTCGTCGGGCGCCAGCGCAGCTCCATCGGCTCAAGGGCACAAGGGCGGCACGATCTACGTCCTCACCAACGCGACTCAGTTCGACCAGGTCGACCCGCAGCGCGTCTACACGGGTGAGGACCTCGCCTTCTTCTCGGGCACGGTCATGCGCTCGCTCGAGGCATATGTGTTCTCGCCCGACGCGGCGAAGGGCACCTCGCTGACCCCGGACCTTGCGACCGACCTTGGCACGGCCTCGGATGGTGGCAAGACCTGGGCCTTCACGCTCCGCGATGGCGTGACCTTCCAGACAGGCGACCCGATCACCTGCGCGGACATCAAGTACGGTGTCTCTCGCACATTCGCGACCGACATCATCAACCAGGGCCCGACGTATGCGATCGCCTACCTCGACATCGGGTCCGATGCCAAGGGCAACTCGCTCTACCCAGGCCCATACAAGGCGACGGCTGACCAGCAGGCCCTGTTCGACAAGGCCATCGACTGCTCGGCTGACGGCAAGACGATCACCTTCCACCTGAACAAGCCGGTCGCCGACTTCAACTACACCGTCACGCTCGGCTTCTCGCCGGTTCCCAAGGCGAAAGACACGGGCGAGACCTACGGTCAGCCCGGCCACCTCATCGTCGCGTCCGGCCCGTACATGGTCGAGAGCTACGCGACAGGCAACGGTGGCAAGATGATCCTCGTCCGCAATCCGAAGTGGAGCGCGGCGAGCGACCCGTACCGCCCGGCCTACCCCGACAAGTGGGAGGTCGACTTCGGCATCGACACGAAGGTCATCGACCAGCGGATCATCCAGAGCTCGGGCAACGACAACTTCGCCCTTCAGTACGGGCAGGTCCAGCCCGAGAACCTCGCGGTGGTCTTCAAGGACGCGAACACCGCGACGGATCAGTTCCAGGGCCGCGCGATCAGCGGGTTCGACCCGTACTCGCGCTACTACTGGATCAACACCACCAAGATCACCAACGTCAAGATCCGGCAGGCCATGGCCGTCGCCCTTGACCGTGCCGCCATCCGGCTGAACATCGGTGGCGCGTTCGCTGGCACCTTTGCCGATGGCTTCATCAAGCCGAATATCGGGGCGGACTACGCGCCGTCCGGCTTCTGGACCGCGACTGGTCCGTTCGGCCAGGCGGTCCCCGACAGCGGCGATCCGGTTCTCGCCAAGAAGCTGATTGCCGACTCGGGCGTTGCTGCCCCGGCGCTCACCTTCGACTTCCCGGACACCCCGACCAACAACAAGACGGCTGCGATCGTCATCTCCTCCTTTGCCAAGGCGGGCATGACGGTGAAGCCGAACCCGATTCCCCCGGGCTCGTACTACAGCACCGTGTTCACGAGTCCTCACGACTTTGGAACCGGTGGCTGGGGCGCCGACTGGCCGAATGCCTCGACGGTCATCCCGCCGCTCTTCACGGTGAAGGGTGGATGGGACCTGTCGAAGATCGACGATGCTGACTTCAACGCAAAGGTTGAGACAGCCCAGACGACGCTCGACCGCGCGACCCAGGAAACCCTCTGGCAGGCGCTGAACAAGACGGCCGCGGAGCAGGTGTATGCCATCCCGACCTTCTTCGGCCTCAGCCAGACCATCGCCGGCAAGAAGGTCGCACCGGCCTATCGCTGGTCGGCCTACGGCTCGTGGCCGTACGGCGCGATGTACACCCTGCCGTAACCAGGGACCGATCCCAATAGTCTCGAACTAGCAGCAATGTCCCCGGGGGAGCGGCGAGGCCGCTCTCCCGGGGACGCAACGTTCACGACACGGTTGGTAGCGGAGGGCAGGCTGCGTGGTTGCATACTTGATCCGCCGGGTCATTGGTATGTTCGTGCTGCTCTTCCTGCTGACCCTCGCGGTCTTCTTCCTCTTCAACCTCCTCCCCGGCGACCCGGCGCGGCTCACCTGCGGGAAGGCCTGCACGCCGCAGCTCATCGAGGCGAACCGACACCGCCTCGGGCTCGACGAGCCGGTCATCGTCCAATACGAGAAATTCGTCAGCGGCATCTTCGTCGGACGCGTCTTCTCCCCCGACTCTCCCGAGCCGATCGTGTGCCACGCCCCGTGCCTGGGCTACTCCTTCAACCGGCACGAGGAGGTGATGTCGCTCATCGCGCGGGCCGCCCCGGTGACCTTCTGGCTTGCGATCGGGGCGTTCCTGATGTGGATCTTCGCGGGGATATCGCTCGGCATCGTCGCCGCGCTCCGACGCGGGCGCTGGCCAGACCGGGTGATCATGACCGTCTCGATGATCGGCTACTCGCTCCCGTCGTTCTTCATCGGGCTCGTGCTCATCTTCTTCGTCATCATCAAGTGGCAGCTCCTGCCATTCCCGAACTACGTGTCGCCGTTCGAGAACCCGGGCCAGTTCTTCCAGACGATGCTGCTGCCGTGGATCGTGCTGGCGACCCTGAACGCCGCGTTCTATGTGCGCCTCACCCGCAACCAGGTGCTGGAGGTGTTCGGCGATGACTTCGTGCGCACCGCCCGCGCCAAGGGACTGCCAGAGCGCGTGGTCGTCGTCAAGCACGCCCTCAGGGCCGGGCTGACGCCGATCGTCACGGCCGCGGGCCTGGACCTCGCCTACCTGCTCGGCGGCGCGATCATCTCGGAGAACCTCTTCAGCCTGCCGGGGCTGGGCTCGCTGGCCGTCGGCTCGGTGCTCCAGTCCGACCTGCCGCTGATCACCGGGATCACGCTCTTCACCTCGACGATCATCATCGTCGCGAACCTGGTCGTCGATCTGCTGTACGCGGTGGTCGACCCCCGGGTGCGCATCACGTGACATCGAAGCCTGGCTCGCTCGGCCGGCCATTCCTTGACGTAACCGACCTCTCGGTCACCTTCCCGACCGAGGACGGCCTGGTCCAGGCAGTCGACGGCGTCTCGCTCTCGCTGGAGAAGGGCAAGACGCTCGCGATCGTCGGGGAGTCCGGCTCCGGCAAGTCGGTCACCGCCCAGGCGATCATGGGGCTCGTCAACCGCAAGGCGGCGAAGATCTCCGGCGAGATCTGGCTCGACGGACAGGAGCTCCTCGCACTGCCGCAGAACGAGGTCCAGGAGCTGATGGGCTCCGAGGTCGCCATGATCTTCCAGGACCCGATGTCGAGCCTCCACCCGTTCTATCGCATCGGCGACCAGATCGTGGAGGCGATCCGGGCCCATCGGAACATCGGGAAGGACAAGGCGCGCAAGGAGACGATCGACATGCTGCGCCGCGTCGGGATCCCAGCGGTCGAGCGACGGGTCGATGCCTATCCGCACCAGCTGTCGGGCGGCATGCGGCAGCGCGTGATGATCGCCATGGCCCTCATCAACTCCCCGGCGCTGCTCATCGCGGACGAGCCGACCACGGCCCTCGACGTGACTGTCCAGGCCCAGATCCTCGAGCTGATCGCGAGCTTGCAGCAGGAGTTCGGCACGACGGTGATCCTGATCACCCACGACCTCGGCATCGTCGCCGACGTCGCCGACGAGGTGGCGGTCATGTACGGCGGGCGCATCGTCGAGCGGGCCTCGACCCGGGAGCTCTACGATCGGCCGGAGATGCCGTACACGCTCGGCCTCCTCTCGTCGGTCCCGCGCATGGACAAGGTGCTCCCGGAGCGGCTCGACCCGATCCGCGGCAATCCGCCCTCACCGATCCGCCTGCCGAAGGGCTGCGTCTTCCAGCCGCGCTGCAACTATTCCGAGAGGGTCTCGGGCGGCCTCTGCTTGACAACCCGCCCCGAGCTGCTCCCATCCGGGACCGACCATATGGTCCGTTGCCACCTCCGGGTCGAAGAGCGCCAGCAGATCGCGCAGGAGGTCCTGCGGGTCCTGGCGGGGAGCCAGCCGTGACGGTCGAGGCCGGCGACGTTCTCCGCGTTGAGGACCTCCACACCTATTTCCCCGTGCGGTCCCGCGGCATCATTCCTCGCACGGTCGGCCAGGTGAAGGCGGTCGATGGGGTCGACCTGCGGATCGCCCCGGGCGAGACCCTCGGCCTCGTCGGCGAGTCTGGCTCGGGCAAGACGACGGCGGCCCGGTCGATCCTCATGCTCGTCCGCCCCACGAGCGGCCGCGTCGAGCTCGATGGACAAGAGATCACCACCCTCTCGTCCCGTGACCTCGAGCCGCTGCGCCGCAAGGCCCAGATGATCTTCCAGGACCCGTACAACGCCCTCAATCCGCGCCATACGGTCGGCGGGATCATCAGCGCGCCGTTCAAGGTCCAGAGGGTGGAGCCGAAGGGCGGCGTGCGGACCGCAGTCCTGGAGCTGATGGAGCGCGTCGGGCTCAACCCGGAGCACTACAACCGCTACCCGAACGAGTTCTCGGGCGGCCAGCGGCAGCGGATCGGGATCGCCCGGGCGATCGCGCTCCAGCCGAAGCTGATCGTCTGCGACGAACCGGTCTCGGCGCTCGACGTCTCGATCCAGGCCCAGATCCTCAACCTCCTCCGTGACCTGCATCGCGAGTTCAAGATCGCCTATCTCTTCGTGGCGCACGACCTCGCCGTGGTCCGCCAGATCTCGCACCGGGTCGCGGTGATGTACCTCGGCCACATCGTCGAAACCGCGTCGCGCGAGGTGATGTACTCCACGCCGCTCCACCCGTACACGCACTCACTCCTCTCCGCGGTCCCGATCCCTGACCCCAGGCAGCAGGCGCAGCGGACCCGGATCGTGCTGCAGGGCGACCTCCCGAGCCCGATCGACCCGCCGAGCGGCTGCGTCTTCCGCACCCGCTGTTTCCAGGCGCAGGAGAAATGCGCCAAGGAGGTCCCGCCACTCGTCGAGCTCGAGCCGGGACACAAGGTGGCGTGCCACTACCCGATCGCGGTCGCCGACGTGCCGGCCAAGGTCCAGGCGGCCCAGGCCGCCGCGGCCGCGGCCTCGGATCCGACAGCTGCCAGCGCGCCCGTCACGGGCGTGCACTTCTACGAGCCGGGCCCGCCGCACCCCTGATCCGCGGGGCGCGGCCGCGCGCTAGGCTTCCCGCGTGGAGTATCGGATCGCCCTTGCCCAGCTCGCCCCGCGGCTGGGCGAGGTCGACGACAACCTCGAGCTCGCTCGTGGCTGGCTGAAGCGGGCCGAGGCGCAGGGCGCGTCGCTGGTCGCGTTCCCCGAGCTGGCGGTGACCGGCTACCTGCTCTCCGACCTCGTGCCGGAGGTCGCCATGCGCCGCGACGACCCGCGCCTCGGCGCACTGAGCCGCGA
Source organism: Candidatus Limnocylindria bacterium (assembly GCA_041499395.1). GTDB lineage: Bacteria > Chloroflexota > Limnocylindria > QHBO01 > QHBO01 > CF-167. The sequence goes on from JBGQKH010000026.1 coordinate 15,944, forward strand.
GGCGCCCGGCATGCTGGTCGCCCTGGGCTTCGTGGAGGAGACCGACGGCCACCGGTTCTGCAACAGTGCCGCGCTGCTCCGGGACGGCGAGCTGGTGGGTCTCCATCGCAAGGTCTACCTGCCGACCTACGGCATGTTCGATGAGGGGCGCTTCACGCGGGCCGGCGACCGGGTGCGAACGCACCCGGTGGGGGAGCCGCTCGGGCGGATCGGCCTGTCGGTCTGCGAGGACTTCTGGCACGCCAGCTTGCCGATGATCCAGGCCCTGGACGGAGCCTCCCTGCTGCTCAACCTGGCGGCCGGTCCGGCGCGAGCGCCCGGGAGCGCGGCGGGGCTTGCGGCGATCGCCGGCTGGCACAAGATGCAGGACACCTACGCCCTGCTCGGGACGGTCGCGGTCGCGTTCTGCAACCGGGTGGGCAACGAGGAGGGGCTCACCTTCTGGGGTGGCTCCCGGCTGCTGGGGGCAGATGGCTCGACGATCGTGGAGGGGCCCCTCTACGAGGAGGCGCTCGTGGTCGGTGCCCTGGAGACCGATGACCTGCGCATCCAGCGCTTTGGGCTGCCGCTGCTCGCCGATGAGCGCCTCGAGCTGGTGCGCCGGGAGCTCGACCGCATCATCGCCGAGCGCGCCGGCCTCCCGGCACCCGACGAGGAGGGGGAGTGACGGCGCCGCTGCCGGCGATCGACGCGACGCAGGCGATCGCGGTGATCACCGGGTTCATCCGGACCCAGCTGGAGCAGACGGGCTTCAAGCGGCTGGTGGTCGGCCTGTCGGGTGGCGTCGACTCGGCGACCGTCGCGTTCCTGGGCGCGAAGGCCATCGGTGCCGACAGCCTCCTGGCCGTGCGCATGCCGTACCGCAGCTCGTCGCCCGACTCGGAGACCGATGCGCTCCGCGTGGTGGCCGTCCTCGGCTGCCCGACGGAGCGGGTCGAGATCACGCCGATGGTCGACCCGATGCTCTCCCTGGTGAGGGGCCCGGACGAGGCAGCCCTCCAGGTGCGCCGCGGCAACGTGATGGCTCGACAGCGGATGATCGTTCTCTACGACCGATCGGCGGCGTTCGACGCGCTCGTGGCGGGGACCGGCAACAAGACCGAGGCGCTGCTCGGCTATGGGACCCTCTTCGGGGACATGGCGGCCGCCATCGCCCCGATCGGGGACCTCTACAAGAGCCAGTTGCGCGCCGTGGCCGAGGCGCTCGGGGTGCCCGGCGAGATCCTGGCCAAGCCGCCCTCGGCAGACCTGTGGCCAGGCCAGACCGATGAAGGGGAGCTGGGCGCCACCTACGACGACCTGGATCGGGTCCTCTTCGCGCTGGTCGACCGGCGCTGGACCGCCGAGCGCTGCATCGCGGCGGGGCTGACGGCCGACCTGGTGGCCTGGGTCGCGCGCCGGGTTGCGGCCAACGAATTCAAGCGGCAGCAGCCGCCGGTGGCCAAGCTCAGCCTGCGCACGCCGGGGATCGACCATCTCTATCCGCGCCGGCGCCCTGGCTCGCGGCGGGGGAGTCGGGCCTAGGTGGCCGGGCGCGGCCGGCTGCTGGTGGTCGGCACGCCGATCGGGAACCTGGGCGACCTCACCCCGCGCGCCGCCGAGGCGCTGCGCACCGCCGACCTCGTGGTTGCCGAGGACACCCGGCTCGCGGCGCGCCTGCTCGCCCACCTCGCCGCTCGTCGCCCCACGGTGGCCTTCAACGAACACGCGCCCGAGGGTCGGCTTGGGGAGCTGCTGGCGCGACTGGCCGCCGGCGCCACGCTGGCGCTGACGACCGACGCCGGCATGCCGGCGGTGAGCGATCCCGGCGCCCGGCTGGTGGCCGCTGCCCGGGAGGCCGGCGTCACGGTCGAGGTGATCCCCGGCCCCTCGGCGGTGACCGCGGCCGTCGCCGCGGCGGGCGTCGAGACGACCGGGTTCCTCTTCGGCGGCTTCCTGCCATCGCGCCCGGCAAGCGCGCGGGGCGCGGCGCTGAAGCAGCTCCTCGCGGGTGCGGGCGCGTTGGGCCTTCCCCTTGTGCTCTTCGAGGCACCGCATCGCATCGGGGCGCTCCTGTCGACCCTCGCAGAGTCGGCGCCGGAGGCTCGGGTCGTCCTCTGCCGGGAGCTGACCAAGCTGCACGAGGAGGTGCTGGTCGGCTCGCCAGGAGAGGTTGCGGCGCAGCTGCGCAAGCCGCGCGGGGAGCTGACCCTGGTGATCAGCGGGATCCCGTCGAGCCCGGGATCGGCAACCGCGTTCGACGCCGATGCGCTCGTGACGGCCGCGACGCGTGCCGGACTGGCGCCCCGCTCGATCGTCGAGCTGCTGCGCGCGGCCGGCGTGCCGCGCCGCGAGGCGTATCGGGCCGTGCCAACCGCTGACGCGGCCACGGGGTCCCGACGCTAGGGACCGACGGGCCCGACCATGGTCCCGCGATCGAGCCCAGTCCTCAGCTCACCGCTCGCTTCACGAGCGCGCCGATCCTCGCCTCGTCGGCCGCGGTCAGCTTCGTCACGGCGAAGGCGACCGGCCACACCGCTCCGTCGTCGAGGTTCGCCCTGTCGCTGAAGCCGAGCGTCGCGTAGCGGGTCTTGAACTTCGCTGCCGGCTGGAAGTGGCACACGATCTTCCCGTCCTTGGCGTAGGCGGGCATGCCGTACCAGGTCGTCGGCGAGAGCGCTGGGGCGCTGGCCGTGATGAAAGCGTGGATCCGCTCGGCCATCGCGCGATCCGGGTCCGACATCTCTGCGATCTTGGCGAGCAGGTCGCTCTTCCCGTCAGCCTTGTCCTTGCTTGCGCGCCCGGACGCCTTCAGCTCTCGAGCTCGCTCCTTCATCGCATCTCGCTCCACCTCCGAGAACTTCTCGGGGCCTTGGGCGGACTTCCGCGTGTCCTTCATGGCAGGTTCCTCTCTTGCGATTCTCATTGGGACGACCCCCATGCTACGGAGCCGCGGCGGTGGCGGCTTCTCCGAACCTGCTCAGGTAAGCCGGCGACCCGCCGCCATGGAGCGAGGCCTGCCGATAAGCGGGGCCTAATCGGCCGGTAAGGGGTCAGCGCCTACCGTCCTCCTGATCCGGTGGCCGCCTCGCCCGGCGCGTCGGTCAGCCCGAGCATCGGGCAGGAGGAAAGGATCCGGATGAACAAGGTCTTTCTGGTCGGTCGGCTCACCCGCGACCCGGAGCTGCGCACGCTGCCCAGCGGGAAGGCAGTCGCCAACTTCGTGGTCGCCACCAACGAGTTCCGCGGCAATGGGGCGCCCGAGCGGACCGAGTATCACAACCTGGTCGCCTGGGACCGCCTGGCGGAGATCTGCGGCCAGTTCCTCTCCAAGGGCCAGCTGGTCGACGTCGAGGGCAGGCTTCAAACGCGCCAGTGGGATGACGACGCAGGCGTGCGCCACTGGAAGACGGAGGTCGTCATCGGGGGCCTCGAGATGCTCTCCGGGCGCGGCAAGAAGGAGTATGCCAAGGAGGCGCAGGCGGTCGCCGCCACCGGCGAGGACGGGCTGCCGACGGCCGCCATGGCGCCGATCGACGGGGCCGCCGCTGAGGCGCTGATCGCGATGTAGGGCCCATCGAGGCGGGGGCGTCCGCGCGGCGCTCCCGTCCTCGATCCACCGCGCCTAGCCGCCGCGCAGCACCCGAATTCGGTTGATCACAAGCGGCAGGATCAGGACCACCGCCGCCACGGCCACGATCGGCCACCAAACGTCGAAGAGGAAGAGGACGACCACCAGCAGGGGCGCGAGGATCGCGCTGCGGGTGACCCATCGCGCGGCAGCCTTGTCGGCCGGTGGCATGCTGAGGTCGAGGCCACTCGGGTCCACGAGCCCCGGTCCGCCGTAGGCCATCGTTGCAACGGTCACGGCCCACCGTAGCCAGCGCTGCATCGCACCAGCCTAGTCGGTTACTGAAGCCGCC
>JBGQKH010000027.1:0-19024 GCA_041499395.1 Candidatus Limnocylindria bacterium
ACCAGGTTACCGAAGAGGGCGATCGAGCCCGCGGCCACGATCGAGGTGAGCGGCATCCAGTGCCCGTTGCTCGGGACCGGCAGGACCGGGTGGAGCGGCAGCCGGCCGCCGACCTCGAGGAAGCTCCAGAGGACTGGGGCGCTGAAGCCGTGGCCGGCCGCGAGCTGCTCGCCGACCATCTGGTAGTAGGCCGGGTCCGCGTACGGGGGGTAGCTGATCAGGAGCGCCGCGGCCAGGCGCGTCACGATTGCGAGCGCGAAGAGGATTGCGAGGTCGCGCCGCATCAGCGACGCACCCAGATCGCCGCGGTGCCGTCGGAGTAGACGCGCTGCCAGCTGGGCGACGCGTCGAACCAGGCCGCGAGGGGCGTGTCGGGCGGGAAGATGGCGTGGTCGATTCGGTATCGGTCGAGCGTGACCTGCGGATCGCCGTCGACGCCGATGATCGACACGTACATGCGCAGCAGGGCATCGCCGTAGACGTCCGCCCGCCCGTCCATGAAGACGAGCTGCGACGGCTGACGCTCCCCGAGGTAGCCTCCCCACTCATATCGGTTGAAGAGGCGAGTTCCCTGGGGGTGGAGCCCCAGCCACGCCGCCGCCTGCGACGGCAGGGCGCGGGCAATCTCCGCGGCCTGGGCCGGCGGGCTCACGCGCAGCACGGAGATGCCGATCCCCATCGCCACCAGCAGCCCGGCGAGCGCGAGATGCAACCGGCCACGTCCCCTGATCGCGGGAGCGGCCAGCCGCGCCAGGATGGGATCCATGCGCCGTCCGACGGCGGTCTGGGAGATGACCGGCGCCAGGACGACCGCGACGATGGCCCCGCCGATCGGCCCCACGATCAGGAGGAAGCGGATGGCGCGCCAGGCCATCACGCACAGCCCGACCAGGACCAGTGCGTCGGCGGTCCGCAGGCGGTGACGCCCGAAGATGAGTGTCGGCAGGACCCCCACCACCACGAACGCGGCCAGCATCTGACCGAAGAGATCGCCAAGGCTGGCCGGGAACCACTCCATGACGTATCGGCTCAGCGACGTGATCCCCAGTGTGGTGAACGGGTATCCGTACAGGGCGAGGCCGTTCGGGTTGATTCCGAGCGCCACGCCGGCGGCCATGATGGCAAGCCCGAGGTCGAGCAGCTGGCCCCAGCCGAGCGGTGATGCTCCGCCAGGATGACGCCGGAGGAGCCGATCCGCCGCCTCCCCCGCCAGGACGCCTCCACCGATGAGGAAGAGCAGCACCCACCCGGCATGCAGGTTCGCCCAGACCATGGCGACCACGGGCAGGCCCACGAGCCATCGGCGTCGAGGATCGACCATATAGCGCCAGCAGATCCAGATGACGATCGTGGCCATCAGCAGGTCGAGCACCTGGACGCGGACCCCCATCACCGGTCCCCCGAGCGCAAGGCCGATCGAGAGCCACACGATCCGACTGGCCCACCCGATCTGTGGCGTGCGCAGCGCGATCGCACGCCAGAGGACCCAGAACGAGGCCACGGCGATCGCACCGAAGAGGAGCGAGAGGGCCATCTCTCCCCATGGTCCAAGGGAGTTGCCGGCGGCGAGGAGCACGTTCGCCATCCAGTCCTGGCTGACCCAGGCGCGCCCCGCCCCGACGATGCTCCAGGTGTCGACGTTCGGCACCCTTCCAGTCCGGAGGACCTCCTCGCCGGCACGGATGTGCCACCACACGTCCCCGTCGATCAGCGGCCACGTGGCACGCGGCAGGACGGCGGCGACGAAGAAGCCGGTGATCGCCGCGGCGGACGCGGGGAGGCGTCGAGCGAACATGGGGCGAGTCTACGGCGGTGGAGGTGCGTCCCGGCACCACCCCGAAGTACCACGGACGCGCCCCGTTCGCGTGCTACCGTCGCCGGTGATGAGGCACCCGACACGCGCCGCCGGGGCGTACGCGGTGGTCACCGCGGTGCTCGCAACGGCCTTTGCCATCGGCATCCTGGGCGGCCCGTACCACACCGTGGAGCGCTCCGACTACATGACCTACCAGACCGCGGGGCGGATCGTGCTGGAGGGCGACGGTGCCTGCCTCTACAGCCTCGTCTGCCAGGAGCGCGCGCAGCGCGAGCTGATCGGGGACGAGACGACCTTCGAGCGCGGAGTGCTCCCGTTCACCTCGCCTCCCTGGCTCGCGGCCCTGGCGGCCCCGCTCGCCGCCCTGACGCTGTGGACCGCCTTTGCCCTCTTCACGCTCACGTCCACGCTGCTCCTTGCCTTCGCCGTCTGGCGACTGGCGTGGGGTGGGGCGGGCACCCGCGTCGTCGCGGTGGTGCTGATCCTGAGCGCCTGGCCTACGACCATGGCCGTCATCCGAGGCCAGTCGACGCTGGCCGTGGCCGCGCTCGTGGGGCTCTCCGCGAGCGCCTCCCTCGCCGGCAGCGAGGCCCGGTCGGGGGCGTTGGCCGGCCTGGCGGCGATGAAGCCGACGCTGCTCCCCCTCTGGCTGATACGGCTGGGCGTCGAACGACGCTGGCGCAGCCTGCTCCTCGTGGGGCTGGTCATCGCCGGGCTGGCGGTGCTTGCCGCGCTGGTCGTCTCGCCACGGGCCGTGGCCGACTACCCGGCGTACCTCCTCGGCCTCGCCGGGAGCACCGAGAGCCCAGGCATCCACGTCAACGAGATGATCAACTGGCGGGGAGCGACCTTGCGGCTGGGGGGCGGCGACGCGATCACGCTGGCCGGCGTCGCGTTGACGGTTGCCGCCGTCGGCCTCGCGTGGTGGTGGATGCGGCATTCCCCTCGTGCGCCGGCCCTCGGGGCCGCCATCGCGTTCGTGGCGACGCCGTTGGTGATCCCGCATGCCAACCAGCACGAGCTCGTCCTCGCGTCGCTCGGGCTGCTGCTCGCCGCGACCGCGCTGTCGGAGCTGCGTGTGCCGTTGGTGTCGGGGATGATCGGATTCCACGCCGTCCTCTGGGCGGGGCCGCTCCTCTCGGGCGAGGCGGCGGCCTGGCTGATCTTCATCGGCCTGCTGGCTTGGCTGGTCGTGCTGTTCGCGCTCTCCCGCCGAGAGGAGCGCCGGTACTTCCGTTCTGTTCTGGTGCGTGCCGGCACCGACTAGACTCCGGCCGATGTCCGAGATGATGCCGGCTCCGAACTCCATGGCGCGGGCGGCGGCGCTCCTTCGGCGGCTCCCCTCCCCGATCGTGATCCTCGCCTTTGCGCTGGGCGGCGTGATGTTCGCCCTCACCGTCACGAAAGGGGTCCAGGATCCCGATTACTTCTGGCACATCACCGCCGGCAAGCTGATTGCCGAGACCGGGCGGGTCCCCTCCACCGACCCGTTCAGCTTCACCTGGTACGGCCAGCCATGGACGCCGCACGAGTGGCTCAGCGAGCTGCTCATCTTCCGGCTGGTCGACGGGCTCGGCCGCATCGGCGCGCTGGTCGTCTTCGGGCTCTTCCCGCCCGCCATCTTCGGGGTCCTCGCCGCGCTCTTCGCTCGCCAAGGGGTCCGGGTCATGGCGATCGCGCTCCCGTTCGCACTTGGCGCCTTCACCCTCATCCCGTACGTCACGCTGCGCCCACAGGCGATCAGCTGGCTGATGTTCGCCGCCCTCCTCTGGTTCCTGGTCGAGGCGAGCTCGGCGCATCCGCGCCGCTTCCTGCTCCTGATCCCGTGGTTCGCGCTGTGGGCCAACCTGCATGGCCTCTACGTGGTCGGGCTCGGCGTGGTGGGCCTCTACCTGCTCTTCACGCTCGCCGGACGAACCGCCATGTCGCCGGCCCGCGGCTGGGCGATCGCCGGCCTGGTCGGCGTCATCGGCGCCTCGATGGTCACCCCCGCCGGCCCGATCGGGATCCTCTACCCGCTCCGCTACCTGCGGCCCGGCGACTGGGGACTGGCGAACATCCAGGAGTGGCAGTCACCGAACTTCCACGAGCCGGCCCACCTCGCCTTCCTGGCCCTGATCGTGGCGGTCGGCCTGAACGGCGGGCGTCGGACGCCGGGCTGGCTGGTTGCGCTCTCCTGGATCGGGATCGTCATGGGCCTCGGCGCGCTGCGCAACGTGCCGGTGGCGGTCGTCTTCTGCATGCCGACCCTGGTCTTCGGCCTGGAAGATCGCATGAGGATCCGCGGAGAAGGGCGACCTGCCAGGCGGATCCCGCCGGCGCGCGCGCTCGGGCGCCGCTGGATCGAGATCGTGGCGGCGATTGCCATCGCGTTCGGCTCGATTGCGGTCCTCGTCCCGCGCGACATGAACGCCGCCACGGACAAGGACCTCGCCGAGCGGTTCCCGATCGTCGGGGTCGATCGGCTCCTCCAGCTGATGCCGGACGCCAACGTCTTCGCGCAGTATGGGTGGGGCGGCTACGTCATCTCGCGCATGTACACGAGTGGCGGCCGCGTCTTCGTCGATGGGCGAAACGATATGTACTCGGAGCAGATCCTCGAGGACTACAGCGCGATCCGCGGAGCCGATCCCGGCTGGGAGGCGCTCGCCGCGAAGTACGGGGTCGAGGCGATCCTGCTCCCCCCGGAGGCGACGCTCACGCGTGGGCCTGCAGAGGACGCGGGGTGGTGCGAGATCCTCCGCGACAGGGTCGAGGTGCTCTACCTCAAGGGGCCCTGCGCGCCATCCTGAAGATGACCCGCGTCGAATCTTCCACGGGACGTTCATCGACGATCGTGAAGCGGGTCGAGAAGGCGGTTCGGAAGCCCTCCAGGGAGTAGCCGGGGAAGATGTCCTCGCGCGTCGCCAGGAGGCGCCGCACCATCGGGTCGCCCTTTGGGACGAACTCCACGATCAGGTTGGGGCCGAGGCGCCCCATCAGCTCGGCCACCATCCCCAGCGGGACGTTCCGCCCGATCGCGAGGTGGTGGACGAGGGCCAGGGCGATCACCACGTCCGCGTTCGCGCGCTCGAGCAGGGAGCGTCGCTCGCGGTTCTCCCAGCCGATCGCCGGGGAGGGATCCGCCAGGTCAGCCAGAAGCGGCATGATCCGCTGCTCTCCGGCCTTCCGGAGCGCGAGGTGGTGGCGCTCCACGGCGGCCCAGTCGCTGTCGAGCGCAACGACCTCGTACCCGGCGTCAGCCGCGATCACGCTGTAGCGACCGGTGTTCGCGCCCACGTCCCACGCTCGCTTCGCTGAGACGGCGACGAGCATCTCGCGCACGATCGCGTCCTTCGAGGCCGTTGCGACGTTGGAGTAGCTCGTCTGATCGGCGTAATCGGCCCACTCGGTGCCGCGGGCGGGTAGGCGCAGGCCTTCGATCGTCCGCCGCAGGTGATCGAGGAGGGCGAGGCGTCGGGTCGCGCTCATCGTCACCGCCCTGGGGGCGGCGTCTCGGCCCTCGTCGGCGTGCTGGCGCTGCGCCCGGGCGTGCAGGTGGACGTGCGCGGCGAGCCCCGGAGACCACCGAGTGCCGCGCGGCAGGAGCTCGCTGGCGAGGTCGAGCGGGACGCCGTCGACGTAGGTCCGCAGCAGGAGCCCCAGCCGGCCGTCGCGATGCGCCATCAGCGCGAGGGGTGCGACGAAGTGCTCGCAGAACTGCCGGTACGGCTTCCACGGCTTGTCGGGGGCGGCCCGCTCGAACGAGAGCGTGTCGATCATGATCGGCCGGCCGCGGAGGAACTGGACGTTGTAGGCGCTTGCGTCGCGAAGGGTCATCCCGTGCTCGGCGGCCAGGGCCTGCGCAGCGAGGGTCAGGAGGGCAGCCTCCTTCAGCTGGGAGAAGGACCATTCGAAGGGGTAGGAGATGAAGCTGATCGGCTCGGGACGGATGACGGCGACCGCACCGGCCTCGGCCGCCAGGTCGAGCTCCGCAGGCTGGTCCGGGATCAGGAGGTCCTTGGCCTGGAGCGCTGCGTGCAGCCCCGACGACTCGAAGGCGGCCCATTCATCGGCAAAGCTCTGGCTGACCTGCCGGTAGAGGACCCCGTCGCGACGAAAGATGAACCCGCTCGGGTCGCGGTACGAGCCGGGCTCGCGCTCCGCGGCCGGGCTGGCGGTCACTCGGGCTTGGTGGGCGAAGCGCCCGTGTCCTCGGAGCTGACGCTCTGGCTGGCGGCGCCGCCGGACGGCTTGCGGCGGAAGCGCCCGACCGTCGAGCGGATCGCGTTGCGGAAGAAGAACGGTATCGACACGATCCCGGCGATGATCGCCTGGATCACCAGGCTCCCGGCGCCGGGGTCGATGTATCCGAAGACCAGGTGCATGAGGACTCCATGACCGGTGATCGCCGGCCCTCGCTGGGCGGGGTGCGCGGCAGAGTGTACGACTCTCGCCTCATCGCGTCCCCGCGCGCCGGCTCCGCTCAGCCCCGCGCCGCCTCCGGAGTCCCCCGCCCGGCAAGGAGGGCGGGCAGGATCACGAGGCCGATCAGCACGTACGCCGCGTCGGGGAGCCAGACGCGCGGGACCGCCAACGGGATCGCCGCGCCGGCCGCCAGCCAGGTCCACCGCGAGCCGCGGACTGCGAGTCCCACCACCACGGCCGCCGCCGCCAACGCGACCGGCAGCCAGAGGATGGGCGACACCGCGAAGAGGGAGATCCCGCCGACGTAGAAGGTCGGCTGGCCCATCCGCAGGTAGAGGGGGAGGTCGAAGAAAAGCAGCGTCAGCCACAGGGCGGCGGTGACCAGCGTTGCGATCACTGCGCTCATCCACCGCCGCTCGGCGAGGTACCCCGCCACCAGGACCAGCGGGAAGAGCTTCAGCGAGGCGGCCAACCCCAGCAGCAGGGGGCCGGCACGGCTCCGGACCCCCACCACCAGCGCGCCGACGATCAGCGGCGTGACGTTGCCCGCCGGGAGGTTGCTGATCAGGAGGCCGCCGACCAGGACTGCGAGCGTGACCGAGGCCGCGCTCGGGCGGCGCAGGAGCGGCCAGATCGCGACCACGGTGGCTGCCACGAGGATCGTCCGCCAGGCGAGGTAGGCGCCTCCCTGTCCCAGGTACGTGAGCGGCACCCACGCGAAGGCGAACCACGGGGCATAGCGGTAGATCTCGGTTTCGTCCCCTAGCGGGCCGCCATAGAGCGCCCCTCCGTCACGGAGTCGCAGCGCAGCGTGCCAATAGGCATCGGCATCGGGCTGCACGTTGCTGCTGAGGGCGGCGCCGATGAGGACGATCACGCCGAGCACGGCCGCGGCGATGGCGATCAGCCGCGCTGCGCGCTCAATCATCCCGGCTTCGCATCGGGTGATCGGCCGGGCCACCCAGCAGCCCGACGACGAGGTACGTGGCGTAGGTCACGTGGGTTCGCGGTCCGGCAAGCATCACCGCGATCGCGGCCGCGACCCAGATGTAGCGGGAGCGTCGCCAGGCAAGGAGGAGCGCGGCCGCAACGGCAATCGATGCGCCCACCGCCCATGCGACCGGCGAGACGTAGTAATACAGGGAGTAGGAGCGACCCGGATCGGTCTGGTAGCCAGAGAGGTCGTACAGGAGGAATGGCGCCGCGAAGACCGCGGTCCATCCGACTGCGAGGAGCGCCCGTCGCCACTCACGACGCGCGACGTAGACCAGCGCGAAGAGCCCCGGGACGATCTTAAGCGCCGCCGTCACCCCGACCCAGAGCGGTCCCGAGCGTCGCGACATGCCGAACGCGAGGGCCGCGACCACGAGCGGTTGGATGTTGCCCACCTGGACCAGGGAGAGGAGCCATGGGATCAGGATCAGCGCGAGGCCGACCGCCGCCGCGGACCGCAGGCGCAGCAGCGCGACCAGGATCCAGCCGGAGGCGATTGCCAGCACCACCGCCCAGCCCCACTCCACGAGGGTGCGAGGAAGGTAGGTGAGCGGCACCCAGAGCCACGCGAACCACGGCGCGTAGCGGAAGACCTGGTAGCTGTCCGGGTTGATCGAGCCGAGGTAGAGCTGCTCGCCGTGCTTGAGGCGCTCGGCCGCCAGCCAGTAGGCGTTGATGTCGCCGAAGTTCCAGTCGGTAATGATCAGCCCTGCGCGGATCAGCATCGTCCCGAAGAGCACGGCGATGACGAAGCGCTTCAGCCCGGGCTGAGCGCGAAGCATCTTCTCCTGCGCCATGCGGAAGCTCATCGGCGGCACGTTGCCAGAGTATCGTCTGCCGCGGTATGCGCCGATCGTCCCAGACCGCCCGCTCGCGCCTCGATTGGCTGCGGCTCGCGATCGGCGCGACGGTGCTCGCCGTCCTCCTCACGCTCACCGGCTGGGCGCTGCTGAGCTTCGCGCTGTCGCAGCAGCTCGGAGCCGATGTCTCGGCCTACTGGAACGCCGCGGAGCGGCTTCGTTCCGGCCAGCCGCTGTACGCGGCCGGGGCCGCAAACGCCTCGGACCTGTATCGCTATGCGCCGTGGTTCGCCGCCGCTTGGATCCCGTTCACCTATCTGCCGCGGGAGGCGGTCACCGCGGCCTGGACGGGCCTCATGTTCGGTGCTGCCTTCGCCAGCTGCGTCCCGCTCCTCCGCCGTGGACCGACCGGCTGGGCCGCGTTCGCCATCTTCGGCCCATTCCAGTTCGAGGGAGCGATGTACGGCAACGTGCAGCCCCTGCTGGTGCTGCTGCTGATGTTGGGCGTCGAGCGGCGAGCAGGACCTCTCTGGGTTGCCCTCGCCGCGAGCCTGAAGGGCGTGCCGCTCTTGCTCGCCGTCGTGTACGCGGGCCGAGGGGAGTGGCGCCGGGCTGCGCTGACAGCCGGCCTCACCGTCCTGCTGGTCGCGCCCGCATTCCTCTTCAACCTGAGCGGTTATTCGACCGCCACCGGCCCCAGGCAGGAGAGCCTCGCCGGCGTGTCGCTCCTCCTCTTCATTCCTGTCGCAGCGGCCGCCATCGCAGCCTCGTGGTTCCTAGCGCGGACGCGCTACTGCTGGCTGGCGGGAGGGCTGGCGATGGTCCTCAGCCTGCCCAGGCTTCTCGACTACGAGAGCGCGTTCCTGCTCGTCGGCCTTGCTCGGCGCCGGTCCGGACCTGCTTCGCGGCCCCGTTAGTCGCTACCTGGCCGGTCGGATCGAGGCAGATCCGCTTTTCACGGAGAAGACGAAGTCGGCGTTAGCTGGAATCTCGCCCTGCTGGATGCGATCGTCGAGCGCGTTTGTCGCGTCCCATTGCTCGGTTGTCGTCCATTCGAGGCCCTGGTAGGTTCCGATGCTTGTGCGCCCGGAGAGGGTGGGAAACCAGTCGAGCACCCACGCGTGGGGGCCATCACCAGTCACGATGGCGAAGCGTGCACCCGGGACAGTTTCGCTGCCAGCCTTCGTCATCGCTGTCCGGAGGCCAACGGGAATCGCAGGAAACTGCTGGTACCCGGCAATCAGCGAAGCCGTGAATAGCCACGCGAACCCGACGCCGGCCGCCAACCTCAGCGCCCCGGCAGCTCGAAGTGCGCCACCCACGAAGACGAAGCCGGTCGCGGCCATCATCGCCCACGCGATCGCCGCGTAGCGGTCGCCTCCGGGGACGATGATCAGGAGGACGAGCCACGCAGGGATGAGCCATTGCCGACGCTGCATGGCGACCACTAGTCCAAGGATCGCGAGCGGCAGCACGAAGTCGAGCGGCCCGATCCAGGACGGGCCCACGACCAGGAGTTTTCCGAGGGTGTCTTCGGTGTGATGGGCAGTGCCTCCCGCGAGAAGGGCGGCTGGCCCATAGCGACTGATCACCATCAGCAGCCATGGCGAGATCACCGCCGCTCCGACCACGCCTGCCAGGGCCGTGAAGGCAAGACCGCGCCGACTAGGTGAGAAGGCGAGGAGAAGCGCGCTTGTCACGAGCGCGGAAGGGCCGACGGCCGGATGCGCGAGGATGGCCAACCCGGCCAATGTGCCCGCCAGACCGACGTTCCGCATGCTGGGCTTCCTGACCAGGACGGCGACGCGCCAGAGTGCGAATAGCAGCAGAAGCAGGCCCAACGCCCGCGTCACGCCGCCGCCCTCGATCGTCCAGGTGACCGGCATGGCGGCGAAGATGAGCGTCGCGAGGCCCGCGTGCCACTCGTCGCTCATCTCGAGGGCGAGCAGGTAGATCCCCGGGATCGCGAGCATGCTCCACACCAACGGAAGCCAGCGCTCCGTGGTGATCGGATCGCCGGGGATCAGCGCCAGGATGTAGAGGCCGAGCGGCGGGTAGGCGAATGGCACATTGCCGGCATTGAATGTGCTGAATTCGGGAAGGCCGAAGCCGGCGTTTCGTATGTCGCGCGCCATGGTCACGAAGAGCCCGCCGTCGCGCAGGGGAAAGTCGGCGGCGAGGATCGGCGCGAGCCGCAGGCCGAGTCCAGCCAGGAGCGCGATCCCTAGGAGCGCGGCTCCAATGCCCACCCGCCGCTGCGTCAACCCCACTGCAGCGGCGCTGCCGCCCGATGTGCTCAGCTCTGGGTTCGTGATCACTCCCTCGTGGGATGGGCTAATAGCGCGTGAGCGAGAGTACATGGGCGCGCCGGATGAGCATGGCCCTCAGCAACCGACGACCCGTCGAATGGCCCGATAGTGCCGGTGACGCGGGGCGCGCGGGCCCCACAATCGCATCCGTGGCTCTCGTGCTCGCGCTGATCCTGGTTGCCGCCGCGATGCTGGCTCCCGGCCTCGTCGTGGGTCCGTCGCTCGACGCCGCGGTCTTCAACGATGTCGGCACTCGTCTGCTGCACGGAGTAACGCCGTACGTCGGGACGTGGGATCACAAGCCACCAGGGATCTACCTTCTCGTCGCCGGAGCCCAGGCGGCGCTCGGTTGGCTCGGGCCTTGGAACGCGGTCTGGCTCCTCTCGCTGGCGGTGTCGGTGGGGATCGGGATCTCGATCGCAGCGGCGCTGATCCGTCTGGGAGTGACAGGTTGGCCACGCTCGCTTGCCGCGATCGGGTGCTCCATCTTCGCGAGCCACTACCTCTTGGCGCTGGGCGGCGGCCTCACGGAGCCGCCCGCCGCGCTCCTGGCAGGGATTGCCCTCGTGCTCGCCCTTCGGCCAGCCGGGGCCGCTCGGCTGGGCGCCATCGGCGTCCTCGTCGGTCTCTCAGCGCTGGTCTCGGTTCAGCTGCTTCCGGGCGGCCTGGTTGTCCTTGGGCTGGCCCTCGTGCAGCGTCCGGCCGAGGGGCGCGCCATGGGGGCAGCTCTCCTTGCGCTGAGCTTCGGCGCTCCCTTGGCCGCAGTTGGCATCTGGCTCCTCGCCATCGGCGCAATGCCTGCCGCCCTGGACGCGATCGTGACCTACTCAACGGCATACCGATCCTCCGGCAGCGAATACGGCGCCATGCTGGCAGCGTCGCTCGCCGCCTGGACGATCCTCACCTCAATGTTCCTCGTCGCACCGGCGCTGCTCGGGGCGCTCACGACATGGAGCCGCAGCCCCGAACGCCGCGGCGTCCTGGTCGCTGCCCTGCTGTGGATCGCCGCGACGCTCGTCTTCGTCGTGGCGCAAGGACGCTTCTACGCCCACTACGCGATTGCCATGGCTGTCCCGATCGGACTCCTTGCGGGCGTCGGGCTCGAGCAAGTGGGCACCTCGCTGGCACGCGCCCGCCGGCCCTTCTCAAGGGGGGTAGTCGTCCTCCCGCTGCTGTTGACCCTCACGATCTCGGTCGCGGCGGGGGTCGTCTCGGCGGCGCTCCAGATCGCCCTCGTCGCTGACGGCAGCGCCCGCACCGAGGCGGTCTCGCAGCGGCTCCACGCTCTCCCCTCCGGCACCCTCCTGGTGTGGGGCAATGAGCCTCGCCTCTACACCCTCGCCGAGCGCACGCCCGCGACCCGCTACTCGTATCTCTACCCACTGACCACGCCGGGGTACAGCAGCGCGGAACAGGTCGACACGGTCCTGCGGACGCTCGAGGATCACCCGCCGGCGATCGTGGTGGACGTCGGCTCGACCGCCCCCGGGCAGCCGGGCTACCTGCCGCTCCTCATCGACCGGCCGATCGCCAGCGAAGGTCGGGACCTCGATCTGCTCGGTCCGCTGCGCGCCTTTGTGGCGGCCCACTACCGGCTGGATGCGGTCGTCTCAGGCTGGCCGATCTACGTGCTGCGTTAGGCGAAGCCACGAGCGGCTATTTGCGGCGCCTGGTGCGAGCCGCATCGGCCCAGGCTTCACCAGCTCCAATCCGAGCATCTGCACGTAGTACGGGAGCAGGTAGGGGCTGATCGCCATGGTGGCCCAGCCAACCCGACCGCGGATCGTGAGCCACGCCGCGAGTGGCACGCCGATCAGCAGCCATGCCGGGCCGATGAGATGCGACGGCGACAGGTTGAAGTCGTTGGCGATCTCGCCGATCCCGGAGCGCGGGAACGACCCGATCCAGTTCCACAGATAGCCGGTCGGGATTGCCGTCAGCACGGCGAGCAGCGCCATCCCGACGAACGGCAGCCGCCACTCCGGCCGCTGCCAGAGGATCCATGCGAGGAGCGGCACCATGATCGGCCGCGGCACCAGGAGGCAAAGCGCCAGGTAGATGCCGATGGCCACGCGGTTGCCTCTGAACGCCCACGCGGCGGCCAGGAGCACGAAGACCATGAGGTTCCCCGTGTTCACATCGAACCAGAACGGGTACGAGATGAGCAGGATGAACGCCAGCCGCCTGGACGGCAGCACGGCCAGCGCGACGAAATGGGCGACTCGCCACAGGACCAGCCCCAGCGCGGGGAGCAGCCCGAAGAGCGGGGCAAGCTGCGGCGCATAGCGGTAGAAGTACGGGTCGCTCCAGTCGTAGAGCGTCCCGAGCGGGAATCGTCGGGCGGCCTCGAGGTAGATGTCCCAGTCGAAGGCTCGGCGGTGGTCGATGAAGATCGTTGCCAGCCCCACGATGTTGGCGGCCACAGCAAGCACGAGCGCGGCACCGAGGAGCGCCTGCCGGATCGGCAGTACCCTGCCGAAGGCGGTCAAGGCACGTGCGCCTGGCGGGTGACCGGGACGGCTCCGACCATCAGGAAGGTCACATCGTAGAGAAAGATGCGTGGCAGCGAGAGCACCATCGTGGTCGCGGCGGCAAGCCAGCTGAATCGAGTGCGAGCGAGGCGGAGCGTGAGCAGCAGGCCCGCCCCAACGACGATCGCCCAGACCACTGGAAGGGCGAGGAGCGAGGCGGCCTGGCCGGCGCCAGTGGGGTAGTTGCGCAGGTCATACAGCAGAGCCGGTACCCAGAGCGCGGCGGCGACCAGCACCGTGAGTGCCGCGCGGGTCCATTCGCGGCGGCCAAGGTAGACCACCACGAACAGGATCGGGAAGATCTTCAGCGACGCCGCTGCGCCGACCCAGATCGGTGCGCTGCGCCGCTCCACACCCCACATGAGAGCGGCAACGACGATTGGTTGGACGTTGCCATTCGCGCTGATGCCGACCAGGATCGGGGCGAAGAGCGCGAGCAGCATCCATGCACGCGCACGGACGAGTGGCACGAGGGCGATGGCGGTGGCGATCAGCAGAACCGAAGACCAGAGCGCAGCCGCCACCTTGATGGGGAGCAGGCTGACCGGCACGGTCACCCATGCGAACCAGGGCGCGTATCGGTATACGTCAGACTGGTCCACGTTGGTCAGCAGCGGATAGAGCGGAAGGCCATCGCGCAGTCGAAGCGCCGCATTCCAATAGGCCCACCCGTCGGAGAGGGTCCAATTGGTGACCGCCTGGTACACGTTGAATATGCCGATGCCGATGACGACCGCCAACGCCACCGTCCGTGCGATACGGACCTTGCCACGAGGTTGTGTGCGCATCTCGGTCGCAGTCTAGGTGCGCACGTGCACCGGCTGAATGGCCCGATCGTCCCCCGCGCCCCGAGCACAGCCTGCGCCTCGACAGGAGCGTAGGGTTGATCCCGTCGTGACGACTCTTTCCGTTCGTGCTGGGGGGATCGCCGCGAGCGCCATCGTGGTGGCGGAACGGTGACCCGACGCCTCGTCTCGGCCGTCGCCGTCCTCGCGTTCGGCCTTGCCCTCCTCCTCAGTCCCCACATCGGCGCGGAGCGCCCATACCGGTCACCCGAGCCGCTGCCGTCCTACGCGCCGGGCGCCAACGTCCTGCTGGCAGTTGGGGACGTCGGGACCTGCCAGGACAACAACGACGAAGCGGTCGCCGCTCTCGCGTCCCGCCTTCCGGGGAGCATCGCGCTGCTCGGGGACGTGGTCTATCCCGACGGCGGCATCGGCGACTACCGGAGCTGCTTCGAGCCGGCATGGGGGCCGTTTCGCGCCCGAATCCATCCCGCTCAGGGGAACCACGATTTCGAGGCAGCGAACGTGTCGGGCTACTACGACTACTTCGGCGCGGCGGCGGGCACCCCCGGCGAGGGGTGGTACAGCTACGACCTCGGAAGCTGGCATGTCATCGTCCTGAACTCCGACTGCCCGAGCGTCGGAGGCTGCGGCGAGGGCTCACCGCAGCTGGCCTGGCTCAAGGCCGACCTGCAGGCGCATCCCGCTGCCTGCACCCTCGCCTATTGGCACCACCCGCGCTACTCGTCGGGCCAGCACGGCGACGACCCACGCACGGAGGCGTTCTGGCAGGCGCTGGCCGCCGCAGGCGCCGACCTGGTGCTCTCGGGTCACGACCATGACTACGAGCGACTCGCCCCCGTCGACGGGATCCGATCGTTCGTGGTCGGGACGGGCGGCCACAGCCTCATCCCATTCACGCGTCCGCCGGACTCGCAGACCGAGCTGCGCGCCAACGACTCGTATGGGGTGTTGGCGCTCGAGCTGCTCGACGGAGCGTATCGGTGGAGGTTCGTGCCGATCCCGGGCGATGAGCTGGACGACGCCGGCACAGCCACCTGCCACTGACTCGCTTTGACGAACAGAGTGCCCGCACCTAGCATCGGGCGGTGAGAGTCTCCCTGCCCGACAGCACGCCCGATCACGAGGGCGCCATCGCCTCCGCGCCCTACCGGCGCAGCCGGCGGATCCATCGGTCCCGAAGCCACCCGCGCCCACGAGTCCTGCAGCTCCTGGCCACCGGAGGCAACGGGGGAGCGCAGGAGAGCTATTCCGGCCTCCTGCTGCGACTGGACCGATCAGCGTACGAAGTCAGGGCGCTCTCCCTCTCGCGGGGGTCGGCTGTCCAGCGACTGCGTCGCCTTGGCCTCCCTGTCGACGTGATCGACGAGGCCGATGACGAGGCAGCGATTCATGAGCTGGCCGCCTACCTGCGCCGCGAAGAGATCGACCTGCTGCACGCGCACATGTTTCGTGCCGAGGTGATCGGGGTCCGGGCCGCACTGGCCGCGGGCACGCCGGTCGTCATGGCGACCGTGCATTCGTCGCGGATTCGGTCACCGCTCGACGTCGCCACGCTCGCCGCCCTCACGCCGGCAATGGATCGTCTGATCGTGCCATCGGCCTCGATCGCCGCGAAGGTGCGCGCCGAGGGTCGCGGCGGTGCCCAGTTCACCATCATCCCCAACGGGGTCGACCTGGCACGCTTCGACCTGCCCGTCACCGCGTGCGCGCTTCGTCGCGAGTTCGGGATTCCGGGCGGAGCCCCGCTGCTCAGTGTCGTCGCTCGCCTCGAGCCGGAGAAGGGTCATCGATACCTGCTCGACGCAATGCCGGCGATCCTGCGGGGCGCTCCCGACACCTGGCTCGTGATCGTCGGCGAAGGGTCGCTCGACGCCGAGCTGCGCGCCCAGGCCGAGTCTCTCCCAACCCAGACGCGGGACCGGATCATCTTCGCCGGCCGCCGTGAGGACGTCGCCGCCATCACCGGGGAGATCGACGTGGCGGTCCTCCCGTCCCTGCGCGAGGCCCAGGGGATCTCGATCCTTGAGGCGATGGCCCGCCGCCGCCCGGTGGTCGCGTCGGCGGTGGGCGGTATTCCCGAGGTCCTGACCGATGGCCTCGACGGCCTCCTCGTCCCCCCCGCCGACCCCGCGGCGCTTGCCGAGGCCTGCATCCGGCTCGCCTGCTCACCTGCCCTGCGTCGTGAATTGGGCGAGGCCGGGCGCGTCACCGTCGAGGCGCGCTTCAGCCTCGACGCCATGGTGCGAAGCATCGAGGCGGTCTACGACGAGGAGCTGGTCCGCGCCGGCGCGCCGCCCCCTCGTCGCGAAACGAACCAGGATGCGCCGGTCGCGCAGCCGGCCGGCCGGGGCGCGCTCGAGGTCCCGCCGCTCTAGCCGCTACTCCCCGAACCCGTACTCGCCGATCAACGGCACGAAGACCACCGGGTCGCGTCGCGAGCTGACCAGCTCCGTGCCACGACGCTCCACGACGGTGAGCTCCTGGTGGACCCGCGACCCGACCGGCATCACCAGCTTCCCTCCGTCGGGTGCCAGCTGCTCAAGGAGTGGCTGCGGGACGGAAGGCCCGGCGGCAGTGACGATCACGGCGTCAAATGGAGCCGCGGCGGGCCAGCCGCGCGTCCCGTCGCCGACGACAAGGTGCACATCGTCATATCCGGCGTCCGCCAGCCGTTTCGCGGCGTGCTCGGACAGCTCCCGATGTCGCTCCAGGCTGATGACCCTGGCTCCCAGCTCGGCGAGGATCGCCGCCTGGTAACCGCTCCCGGTCCCGACCTCGAGGGTGCGTGCCCCCTGCCAGCCATCGACGGGCCGAGCAGCGTCGGTCATGAGCGCCACGATGTAGGGCTGCGAGATCGTCTGGCCGGCCGGCAGCGGCAGCGCTTCGTCGGCGTACGCGAACTCGGAATCGACGAAGAGGTGCCGAGGGACGACGCCGAACGCACGGAGCAGCTCGGGATCGGTCAGCCCGCGAGAGGCAATCTGCTCGCGGACCATGCGCTCGCGCGCCTGGTCCATCGGCTCGGAGGAGTTGCGAGGACGACGTCGGGAGCGGAGCCAGTCCATCCGCGCGCCTCGGCGACGCGGAGCCCGGGTTAGGCCTGGGCGGGAGCGGCAGCCCGGTTGCGGGTGCGCCCGTTGCCAGCCTTTTCCGAGGGAGCCTCGGGCTCGTCTTCAAGGGCAGGGCCGGAGTCGAAGGCGCCCAGCGTCGCGGCGTCGAGGAGGTCGTTGAGGAGCCGATCTGCGCGCGCACGGACCAGCCGGCGCGTCTGACGACCGGATCGAGGCGCGAGCAGCACACCGACCGCCAGCCCCATGAAGAAGAAGCGGATCGCGATGCGAACGCGGCTGAACATGGACACAAGCCTCGTGACGTTCAGGAATCGAGGTGGAAAGGATATCACCGATTCCGGTCATCTCCGCCATCGGCCCCCGGGATTGGCCTTATGGCGCTGGCGTGGCGCTCGCAGATGGCGAAGAGGGTGCGGTTGGCGTCGCCGTCGGGGCGGCCGTGGGCGACGTGGCAGCCGTCGCGGATGCGGATGCGGATCCGCTCGGTGACGGGCTTGCGATGGGGCTGGGGCTTGGGCTCGGCGACGGGAAGATGGTGCTCGGAACGTTCAGGAACGAGAGCGCAAAGATCAGCACGAAGATCACGATCACGATCACCACCCAGATCCGCGCGATGCTGTCGTCGC
Source organism: Candidatus Limnocylindria bacterium (assembly GCA_041499395.1). Lineage (GTDB taxonomy): Bacteria > Chloroflexota > Limnocylindria > QHBO01 > QHBO01 > CF-167. Next base: position 17,363 of record JBGQKH010000027.1, read on the forward strand.
GGGGCGGCAGCGAGCCTCGATAGCCGGTCGATGGCAGATCGCTGCCACGGTCCGGCGCAGAGCGGCGCTGGTCGGTCATCCCTCTCCCATCACGAACGCCGCCCGTCCGGCGGCCGGGCGAAGGGTAGCAACTTCTATCGGGCGCCGCGCATGGCGGGCACGAGCAGTCCCCCCAGCCCGGCGACCGCGATCAGCCCGCCGCCGAGCATCAGCACCTCGGCGGCTCCCAGCACGCCGGCAAGGTAGCCGGCCGCTCCCATCGAGATCGCCATCGCCCCAAAGGTGAGCGCCTGGCGACTCGACACCACCCGTCCGAAGAGGCGCTGGGGAGTCTTCTCCTGGAAGAGGGTGATCGTCGGCACCAGGTAGAGCATGTTCGCGACGCCAATGGCGAAGAAGAGGGCGATCGCCACGTAGGGGTGCTTCGTCAATCCGACGGCCACCATCGAGGCTCCCAGGCCGATGAAGCCCGCGATCGTCATCGGTCCCTTCGGCGCGTTGGGAGCCAGCCACCCGATCGCCACGCCCCCGATGACGCTGCCGAGCCCCAGCGAGGCCATCAGCCAGCCGTAGTTCTGCGGAAAGGGAAGGATCGTCTGGCTCAGCACGCTCTTGGCATAGATCAGGCTGCACACGATCTCGGCGCCGAAGGCGAGCTGCGCCACCGTGCTGACGATGGTGTTCGCCAGCAGCTCGGCCTGATGTGTCAGGAAGCGCCAGCCTTCCGCCATCTCGCGCCAGATGGCGCGTACGCTGAAGCGCTCGGCATTCAGCTCCTGCCGCGGCACGGCCATGCCCCAGATCAGCAGGGCGCTCACCACATAGGTGGCGGAGTCGAGCACGAAGGCGGCACCGATCAGCTTGGCAAGCGAGGCAACGATCGCCGCGGCCACCGGATAGCCGAGCAGGTCGGCGAGGGTCTCGTTCACGCTCGAGGCCGAGTTGGCGGTCACCAGCCGCTCCTCGTCGACGATCAGGGGCACCACCGCGGTCTTTGCCGGCCGGAAGAGGAGGCCCACCGTCGCCACGGCCAGCGCAATCCCGTAGACGAACCCGATGTGCACGTTGATCGCCACCGGCACGAGCAGAACCAGGCCCGCCCGAACCAGGTCGCAGGCGATCATCGTGCGGCGGCGGTCCCACCGATCCACGAGCGCGCCGGCGAGCGGGCCGAGGAAGACGTTCGGCACCGCGGTCGCCGCAAACACGATCCCGACGTCGAGCGGCGTCGCGCGCTGAAGGACCAGCACGCCGATGGCGACCTGGTGGACACGGTCGCCGAAGAACGAGATGAGCTGCCCGACCCAGAGGAGGCTGAAGCTGCGGTTGCGCACGAGGGCGAGGTACGGCGACTGCGCCCTCGCGCCCGGGATCGCCGCTGCACCCCCGCCAGCGCCCGCGATCGCCACGGCAAGGGCAGGAGTGCTGCCGATCGCCTGCGCCTGTCCGCCGGGGAAGGCCGACGCGTTGGCGAATGGGTCGGAGGGTCGCAGTCCCAGGGTGAACGCGGCACGGGTCGGGGCCTCGGAGCGGGTCATCGAGTAGACGATCGCCCAGAAGATGCCCACCGCCAGGAGCACGTCCCCGATGCTCACCACGTCGCGGATGACGGGGATCGGGATTGGCAGCACGTCCCCGAAGATGCCCCCGCTCTTCACGAAG
>JBGQKH010000028.1:0-18798 GCA_041499395.1 Candidatus Limnocylindria bacterium
AGGATCTCGTGGGCCTCTGTTGCGTTCGTCCCCACGATGCGGACGACCATCGGCACCTGACGGCCGAGCGACTCGCGCGCCTCGACGATGCCACGCGCCACCTCGTCGCCGCGGGTGATGCCGCCGAAGATGTTGATGAGGATCGCCTTCACGTTCGGGTCGTCGAGGATGATGCGGAAGGCGGCCGCCACGCGGTCCGCCTTCGCCCCGCCCCCGATGTCGAGGAAGTTCGCCGGCTCCCCTCCGGCGAGCTTGACGAGGTCCATCGTCGTCATCGCCAGGCCCGCGCCGTTGACCATGCAGCCGATGCTGCCGTCGAGCTTGATGAAGTTGATCCCGGCGTCGCGCGCGGCTGTCTCCGAGGGCTCCTCCTCGCCGAGGTCACGCAGCGCCTCGAGGTCGGGGTGGCGGAAGAGGGCCGAGTCGTCGAGCACGATCTTGGCGTCGAGCGCCTCCAGCTTCCCGTCCTCCGTGACGACCAGCGGGTTGATCTCGGCGAGGTCGGCGTCCGACTCCATGAAGGCGGCATGGAGGCCGCGCAGCGTCGTCGCGAAGTCCTTGCGCAGCCCGGCCGGCATCCCCAGGAAGAAGCCGACCCGCCGGACCTGGTGCTCCTGGAGCCCGATCAGCGGGTGGAGCGGCAGGCGCAGGATGGCGGCCGGGTTGGTGCGTGCCGTCTCCTCGATCTCGACGCCGCCCTCGGCGCTGGCGATGATCGTGACCGCCTGCCCTGCCCGGTCGAGGATCAGCCCGAGGTAGTACTCCTTCGCGATGCGGGCGGCGGGCGCCACCAGCAGCGTCCGCACCGTCACTCCCTTGATCACCAGGCCGATGATCTCGGCCGCACGCGCGGCCGCCTCGTCGGGGTTCGCGGCCAGCTTGACCCCGCCGGCCTTGCCCCGTCCGCCAACCAGCACCTGGGCCTTGATCACGACCGTGCCGCCGATGCGCGCCGCGGCGGCACGCGCTCCCTCGGCCGAGGTGACCACCTCGCCGGGCGAGACTGGCACGCCGTGGCGTGCCAGGATCTCCTTGGACCGGTACTCCTGGAGCTTCACGGCCTCTCCTGGGGGATGAACGGGCGATGGCCTATCAGCCTACACTTGCCGCCGCTACCGCCGGCGCTGTGACCGGCGCGCATCGGAGCACCATGCTGCAGTGACCTACACCGTCACCCTGATCCCCGGCGACGGGATCGGCCCCGAGCTCAGCGAGGCGACCGTCGGCGTGCTGGAGGCCACCGGGATCTCGTTCGCCTGGGAGGTCCAGCAGGCCGGCGAGGCGACCATCGCCTCGGAGGGAACGCCGCTCCCGGACCGCGTGATCGAGAGCATCCGGCGCAACGGCGTCGCCATCAAGGGGCCGATCACCACCCCCGTCGGCGGCGGCTTCCGCAGCGTGAACGTCGGGCTCCGCATCGCGCTCGAGCTCTACGCCAACGTCCGGCCGGCGCACAGCATGGTCGGGGTCGAGAGCCGCTACACCGATGTCGACCTGATCATCGTCCGCGAGAACACCGAGGACCTGTACGCCGGGGTGGAGCACAGGGTCGGCCCCGACGCGGCGGAGAGCATCAAGATCATCACCCGCTTCGCCTCGCAGCGGATCGCGCGCTACGCCTTCGAGTACGCGCTCCGCAACGGGCGGAAGCGCGTGACCGCGGTGCACAAGGCAAACATCATGAAGCTCTCCGACGGCCTCTTCCTCGAGAGCTGCCAGCAGGTCGCCGCGGACTACGCCGGGCGCGTCGAGTTCGACGACCGGATCGTCGACAACATGTGCATGCAGCTCGTCCAGAAGCCGGAGCTCTACGACGTGCTGGTCCTCCCGAACCTCTACGGCGACATCGTCAGCGACCTCGCGGCCGGCCTCGTCGGTGGCCTCGGCGTCGCCCCGGGCTCGAACATCGGCGAGAACGCGGCGGTCTTCGAGGCGGTGCATGGGTCCGCGCCAAAGTACGCTGGGCTGGATCGGGCCAACCCGACCGCGCTCATCCTCTCCGCCGCGCTGATGCTCCGCCACCTCGGCGAGACGAGCGCGGCGGATCGCGTTGAGTCGGCGGTCCGCGGGGTGATCGCCGAGGGCCGGACGACGACCCACGACCTGGGCGGGAGCGCTGGCACGCGCGAGTTCGCGGGCGCGGTGGCGGCCCGCGTGCGCGGCGCCTGAGGAGTCGCGACCGACCCATGTTCCGCTATCGGATCAGCTGGTCCCAGCTGGCCTGGTTCGGGCACCGCGCCTCCGGGCTCGGCGTCCTCCTCTACCTCTTCATGCACATCGTCGAGAACGCGACCCTGGCGTTCGGCCCGGGCGTCTACAACACCACCCAGACCTACTTCCACAACCTGCCGGTACGGCTCGGCGAGATCGTCCTGATGGCGGCCCTCGTCTATCACTCCCTGAACGGGATCCGCGTGATCACGATGGACTTCTGGCCGTCGACGACGCGCTGGTACCGGCCGCTCACCTACTCGGTGATCATCGGCACGATCGTGGCGATGATCCCGCTGGGGCTGATCATGATCACCCCCTACGCGCCCTGGAACGGCCGCTGATGGCGATCGGGCGCAAGATCTGGCCGGTCAGCGGCGACCCGCTGCGACGGAACCCATCGCGCGCGGCGCGCCCGCGACCCGCCGAGCCCGGCTTCGAGCGCTGGATGTGGTACTTCACCCGCATCAGCGGCCTGCTGCTCGTGATCCTGGCGATGGGCCACATGGGGATCATGCACGTGCTCGTGCAGCTCACCGGCCAGCAGATCAACTTCGCCTTCGTGCTGGCCCGCTGGGGGAATCCGTTCTGGCGCATCTACGACCTGCTCCTGCTCGTGCTGGCCCTGCTTCACGGCGTCAACGGGGCGCGGATCGTCATCGGCGACTACATCGAGCGGGGTGGCCTGCGCAGCCTGCTGGTCGGCCTGCTCCTGGCATTCACCTTCGTCATGCTGCTCCTGGGCATCTTCGTGATCCTCACCTTCAACCCGATCGGCGCCCCGGCCAGCGGTCCCTTCTCGTGAGCCTCAGCCAACCGGCCGGCCGCACGCGCCCACGGCCGCGGACGCACGACCTCGACGCGGTGGTGGTCGGTGCCGGCGGAGCCGGCCTGTACGCCGCGCTGGAGCTGAAGCGCGACCTGGGGCCGGAGGCCCGCATCGGCGTCATCAGCAAGCTCTACCCCTCCCGCTCGCACACCGGCGCCGCCCAGGGTGGCGTCTGCGCGGCCCTCGGCAACACCGAGGAGGACCACTGGGAGTGGCACTGGTTCGACACGGTGAAGGGCGGCGACTACCTCGTGGACCAGGACGCGGCGGAGGTGATGTGCCGCGACGCCGTCTCGACCGTCATCAACCTGGAGCACCTGGGGCTGCCATTTAACCGCACCCCCGAGGGGCTGATCGACCAGCGGCGCTTCGGCGGCCACACCCGCAACTACGGCGAGGGGCCGGTGCGACGCGCCTGCTACGCAGCCGACCGGACCGGGCACGCCATCCTGCAGACCCTCTTCCAGCAGTGCATCAAGCATGACGTCGCGTTCTACGACGAGTACCAGGTCGTCGACTTGGCGATGCCGGCGGGGGCGAGCGGGCCGGTGACCGGGGTGATCGCGCTCCAGCTCTCGAGCGGCGAGGTCCACTCGTTCCGGGCCAAGGCGGTCCTCTTCGCGACCGGCGGCTTCGGGAAGATGTTCAAGGTCACCAGCAATGCGCACACGCTGACCGGTGACGGGGTGGCGATCGCGTACCGCCGCGGCCTGCCGCTCGAGGACATGGAGTTCTTCCAGTTCCATCCGACCGGCATGTACAAGCTCGGCTTCCTCCTCTCCGAGGCGATGCGCGGCGAGGGCGGCTTCCTGGTCAACGGCCAGGGCGAGCGCTTCATGGAGCGCTACGCGCCGACGATGAAGGACCTCGCCAGCCGCGACGTGGTGAGCCGCAGCATCTACCAGGAGATCGCCGCCGGGCGCGGGATCGACGGCAAGGACTACGTCCACCTCGACGTCCGGCACCTCGGCGCGGAGGTGCTCAACGAGAAGCTCCCCGACATGAGCGGCTTCATCCGCACCTACTTCGGCATCGAGCCGCTCACCGACCTGGTACCGATCCAACCGACGGCGCACTACGCGATGGGCGGCATTCCGACCGATATCGACGGGCGCGTCCTCGCCGACGAGAAGGGGCGCCTCGTGCCCGGCTTCTTCGCGGCGGGGGAGTGCGCCTGCGTGAGCGTCCACGGCGCCAACCGGCTCGGCACCAACTCGCTGCTCGACATCCTGGTCTTCGGCCGCCGGTCGGGGATCGCCATGGCGCAGGCGGTGCGCGAGGCCGGTGCGCCCGAGCCCGATCCCGGGGCGGAGGCATCGGTCTATGACGGGATCAGGGAGCTGCTGGCGCGAACCGAGGGCGAGCGCCCGGCGGTGCTGCGGGCCGAGCTCCAGGAGACGATGTTCGCGCGCTGCGGCGTCTATCGCTCGGCGCCGCTCCTGGCCCAGGCCTGGGGCGAGGTGACCGCCCTCCGCGAGCGGGCGCGCCGGCTCGTCGTCGACGACAAGGGGAGCCGATACAACACCGACCTGGGCGAGGCGCTGGAGATCGGCTACCTGCTCGACTGCGCCGAGGCGACGGTGGCATCGGCCCAGGCCCGCACCGAGAGTCGAGGCGCGCAGGCGCGCGAGGATTTCCCCGACCGCGATGACGTGAACTGGCTGAAGCACACCTTCGCGTTCCGCTGGTCGGACGGGGCACCGCCCCACCTCGCCTACAAGCCGGCGACGATCACCCGCTTCGAACCGAAGCCGCGGGTCTACTGACCGATGGAGGTGCAGCTGCGCGTCCTTCGCTTCGACCCCGAGCGCGATGCCGCCTCGCACTGGGAGGAGTACACGGTCGAGGCGGAGCCGTCGGACCGGGTCCTCGACCTGCTCCACCGCGTGAAGTGGTACCAGGACGGAACGCTCACCTTCCGTCGCTCGTGCGCGCACGGCGTCTGCGGCTCCGACGCGATGCTCATCAACGGGCGCAACCGGCTCGCCTGCGAGGTGCTGGTCAAGGAGACCGGGTCGCGCGTGAGCGTCGAGCCGGTCCGCGGATCCGCGGTGATCAAGGACTTGCTGATCGACCTCGACGGCTTCTGGGAGAAGTACCGCTCGGTGATGCCCTTCCTCGTGAACGACGAGGTGCCCGAGGACGGGAAGGAGCGACGCCAGTCGCCGGAGGAGCGGGACCGCTTCGACGACACCAGCAAGTGCATCCTGTGCGGCGCCTGCACGACGGCGTGCCCGACCTTCTGGTCGAACCCCGACTACGTCGGCCCGGCGGCCATCGTGAACGCCCATCGCTTCATCTTCGACAGCCGCGACACGGCGCACGAGGAGCGGCTCCAGATCATGGCCGACGCTGACGGCGTCTGGCGCTGCCGGACCATCTTCAACTGTGTCGAGGCCTGCCCGCGCGGGATCAACATCACCCGCGCCATCATGGAGGTGACCCGCGCGATCGAGTCGGGTGGGAGGTGAGCGGCGCCGCTCCCGGTCGTCGCCTGCTGATCCACACCGATGGCGCCGCCCGCGGCAACCCCGGCCCCGCCGGCCTGGGGGCCTTCCTGCAGGACGCGGAGACGGGCGCCGTGGTGGCCGAGCTGGCGCGCTTCCTCGGCGTGCGGACCAATAACTACGCGGAGTGGACCGCGGTCGAGGACGCGCTGAACGAGGCGCTGCGGCGCGGCGCCACGCACGTCGACCTCCGCCTCGACTCGGAGCTGGTGGCGCGCCAGATCACGGGTCGCTACCGGGTCAAGCATCCAGACCTCAAGCCGATCCACGCCAGCGTGATGGCGCTCCTCGCCCGGCTGCAGGGCTACACCGTCGGCCACGTCCCCCGCGAGCTCAACAAGGATGCCGACCGGCTCAGCAACGTGGCCATCGACGAGCGGCGCTGAGGGGGATTCGCAAGGGGCGGGGTACACTGTCGGTCCCTGGAGGCGGCCGGACGGCCGCGGGCGCGATCGTCGAAAGGCGGCGTCCGAGGAAAGTCCGAGCTCCATAGAGCAGGTTCGCGGGTAACGCCCGTCCGCCGTGAGGCGAGGACCAGCGCCACAGTGACGATGCCCGCGCAAGCGGGAGTGAAACGCGGCAAGCTCGAGCCGGAGCAAGACCGAATAGGAGGGCGCAAGGCGGCGTTCGCGCCGCAAGAGGCGGCTCGCTCAGCCCTCGGGTAGGTCGCTCAGATGGATGGCCGTCGCGGCACCGAAGGGTGCCGGCACAGAACTCGGCTTACAGGCCGCTCTCCAGGGAATCAACCGCACGCGAATGGCTGGTGACCCGATGATCCCGCCCCGGATGAACTTCCTGACCCTCGCCTGCCGCGACATCGAGCGCATGGCGGGTTTCTTCCTCGCGCTCGGCTGGCCCGAATCGGCCTCCTCGGAGCCGGTGCATCGCCTCTTCCAGCTCTCCAATGGCATGGTGCTTGCCCTGTATGGAGCCCAGCACTACGAGCGCGACTACGGCCCGCCGGCCGAGGGATTCCGGGCCGTCACGCTCGGCATCAACCTCGCCTCCCGCGACGAGGTGCTCGTCGCGTACGAGACGCTCAAGGGGATCTACGGCGTGCGCGACCTCGATGCGCCGATCGACTCGCCACGTGGGTTCAGCGGCTTCAGCTTCCGCGACCCCGAGGGCAACATGTGGGACGTCGCGTGGAAGCGCGGATCGGCGGTTGACGATCGCGGGGCGCTCACCTGGGACGCGGAGCCGACCGGCGGCTCGTGACCTGGAGCGCGCCCTGGTTCCTAGTCCTCGTCGGCCCGCCAGATGGTCGTGGCCGTGCACTCGTTGCAGATCTCGCGCGCCTCGTCCATGGTACCGAGCGGCAGGGGATGCTCGATTCCCCCGAGCAGGCAGTCGACCTGGACCCGCGGCCCGTCGCCCGCCGGCAGGATCGACACGTGGCGCACGCGGCAGCGACGGATCCGCCCCTGTCGCGGGATCGGCATCCGTTGGGTCGTGTCGAGCGGTTCGACCGCCATGCTTCCTTCCCCTCGTGGACCGGGGTGCGTGGTGACCGGCCGCTGCCAGCCTAGGGACGATCGACCCCCGGCCTCAATGGCGCGTTGGTACCACCCCCGTGGTCGATTCCTCCGCGATGATCGCCGCGTTACACTCGCTGCGGGGCTGGGCCGCCCGTGGGCGGCATGAGGAGAGGTCGCCAGGGATTGTTCGGCCGTCGCAACCGTGAGAATCGGCAGGAGCAGCAGCGTGAGAAGGGTCGGCGTGCCCTTTTCGAGGAGCTTGCCAAGCGTCCTCCGAACATCTGCCCGTTCCTCGGATTGGCGAGCTCGCAGACCGAATACCACGACGCCTTCACGCGCGAGCACCGCTGCTACGCCTTCGGCGACGCGGCCGAGCTCTCCGCCGAACAGCAGGAGCGCGTCTGCCTGACCCGCGGCTATGGGAACTGCCCCCGCTACCTGCGTGGGGTGCTGGTCATCCCGACGGAGGAGCTGGATGCGCTCCGCCGCCCGCAGCAAGCGCCGGCCCCCCCGACCCCGAAGCGCACGCCTCCGCCACCCCCTCCGCCCAGGAAGGCGGCACCGGCAGCGAGTGGGAGTGGTGGCGGGAGGCGGCTCCCGCTCCTGATCGGCCTGGTGCTGCTGCTGGCAGTCGCCGGCGCGACCGGCGCGTTCCTCCTGCTGCGTGGGCCTGCGGCGGTCCGGCCGACGCCGACGCCGAGCCCCAGCTTCCAGCCGAGCGCCACGGCGGTCGCAACGGCCGTGCCCAGCGCCTCGGCTTCCGCCAGCGAGGCTGCCGCCAGCGGGACGCCGTTCCCCCAGACGCCGAAGCCGGATGCGACGCCGGTCCCGGGCGACGTGTTCGTCGGCTACGAGGTGACCGTGCTCGAGGGGCAGAACACGCTCTTCCAGGTCGATGCCAACGGCAACGTGACCGGATCGTCGGTCGCCCACTACACCCGATTCTCGAAGGCCCCGGTCGCCCGGGTGCAGGCCCCGAACGGCCTGCTGCACTGGCGGACCTCGGCCGGCTTCTTCTCCGGGCTCTCGTACATCCATGGCCGGTCGGGACCGTTCCTGATCCGCGAGGTGTACCAGGGCACGGACGGCACGCGACGCTACCTGGTCCTGCCCGACAGCCAGACCTGACCCCTTCGCGCTGACCGCGTCGGGCGACGTCCCATCGCCCCGGCCCGGCCGGCACGGCCGTCAGGACGATGGTCCCGGTCGATCCAGCGCGGAAATCCCTTGACGGGCGGCCCCTGCCCTGTAGAATGGCGCCCTGTGGCCCAAAGTGGGGGTAAATGGGGAGAAGTGGTAGACGCCGCTCATGCAACCGTCCTCCTTCCTGACTGGCGAATTCCGGCACACGCTCGACGACCGCAGTCGCGTCGCCGTCCCCGTGCGCTTCCGGACGCGCCTGGCGCAGGGAGCGACGCTGGCCCGCTGGCTCGACAAGTGCCTGGGCCTCTTCCCGCATGACGAGTGGGAAGAGCTGGCGGCAAAGCTGCGCAGCTTGCCCCTGACCAACCCGAACGCGCGCGAGTTCGCGCGCTTCATGTCCTCCGGGGCGGTTGACGTGGAGCTCGACAAGCAGGGCCGCATCCTCGTCCCGGGCTACCTGCGCGAGTACGCCGGCCTCTCGGAGGGGGAGGTGATCGTGGTCGGGGCGCTGAATCGGCTCGAGATCTGGTCGCCGGCGGCCTGGCTGCCGTACCGCTCCAAGATCGAGGACGAGCCGGAGGCGCTCGCCGAGCACCTTGCCGGCCTTGGGATCTAGGGAGGCGACGAGATGACGCGCGCCGCGCTCCCTCCATTCATGCGTCTCCGGGCCGATCGGCCCGCCGTCCGACACGAAAGGTGCAGCCGCGAATGGGAGAAGGGCACCTGCCGGTCCTCGTCGACGAGGTACTTGCCTCGCTGGCGCTGGGCCCCGGCAGCTCCGTCGCGGATTGCACGGTCGGCGGCGGTGGGCACGCCGAGCGACTCTTGGAGGCCACGTCTCCGGATGGCCGTCTGCTCGGCCTCGATGCCGATCGGGCGGCCATCCTGGAGGCGAATCGGACCCTCGCCCGCTTCGGCGACCGGGTCGTCCTTCGCCATGCGAACTTCGAGTCGCTCTACGACGAGGCGAGCGCGGCCGGCCTCATCCCCCTGGACGCCGTCCTCTTCGACCTCGGCCTCTCCAGCTACCAGCTGGCAGATCCCCGACGTGGCTTCAGCTTTGCGGCCGATGCGCCGCCGGACATGAGATTCGATGAAGATCGTGGTCTATCGGCCCTCGACCTCATCGACCGATCGTCGGTCCGAGAGCTCACCGGAATCCTCGCGGCGTTTGGTGAAGAACGCCGTGCACGCCGCATCGCGGCGGCGATCCTGGCGGCGCGTGCGGAAGGGCGGCTCGTGAGCGCCTCCGACCTGGCGCGTGTGGTCTCGGAGGCGGCTCCCGCCGGCCGGGCGGATGCAGGTCGCATCCACGCGGCCACCCGCACCTTCCAGGCGCTGCGCATCGCCGTCAACCGCGAGCTCGAGGTGCTGGGGCCGGCGCTCGCCGGTGCCCTCGCCGCGCTTCGCCCCGGGGGGCACCTGGCGGTGATCAGCTACCACTCCGGCGAGGATCGGATCGTCAAGCGCTTCATGGCTCGCGAGAGCCGCGACTGCATCGAGGAGCCACTGCCCCCGGTCTGCACCTGCGGCCATCGGGCGCAGCTGCGGCAGCTTCCCAGGAGGGGGATCACCCCGACCGCCGCCGAGGTGGCTCGGAACCGACGCGCCCGCAGCGCTCGTCTGCGGACTGCCATCAAGCTCGCCCCGGCGAGCGCGTAGCGGATCTTGAGGAGGGTACCGATGAGCCGTGGACGCCCCCGTCACCAGTCGAGCCGACGCAGGATGTACAGCCCGCGCCAGCGTGACGTGCGCGAGCGCCGCATCCACCAGCGCGACGACGATCTCCGCGTCGCGATCGAGGTCGTGACCGTCGATCCCGACGACGGGCAGGAGTTCGAATCGCCAACGTGGGGCATGCACCTGGCCGCTCCGGCAAGCGCCGCGTAGATGGCCATCATCGGGGCGCGCCCGGCGACCGGCATCGGCGTCCTGCGGCGTCGATCTCGCCTGCGGCCCGCGCCCCGCGCGAGCTCGCGCCCGCGACGGCTGCCGAGAAGCCGCGAGGCGTTCAACAGCCTCTCCGCGGTTCTCGTCGCGATCGCTGCCGCGGTTGGGGTCGGCCTCTTCTACCTGAGCCAGTCGACGCACGTCTCCGCGATCGGATACCAGATCGACAGGCTGCAGGCACAGGTCGACCTTCTCCGAGCCGAGGAGCAGAGCCTCACCTTGCAGATCGGCGAGGCGCGCTCGCCGAGCACCATCGAGGCGAAGGCGAAGGGAGATCTGAACTTCGTCGTCATCGACCCCCACCTTGTCCAGTTCGCTATCCGAACCATTGACCCACGCATCTTGAAGTAGCTCGGCCGGGGCGCTCGCCCCGGTCGACGGAGTAGCCGTGCTCGCCAGGACTGACAGCCGTGCCCGCGCCCTGTTCCTGCTGATCATCGCGGCCATGCTCGCGACGATGGTCGGCGGGCGGCTGGTCTGGTGGCAGGTCGTCGAGCGCGACCGGCTGACCGGATTGGCGCGCAGCCAGTTCGCCCAGACCGCGCAGATCCCCGCCGAGCGCGGCGAGATCCGCGACGTGAAGGGGGTGCTGCTGGCGACCTCGATCAAGGTCCAGTCGATCTATGCCACCCCGCCGACGGTGCAGAAGAAGGGCGATCCGGAGCGTACGGCGGTGATGCTCGCCACGGTGCTCGGGATGCAGGTGAGCGATCTGCGCACGCGCCTCACCAGCTCCCAGCCCTGGGTCTGGATCAAGCGTCGCGTCGATGCCAGCACTGCGGCGTGGGTGAGCAGCCTCCACCTCCCGGGGATCGGCATGATCCCCGAGACCCAGCGCGTCTACCCGATCGCCGGCGTCGCCCCCGACACGACCCTCGGCGCCCAGCTGCTCGGCTTCGTGAACGTCGACGGGCAGGGCCAGTACGGGATCGAGGGTGCCGAGAACCCGCTCCTGGCCGGCCTGCCGGGCTCGGTCAGCGCGCAGCAGGATGCCATCGGCCGGGTGATCGGCGATTCGATCTCTGAGCTCCTGCCACCGGTCAACGGGGACGATCTGCGCCTGACCCTCGACGCGGGGCTGCAGCACATGCTCGAGGCCGCGATGTGGGGCACCTACGTCGAGAATAAGGCGGAGGGGGTCACCGGGATGGTGATGGACGTCCACACCGGCGCGATCGTGGCATTGGCCTCCTTCCCGTCCTTCGACGCCAACAGCTACGCCGCCAGCGATCCGACCCTCTTCACGAACCCCGCCGTCGCCCGTCAGTACGAGCCGGGCTCGGTGATGAAGGCCTTCACCATCGCGGCGGCCCTCGATGCCGGAGCGATCAACCTGAACACCACCGTGCTCGACGACAACAACCTGCAGGTCGGCGGGGTCAGGATCCAGAACGCCGACCGCTACACGACCCCGCACGGGCATGGAGAAATCACGGCGGGCCAAGTGCTGGAGCTCTCGAACAATGTCGGCGCGGCGAAGATCGGCCTGCTGCTGGGCCGGCAGCGGCTCTACCAAGCGTTCCGCCGCTTCGGCTTCGGGACGCCCACGGGGGTCGACATCGCGGGCGAGGCGCCGGGCGTGGTCTGGAACCCGGACGGCCCGAACGCCAGCGGCGACCTGACCGCGGCGCAGAATGCCTTCGGGCAGGGGCTGAGCGTGACCGCGGTGCAGCTGGTCGCCGGTTACGCGGCGATCGCGAACGGGGGAACCATGGTCACCCCCCACGTGATCGCAGGATGGACAGGTCCCGACGGCGTCTATCACCCGACCGAGATCCACCAGGGCGAGCGGATCATGCAGGAGGAGACCGCCAACGCCGTGGTCCGGCTCCTCCTCGATTCGGTCGATCACGGGGTCGCCGTCAAGGCCTCGATCCCCGGCTACTCGATCGCCGGCAAGACTGGCACGGCCGAGGTGGCCGGGCCGATGGTGGTGCGGGTCCAAGCCGGCACCGATCCGGCCGGCCAGCCGATCTACAAGAGGGTGACCCAGATGGTCTACCAGCACGGCTGGATCGACTCGTCCTTCATCTCGATCCTGCCCGCCAGCCACCCCGAGTACGTGACCCTGATCCTCATCCATCGGCCATTCACCTGGGGCCTCTACAAGATGGCCCAGACCCCGGTCAGCGTCTTCAGCAAGTTCATGCCCCAGATGCTCGACTATCTGGGCGTCCCTCCTGACCGGACCGTCGCGCCGGTGGCTGTCAAGTGAGGCTGCTAGACTCGCCGGAAGCCTCTCCGGGGAGCAGCGTGCCACCGTCGATCCGGCTCGTAGACCTCCTGGCCGCCACCGGCGGCCACCTCATTGGGACGACACGGATCACCTCCTTCGCCTCCGCCGCTGTTGACTCCCGCAACGTCGTCCCCGGCTGCTGCTTCGTCGCGCTGCGGGGCGAGCGAGCCGACGGTCATCGCTTCGTGTCAGAGGCGGTCCGACGCGGCGCGACGGTCGTGCTGGTTGACCGTCCGATCGACGCTCCCGGGGAGGGCGTGGCGGTCGTGCAGGTGCCGAACGCGCTGCTCGCGCTCCAGGAGGTCGCCGGCTGGTGGCGGGGACGGTCGAGCGTGCGGGTGGTCGGCATCACCGGGTCGACCGGCAAGACGATCGCCAAGGAGATCGTGGCCGACGTCCTGGCCCGATCCCTGCGCGTCCTGCGCAACGAGGGCAACCTCAACAGCGAGACCGGCCTGCCGATGACGCTCCTCAACCTCGAGCCGCGACACGAGGTTGCAGTGCTCGAGATGAGCATGTACACCGAGGGGGAGATCGCCCGCCTCGCCGAGATCGCGCGGCCCGAGGTGGGAGTGGTCCTCTCCGTGCACCCGACCCACCTGGAGCGAGCGGGAAGCATCGAGGCGATCGCGCGCGCCAAGGCCGAGCTGCCGGCCGCGCTCCCGTCGGACGGGCTGGCCGTGCTGAACGCGGATGACCCCCTCGTCGCGGCGATGCGCGACGTCACGGCGGCCACGGTCCGCACCTTCGGCCTCGGCGCGAGCGCCGACGTGCGCGCCACCGCGGTCGAGTCCCATGGCGTGGATGGCACCTCATTCACCCTGGAAGCTCCGTGGGGAGAGCGACGACTCCACTCCGCCACCCCGGGGCGCCACCTCGTGCCGCACGCCCTCGCGGCGGCGATCGTGGCCGAGCACCTGGGGGTCCCGCTCGACGACGTCGCCGCGGCCCTCGCGCAGGGCAGCCACGCGCCGCACCGCATGGCACTGCTCGAGGCGGCCGACGGGGCGACGCTCATCGACGACACCTACAACGCGTCGCCGGTCTCGGTGGCGGCGGCGCTCGAATTCCTGGCCGAGAGCCCGATCGCGCCCGGACGCCATCGCTACGCCGTGCTCGGCGACATGCTCGAGCTGGGGCCCGACGAGGAGCGGCTCCACCGGCAGATCGGCGCCAGGGCGGCCGCCATCGTCGAGGCGCTCGTCACGGTCGGCGAGCGCGGCCGCTGGATCGGCGAGGCGGCGATCGCCGGGGGCCTGGCGCGGGTCACGATGGTGGATGACGCCGATGATGCGCGCGCCGCCGTCGAGCGGGACCTGGCGCCGCGGGTCGGGGACCTCGTCCTGGTCAAGGGCTCCCGCGGGATCGAGCTCGATCGCCTCGTGGCTGCCCTCGCCCACGGTGCGGGCGGGTGAGCTGAGCATGCTCCCGATCACCGTTGCCCTGCTCGCCGCATTCTCCGGCGTCGTGTTACTCGGCCCTGTCTACATCGGCCTGCTGCGGCGACTCGGCTTTGGCAAGCGGATCCGCTCCGAGGGTCCCGCGGCGCACGCCGTGAAGAGCGGCACACCGACGATGGGCGGCATGCTGCTGGTGGTGGTGGTGATGTTCCTGGCGATGGCGATGCGCATCGAGGACACCTCGACCCTGACCCCGATGCTGGCCCTGGTGGGCGTCGCGATCCTCGGCGCGATCGACGACTTCGTGAACGCGAAGACGGGGATCGGGGTGCGCGGCCGCTTCAAGCTGGTCTGGCAGACGGTGGTGGCGGTGCTCGCGGCGTGGTACATCCAGCGCCACTTCGAGATCACCTCGGTCAACGTCCCCTTCGCCGGCGAGGTGGTGATCGGCGGCCTGCTCTTCGTCCTCTTCGTCGCCTTCGTGATCGTCGGGGTGAGCAACGCCGTCAACTTGACCGACGGGCTCGACGGCCTGGCGGGCGGGGTCCTCATCTTCTGCTTCGTCGCCTACCTGTTGATCGCGCTCGTCGCCGATCCCGACGGGAGGGCGTCGCAGCCGAACCTCGCCATCTTCTGCGCGCTGATCATCGGGGCGCTGATGGGCTTCCTCTGGTTCAACGTGCACCCGGCACAGCTCTTCATGGGCGACTCGGGGGCCCTCTCGATGGGCGCCACCCTGGCCGTCGTGGCGACCATGACGCGTCAGCTGCCACTCCTGGCGGTGATCGGGGCCGTCTTCTTCGCGGTGATCATGAGCGTCGTGCTCCAGGTCGGGTCATTCAAGCTGCGGGGGCGGCGCATCTTCCGCATGGCGCCGCTCCAGCACCACTTCGAGCTGATCGGGTGGGCCGAGGAGAAGATCACCGTCCGCTTCTGGATCGTCGGCGCGCTGGCCGGGCTGCTCGGATTCAGCCTCTACCTCGCCAGCGTGCACGGGCTGTAGCAGGACCGATGACCACCATGACCGCGCCGATCGCGACGCACGATGACCTCCGGGGCCGCCACGCCCTGGTGCTCGGCCTGGCGCGATCTGGCACCGCGGTGGCCCGCGTCCTGGCCGATGCCGGGGCGATCGTCTCCGTCTACGACCGCCGGCCGGCCGCCGAGCTGGCCGATGCGGTGCAGGCGCTCGGAGCCCGGCCCGTCCGCCTGGCGCTCGGCGTCTCGCCGGACGCAGCGCGCGCGCTCGTGGCGGAGGCCGACCTGCTCGTCACCAGCCCGAGCATCTCGCCCACGATGCCGACCACCGACGCCTGGCTGCGAAGTGCCCTGGGCGAGGCGCTGGCGCGCGGCGTCGAGCTCGTCAGCGAGGTGGAGCTCTTCCTTCGCCTGACGAGGGCCCACGTCCTGGCCGTCACCGGCACCAAGGGGAAGACCACCACGACCGCCCTCATCGGGGCGATCTTCGAGGCGGCCGGCAGGCCGCACCTGGTCGGCGGCAACATCGGACGGCCGCTCATCGAGGAGGCCGGCAGGCTAGGCCCCGACGACTGGGCGGTCCTCGAGCTCTCCGAGCTGCAGCTGCCGACGATCTCGCGCGGGGCCGAGATCGCGGTCTACACCAACATCGGCGCCGACCACCTCGACCGGCACGGCAGCGTCGAGGCGTACCGGGCCGTGAAGGCGCGCCTCGCCGAGCTGAGCGTCCTCCATGGGCACGTGGTGCTGAACGCCGACGACGCCGGCTGTCGAGACCTTGCCGCGCGGCTCCCGGCGGCGTCGATCGCCTGGTACGCGCTGGCCGCGACCGAGCCGTGGATCGTGGCGCGCCTCGACGATGGCTGGCTCACCGTCCGCGGCGAGCGCGTGGTGGCCGCCGCCGAGATGCCGATCCCCGGGCGCCATTCGCTCGCCGACGCGCTGGCTGCGGCGCTCGCCTCGTCGCTGGCAGGGATCCCCAACGAGGCGATCGCCGAGGGGATCCGCGCCTTCGGAGGCGTCCCGCACCGCCTCGAGCGACTGCGGACCCGCAATGGCGTGGCGTGGATCAACGACTCCCAGGCGACGATCCCCCTCGCGGCGATCGCTGCCCTCGACGCGTTCGATCCAGCGCCGGTGGTGCTGATCGCCGGCGGGAAGGACAAGGGCCTCGACTACGGTTCGCTCGCCGACGCCGTTGCCGGACGCTGCCGCGCTGCGGTGCTGATCGGCGAGACGGCGGAGCGGCTGGAGCGGCTCATCGCGCGGCGGGTGCCGGTCGTCCGCGCGGCCTCGATGCCCGAGGCGGTGGCCGTGGCGGCCGCGTGGGCGCGGCCCGGCGACGTGGCGCTCCTCGCGCCCGCCGCGGCATCGTTCGACATGTTCGAGGACTACGCCGCCCGCGGCGACGCCTTCCGCGCGGCGGTCCAGGCCCTCGACGCGGCAGGCGCCGTGGAGCCCGGGCGATGACCGCCGTTGCGGCCACGTCCGCCAGGCGGACCGCCCGCGCGGGGGTTCGGCGGGATCGCCACGAGGTGGCCTATCCGCTGCTGGTCGGTGTCGTCGCGCTCGTGGCCATCGGCGTTGTGATGGTCTACTCCGCCTCGAGCGTCCATTCGTACATCACCACGGCCGATCCGAGCAGCCAGGGGCTCCAGCAGGGGATCTGGGCGGTGCTCGGCCTGGTGGCGATGGTCGCGGCCAGCCGGACCGACTTCCGCCTCCTCCGCTACGTCGCCATCCCCGTCTTCGTGGTGACGATGGGGCTGCTGGTGGTGGTCCTGATCCCGGGGATCGGCACGACCGCCTTCGGCTCGCGTCGCTGGCTCCTCCTGCCGGGGATCGGGGGCTTCCAGCCGGCCGAGATCGCGAAGCTGGCGATCTGCCTCTACCTGGCGCACTGGCTCGATCGCCGCGGCAAGGATGTGCGTGGGCTCTGGAACGGACTGGTCCCGTTCCTTGTGCTGGTCGCGCCCGCGTTCCTGCTGATCGCGGTCGAGCCGGACCTGGGGACGGCCGGCGTCTACATGGCCGCCGCGCTGGCGATCTTCTTCATGGCCGGCGCGAACCTGTTCTACCTCGGCGCCATCGGCGCATCGGTCGGCGGGGCTGCGTACATCATGGTGACGCAGGTCTTCGCCTACCAGCTCCAGCGCATGCAGGGGTTCCTCGACCCATTCCGCGACCCCGTCCACACCGGCTACAACGCGGTGCAGGCGCTCCTCGCGCTGGGCCTGGGCGGGATCACCGGCGCCGGCCTCGGAGCGAGCCGGCAGAAGTACCTCTACCTGCCGGCCCCCTCGACCGACTTCATCTTCGCGATCATCGGCGAGGAGTGGGGGCTGATCGGCACGGTCACCGTCCTCCTCCTCTTCGTCATGGTCGCCTACCAGGGCTATCGGATCGCGATCAAGGCGCCCGATACCTTCTCGGGGCTGCTGGCCGCGGGGATCACCACCTGGCTGGTGGTCCAGGCCTGCATCAACATGATGGTCGTCACCGCCCTGCTGCCGGTCACCGGCATCCCGCTCCCGTTCATCAGCTACGGCGGATCGGCCCTCATCATCAACCTCGTGGCGGTCGGCATCCTGCTGTCGATCTCGCGCGAGACCACGCAGACAGGATCATTGCTTGATGCGGTGTTCGGTGTCGGGCGGCGGAACAGGCGGACACATCTACCCCGCGCTGGCCGTCGCACGGGCACTGCGCGACGCGCAGCCCGAGCTTGAAGTCTCGTACATCGGCGGGGCGCGCGGTCTCGAGCGCAGCCTCGTGTCAGGTGGCGACCTGGACTACCACCAGCTGGTGGTCCGATCGCTGCGGAGCGCCGGCCGCGACCTGCACCTGGTCCTCGACCCGCTGCGGCTCGCCGCCTCGGCCCCGCAGGCGTGGAGCCTCCTCGGCCGCCTTCGGCCGGCGGCGCTCTTCACCACCGGCGGCTACCTGGCGCTCCCGCTCGTGGCCGCGGCCCGCGCGCGGGGCATTCCGAGCCTGCTCTGGGAGGGAAACGTGATCCCGGGGCGGGCCACGGCGACCGTCGCGCGGCTGGCGACCCGGGTCGCAGTCTCCTTCCCGCCGACGCTCGCGGCTTTCCCCGGGCGCAGCTTCGTGTCGGGCACGCCGATCCGCTCCTTTGCCGGGATTGACCGCGCCGCCGCGCGCGCGTCATTCGGAGTGGGGGAGGACGAGCGGCTCCTCCTCGTCTTCGGTGGCTCGCAAGCCGTGGCGCGCATCTCGGCCGCGCTCGGCGCGGCGCTCGAGCGGCTGCTCGCCGGCTGGCGCGTGCTGCACCTGGCCGGTGCCACCGGCATGCCGGTGGCGAACGCGATGCGGGATCGTCTGCCCCTGGAGCTGCGGGGTCGGTATCAGCCGATCGCCTTCCTGACCGATCGGATGGGGGAGGCCCTCGTGGCGAGCGACCTGGTCCTGGGGCGCGCCGGCTCGTCGACCTGCGCCGAGGTTGCTGCCGTGGGGGTCGCCTCGATCCTGGTCCCGTATCCGCACGCGGCAGGCCACCAGCGCGCGAATGCTGCATGGCTCGCCGGCGAGGGAGCGGCGCGCCTCGTCGATGATGCCGATCTTGACGGCGAGCGCCTCCTTGCGGAGGCCCGGGCGCTTCGCGATGACGCGGCTCGCGCGCCGATCGCCGCGGCCGCCCTGCGCCTGGCCCGCCCCGAAGCAGCCGCCGTGCTTGCCGCTGAGCTGCTGGCCATGGCCGAGGGGCGCCCGCTCCCGTCGCTCGCCGGGGCGGCCGGTTGAGCGCGATGGCCCGAGTGAATTCCGCGGACCTGCGGCTGCTCGATGACCTCGCGGCGGAGCGGGGAATCGCACTCGTCAGGGGGAGGCCGATGGCCTCGCTCACGACCCTGCGCGTCGGGGGCATGGCCGATCGGCTCGTCGCCGTGCAGTCGCGCGCGGAACTCCTTGCGGCCCTGCTCCTCGCACGTGACGCAGGCTGCTCCTTCTTCGTTGTCGGCAACGGCAGCGACCTGGTCGTGGCTGACGCGGGGATTCGTGGCCTCGTGATCCGCAACCGGGCCCGCGCCGTGACGATCGACGCCCTCCG
>JBGQKH010000029.1:0-18686 GCA_041499395.1 Candidatus Limnocylindria bacterium
AGGGGCACACGGCGCTCGACCACGACCGCCGCCCCGTCGGAGGCGAGCTGCAGCCTGGCGCCGAACCAGCGGGCGAGGAGCTCGGAGCGGTCGCCCGCGGGGGCGGGCCGCGGTCGGGGAGCGAGCGTGCCCTCGCGGACGACCGCCAGCCGCTCGGCGAGGGTGCGGATGCTCATCGCCCGGCGAGGGAGTCCAGCAGCTCCCCGGCAACCTGCTTGCCGCGCGGCCCGACCTCGGTGACCGGGCCCACGCATGACGGGCACCCGTCCGAGCAGCCGCAACCGGCGACGAGCTCGGCAGAAGCGGTGACGAGGTCATCGGTCAGGCCGAAGAGGCGCTCGGTGAGCCCGACGCCGCCCGGCACGGCGTCGTACAGGTACAGCGTCGGGCGGCCGGTGAAGGGCGCCTGGACCTGGGCGAGCACGCCGACGTCGCGTGGGTCGCACATCAGCAGGAGCGAGGCGGTGGTGCGGGCCACCCGTGCGATGCCGATGAGCGCGCCGTCGAGCGTGTCACGGTCGTATCGGTTCACCAGCTCGGCCGGCGGCACGAGCCAGCAGGCTGTGGTGTGCATCTCCTGCTCGGGGATGCTGATGGAGCCCCAGCCCACGTTCTCATGGGTGTGGTACTTGATCTTCTTGAACATGGTCACCTTCCAGGCGACCATCACCTCGCCCCGCTGGCGCTTGCCGGTCGGCGGCAGGTCCGCCTCCTCGAAGACCTCCAGCACCTTGAGCGTGATGCCGAGGTCGGCATCGGTGTAGTAGTCGACGTCCGTGCGGGTGACGTAGGCCTTGCGCTCCTCCCAGTCGAGCCGATCCACGTGGTGCTGAATGCCCTCGTGGATATAGATCGCCTTCTCGTGGACCAGGAGCGGCGCAGCGAAGAGGTCCACCTCGCCGAGCACGCGGTTGCGGTCCCCGGTCGTGTCGACGATGACGACGTTCTCCGGTGCGCCGCTGCGCAGGCTGAAGGCGCTGGCCGGAAAGTTCTCGTGGCTCCAGTAGTACCGATCGTCATCGGCCCGCCGCAGGTAGCCGTCCTCCTCGAGGACGTCGAGCAGGGTCGGCGTCTCCTCGATGCCGAACCGCTCGGCAGCGGGAACGGGCAGCTCGAAGCTCGAGGCGCGCAGGTGGTTGAGCAGCACGTGCAGGTTGTCGGGGTTGATGAGGCCGTGCTCCGGCGACTGGTCGAAGAGGTAGTCCGGGTGCGCGGCCAGGAACTGGTCGATCGGCGCCGACGAGCAGACCAGGGCCGACAGGCTCGTGCCGGATCGGCGACCGGCGCGCCCCATCTGCTGCCAGGTCGAGGCGATCGTCCCTGGATACCCGACGCTGATGGCGGCGTCCAGGGAGCCGATGTCGATCCCCAGCTCGAGCGCGTTGGTGGCGACCACGCCCCGAACCCGGCCGTCGCGCAGGCCGCGCTCGATCTCGCGTCGCTCGTTCGGTAGGTACCCGCCGCGGTAGCCGCGGATGGTATGCGGGTGGCCGGGCGGCGGCGCGAACGTCTCGCGCAGATAGCTCGTCAGCACCTCCACCGCGGTCCGGGAGCGCGCGAAGGCGATGGTCTGCACGCCCTGGCCGATGAGCCGCTCTGCCAGGTGCTGCGCGGTGAGCAGGGATGAGCTCCGGATGCCGAGAGGCTCGTTGGCGACCGGCGGGTTGACGACGAGGATGTGCTTCCGGCCGCGCGGCGCGCCGTTGTCGTCGATGAGCTCGACGGGGGCCTCGATCAGGCGCTCGGCCAGCTCCCCGGGGTTGGCGATGGTGGCCGATGCACAGATGAAGACCGGGTCGGCGCCGTAATGGCGGCAGACGCGGCGCAGCCGGCGCATCACGTTGGCAACGTGGCTTCCGAACAGGCCGCGGTAGGTGTGCAGCTCGTCGATGACGACGAACTGCAGGTTCTCGAACAGCTTGAACCACTTGGTGTGGTGCGGAAGGATGGCCGCGTGGAGCATGTCGGGGTTGGTGATCACGACCTGTCCCGCCGCCCGCACGACGCTGCGCACGTTGGGTGGCGTGTCGCCGTCATAGGTATGCGTCTTGAGGTCGAGCTCGGCGGCATCGGCCAGGGAGCGCAGCTCAACCAGCTGGTCGGCGGCGAGCGCCTTGGTGGGGAAGAGGTAGAGCGCACGGGCAGCGGGGTCACGAGCCACCGCGTCGAGCACCGGCAGGTTGTAGCAGAGCGTCTTCCCGGAGGCGGTTGGGGTCACGACGCACGCGTTGCGCCCCGCTCGCACCGCCTCGACTGCCCGGGCCTGATGCGTGTAGAGCGCCTCGACCCCACGGCCACGCAGAGCGGCGACGAGCCGCGCGTCGATCCCTTCCGGCCACGCCGCGTGACGCGGTGGGAGCGCCTCCTGCACGCGGTGCGCTGCGAAGAGCGGCTCCAGCGTGGGATCCGCGAGGAGCATGGCGATCGCCGCATCGGCGGAGGTCGGTCGATCGAGCAGCATTGGTCTCTCCTCGCGATTCATGCCCGGGCGCTCAAACAGAACAGACGTTCCTTTCTAACCTAGCACGACAGCTCGATGCGGGCACAGGAATGTGGACAAGTGCGCGCCGATCGCCTTGCACGGTGGAAAAGTGGCGGGCTAGACTGCCGAGCAGATGACCAGCCTCGAGGTGCCCGCTCGCCGGGCGACGCCTCCCGAACGGCCGGTGCGCGTTCGCATTCCGGCCTCGCGCGGGGGGATCGCGTGGATCGCGGTGCTGCTGATCATCGGCACCTTCCTGACGGTGCAGATCGGCCGCCAGGTCTATGCCAGCTGGTCGATCAGCCAGCAGGCCGACGCCATCCGGGTGGAGATCGCGCAGATGCGGGCCCACAACGAGGCGCTGCGCCAGGAGCTCACCTACCTGAACAGCAAGGCATTCCTCGCGACCGAGGCACGACGCCTGCTGAACCTGGGATTGCCGGGTGAGCGGGTGCTCATCATCCCGCCGGGAGCGGAGGCGCCCTTGCCCGCCGCCCTGACGCAGAGCACCCCGCCGGTCAAGCCGCTCGTGGAGCAGTGGCTGGAGCTCTTTTTCGGACCATAGTCGGTGTTCGGGCGCACGCATGAGGGTGATGAGAGTCGCGCCGTGTGACAGGTCGCCTGTCGCGAAGGTCCCAGTCGGTGATGCCCACGCAGCGTACGCGACCGAACCGACCTGAGACACAGCAGGTCTGTCAGCCGCTGCCTGCCGTGAGGCTGGGGGTCACACCGCGCGACCGGTCAGTGCTGCCGGAATGCGAGCTCGGTGACGAGGTGGGCGCTTGCTCCGGGGTCAAGCAGTGGCATCGACCCTGGCGCGTGCCGCAGTAGGCGGCCGAGCCCATATGGCGCATGCGTCTGCGGCTCGATTGCGACTGCATCGAGCGCGGCCGGGCTGGCAGCCACGATCCACAGCTCTCCCCCGGAGCGGGCACGAAGCGTTGCCGAGACCCCGAGGGCTGGCCAGCGAAGCTCCACCGCCTGATCGCCAAGGGCGGTCCAGGCGGCGTCCAGATCGGGGGGCATCGGTTGCATCGTCCGCAGGTCGAGCCGGCCGGCCACCGGCTCGCTGATCGCCTCGGGATCGCTGTTCGAAGCGATGACGCGCGACGCGTCGATGCGGACGTCAAGCGGACGGCGGAACCACGGGTGCAGCCCGATTCCCGCCGGCATCGGGACCTTGGCCAGGTTGGTCAGCGAGAGCGCGATCGTGACCACCGCGTCCCGGATCGCAAATTGGATCCTGCATTCGTAGGGCCATGGCCACCCGTTGCCCCCGCCCCGGACGGTCAGCGCCCCGTCCGTCGCCGCGTGCCAGGCGGCGGCATAGACCTGTCCGTGGATGGCCGTGCCGTCCTCGAAGTTCGCCGGCAGGGCCACCAGCTCGCCGCCGACGACGGTGGGGACCGCTGCAATCCGGTTGCACCAAGGCGCCATCACGTAGGCGCCCCAGCCAAAAGGGTCGGCCTGATGGGTTGAGGCATCCTCGGGGGTTCGCAGCAGGTCGTGGCCGAAGGCACGGAGCCGATGGAGCCGCGCTCCCACCCGCGGCAACAGCTCGATCTCGATTGGGCCGTCTGCGATCGTGACAGTCACGCGTCCATGGCCATCAGGAGCCAGCGTGCCCTGGACTCCAGGGCTGGACAGCGGTTGCACCCCGGGCAATGATGTCGAAGCGGTCGGCGTCGGCGGAGAGCCACGGGCCTTCCACCCCGTCCGGCCACACGACGCGCACCTCCGCGCTGGTCGCCGGGCCGAGGCCGACGTGGAGCCAGCCTTGCTGGCCGCCGATATGCCCGCCGCCAACGGTCAGCTCGCGCCGGACCGTCGTCTGGCCGACCCGGACGTCGAGCCAAGCGCCGATCGCATTCCGGTTCGGCCCCGGCTGCTGGATGTCGAGCATCAGCCAGTGTCCCATCTGGGCCGGCGCCGTGGCCGTCCCTGCGCCGACATTCCTCCATACGACCGTATCGGCGCCGTAGTTGACCTCGACCAGGTCGAGCATCCCATCGAGGTTGAAATCGGCGAGCGCGGCACCGCGCCCGCGCGCGAACCGAGTGAGGCCGGCCCGATCAGCCGCCTCGACGAAGGTTCCATCGGGCTGGCCGAGGAATAGGTCGCTCGGGTCGCGGACAGCGAAGTCCGCCTGGGCCCCCACGTTGCCCTTCGAGACGAACAGGTCCGCGAAGCCATCGTTATTCACGTCGGCGAACTCCGGGTGCCATGCGGTCGACGCGAGGCTCGTGTCGCCGGCGTACGGCGTGGTCGCGACCACGCCGCGCCTCAGCGCGATGTCACGGAACGCCGGCTGGCCCGGGCCGGAGGTAAGCGTCTGGAGCTTGTTGTCTCCTTGGCTGGTGAGGTAGACCTCCGGCAGCCCATCCCCGGTCAGGTCCTGGCTGGCGATCCCCATCCCGAAGATCTGCATCGACGCCCATCCGTCATCGGCGGTGTACCGCGTGAGAGGCTGCGTCGGTTCCATGCGCCACAGCTGCTCCGAGCCATCGGCGTAGTACTGGCGATCGTTCGACACGCGCAGGTCCCTCCTGGTCGAGCCATCCCATGAGCTGAAAAGCATCGAAAGCGAGCAGTAGCCGGGGGCAAGGATGGTTGGCGGCGGATAGGTAGTCCCGCCCGCATTTGGGCGGAGGAGCGCATTCTCGTCGCAGCTGAAGGTTGCTTCGCCCTGGCTGTCGAGCTTGAGGTAACGACCGACGGCCAGGGTGGGCAGCAAGGCGTTCGCCTCCCATGTCGCGCTGAATGCGGTCGCGTAGCCGGTGATCCCTGTGAAGTCGAGTGCCTCGTTCGCCCGCTCGAAGGTGCAGTCGCCATGGCCGAGCAGCAGCACGCTTTCCCCGATCCGCAGGACGACGAGGTCCGCCTTCCCGTCGCCGTTGATGTCGATTGGGTAGGCGCCGGTGACATCGGTTAGATCAGTCGTCGCAGAGGGCATGCGTTCGAAGCGGAGTGCGCCCCCGAGGGCGGACCGATTCCGATACAGGCCTGCCTGTCGCTGGCCCCCGGCCACATAGAGGTCGGGAAAGCCATCGCCATTGCAGTCGAAGACGGCCACCCCGCCGCCGACCTGGTAGAGGTCCGGTCCGTCGTACCGCTGGGCAACGCCCGAGCCGGCCGTCTCGTCCACGAATCGCGGCGGGCCGGCGGCGGCGGTCGGCGTGGCCGATCGGAGGAGGAGGTGACCTACGCTGGCCGCGGCCACCCCTACCAGAAGGAGAGCCGCAACGACGCCGATGACACGACGACGAGTCACGACCTGGTGGTCACGCTACCGCACTACCGTCGAAGTAGCGCTTCGCGAGCGCCCACGCTTCCTTGCCGCATTGCGAGCCGATGATCCGTCCCGTGAAGTCGTCGGCCTGGATGTGGATGCCTCCCCACAGCCGTGACTGTCCGGCCTGATCCGCTGCGTCGTAGTAGGTCGCCCACTCGAGCCGGATGTCCGTGCTCGGGCCCTTCTCGAACTTCAGCGAGCCCGCCTTGATCGTGTACCCGCTTACGCCACCGGGGAAGTACCCGCTACCAGTGAAAGCGGTGAGGACCTCCGCGGCGGCCCGGCTGAAGCTGCTGTGCCCGGATGCGTATGCCGGAAATGACGGCGTCACGAACGTTGGCAGCTGGTACGGGACCCATTTGGTAGCGAGGATCCACGCTGCACCGCCGACCTCGGCCTTCGGATCGGCGGGGTTGCCGCGCCACGCGTACACGGCCACTTCGCCCTCGTGCCCAGCGAGCGCCGCATGACGTTCTCCCGCAACGGTGGTAGCCGGGGTGATCAGCTCGATGAGACCTGGTACCAGTGGGAGGCCCTCTGCGTTGTACGAGGGGAGGCTCGGGTCGCTCGACTGGCCCAGGCCGCCCATGTACCTGATGAGGGAGATCGGCCTGCTCGAGTCGTAGTAGCCCTTGAGGCCCCACGCCGCGATGGCGGCGTCGTGGAGGGCGCCGTTGACCGCCAGATACATCTTGACGTCCCACTGGAGACGGTCGATCCGCGGGCCGCTCCCGGCGATGCGCAGGTCCGGCGCGAGCTCGTCCGAAACCAGATTCGCCAAGACATTCCAGTGTCCTGGCGGCGTCTCCGACTTGGGACCGTCGGCCCAGAACTCGGCCATGACACGACCGAAGTCCGCCCTGCTGACCAGGTCCTGCGGGTACGGCTCTCCCGTGGCTGGGTTCACCGAATGCCCATGGCCATCGTTTGACCCGAGCTGGTTGCCGCCGCGAGCGCCGGGGGAGATGTCGATCGTTGCGGGGTTGGTAGGGTCGAGCTGGCTGCTGTCCCGGATCACCTCGACCAGCTGCGCCTTGAGGGCCGCATCAGTGGCCGGGACGCCGAGCATCGGCGGAGGCCCGGGGTCGATCGGCGTCCCGTGGGCCCCGCCTGGCGACAGTGCGAACCCCGTCACGTGGCCCCACTGCGTGCCGATCGCCACCTGGACGCCATTGGTCACCGGGATGCCGTTCTGCGAGATCATGTGCGCGATCTGGAGCGGCTGCCAGCGATTTGGGTTCGTCATCTGCGAGCCAGAACCAGCTACCACGAGCGGCTGGTTCACCGGGGTATAGCTCGGGTCTGCGTACCCTGCAGCCTGGTTCGACCCATCGGTCAGCCCGGCCGCGAGGATCGTCTTGCCGATTCGGTTCCCGATGGCGGCAGGCGTGTCGCCGTCCGTGGCCGTCGTGTCGATCGGGTAGCAGAGGCTGTCCATCACGTCGGCGAACTCCGAGAGCGAATCGGCACCGCCGACGGCCTTGATGAAGCGAGCCGTCAGGACCCGATACGCGGCGTAGCTGATTGCCTCGTTGCGGGCCGCCAACACGTTTGAGGCGGTGTGCTTCTCCACGAAGAAGAAGCCGTCTGCGGTGGGGTCGTAGGTCGCCCAGGCGTCCCACATCGCGGCCGACAGGTGGTAGAGGTTGCGGGCGTGGACTGGTGGGTTCGGCAGCGCACGCCGAATCGCATCAAGGAGCGCCTCGTCCCAGCGCCGCGCCACCGACCAGTCCGGGTGCTGGATGGGGGCGGCGCAGGCCGGCTTGGACTCCCAGGGGCGGACCACGACGGCAACGCCTGCGACTCCAACGACCGCCACCAGCACGACCGCCGCGACAACCTGGAGCTTTCGAAGTCGCATCGATACCCTCTGAGGCCCTGCTACCCACGTGCGTCCGGCGGGGCTTGCGTCCCTACCTGAAACAGGCGCTCGATGACCCGAAGATTCGCCACGGCGTCCCGCGGTGGCACCGGCGTCGGCCCGTCGTCGAGGATCGCCGCGGCAAAGGCGGCCGCCTCGACGGAGTATGGATCAGCCGTCTCGAACGTGATCGTCTCCGTTGCCGGACTCACCGGTGGCTCGCCGCCATGGCTGACAAAGATCTGCGTCGGCCGGTCAGCCGGGATGTTGAACGGGATCCCGATCGAGATTCGCCCCTCCGTCCCGTAGATGTGAACTCGCTGATCATCCTCGGCGCGCGTCGAGCAGGTGAACGTCGCGATGCCATCGGCGAACTCGAGCAGGCCGCTGGTGAGGACATCGACCCCAGAGGCCGAATCACGGCGGATCGAGCCCTCGACCCGGGTTGGCTCAGCGCCGAAGAGCATGCGGGATAGGTTCACGCTGTAGCAGCCGATATCGAAGAGCGCCCCACCGCCGAATTCGCGGATGTTGCGGATGTTGGCCGGGTCGTCGTTGAAGTAGGAGAACCAGCTCTGGACCGCCGCCAGCCTCCCGATCCTTCCCGATGCGACCAGCTCACGGACCGCGATCCAGGATGGGTGGAGCCGGTACATGAACGCTTCCATCAGGCGCACCCCCTGGGCCTCGGCAACCTGGATCATCTGCTCGGCGTCCGCCGCGGTGAGAGCCAGCGGCTTCTCGCACAGCACGTGCTTTCCGGCCCGTGCTGCGGCGATGGCCCACGTAGCGTGCAGATGGTTGGGGAGGGGAATGTAGACCGCGTCGACACCTGGGTCCGCCAGGAGCGCCTCGTACGAGGCGTGTGCGGTTGAGATGCCCGACCGACGCGCGACCTCCGCGGCGCGCGCCGCGTCACGGGACGCGATCGCCACAACCCGACAGCGATCCGCCCGCTGGATGCCGGGTATGACCTTCTCCTGGGCGATGCTGGCAGTGGAAAGGATCCCCCAGCGGAGCTCGGCCATCGAGCTCACCCCCACGAGGTCTCGGTCACCGGCCTGAAGGCGATCTCGAGGATCCGGTGATTCCTGGGGCGGGTGACGACGAACAGGACCGCTTCGGCGACATCCTGGGCGGACATCATCCCGGCCAGCTGTGGCATCTCGCGGGTCCGCCCGTGACCGATGGCGAAGTCCGTCGCCACTCCGCCTGGGCAGACGCTCGTGCAGCGCACGCCCCGCTCGCGCAGCTCATGGTCCAAGGCGCTGGTCATGCCCACCTGGGCAAACTTCGAGGCGCAATAGGCAGCCTCGTAGGGAAGCCCTCGACGGCCCGCCTCGCTGGCGATCGTCACGATGTCCGCTGCCTCGCTCTTCAACAGCTCCGGCAACGCTGCCCGAACCGCGTAGAGGGCACCCTTCACGTTGACGTCGATCATCTCCTCGAGGTCGGCGGTGGGAAGGTCGAGGAAGGGTCCGTACGCCCCGACCCCGGCATTGACGATCAGGATGTCCAGCCCTGCGAAACGGGCGACGCAGGCGGCCACCCCCGCCTCGAGCGCCGCGGGGTCCCTCACGTCACAGGCCTGGGCGAGGGCCCCCTCGATGCCCGGGTTGTCGCCGCTCCGCGAGACGATCGCAACCTGTGCACCGGCCTCGGCCAGGGTCCTCGCCGTCGCCGCTCCGATGCCCCGGCTCCCCCCGGTGATCAGGGCGACCTTCCCTTGCAGCGGGTTCATGGCGTGACCCTCCCATGGTGGATCGATCCGAAGGTGGCACTGGTTTGCCGGTTGCGCGGCAGAATCGTGCGTGTTCCGGCTTGACAGTTCAGTCCCCGATGCACGAGCCTAGCACAGGCATCTCCATCCCCCGGACGCGGTAGCCCAGTGGGACCCGCACCGCGCCGCGCGACCGGCGCGACCGGCAGCCAGGGCCCTGCGTGCAGCGACCACGAATGACCACTGTGGAGTCGAGGAGGGTGTAGCCTAAGGAGTAGCACGCGAGCTTCCCACTCGAACCACGATGGGGCCTTTGATGAGGAGAGGACATACCATGTTGATTCGCAAATTGGCGGCAATCACCGCCGTCGCCGCGATCGCACTCGCGGCGTGCACGAGCCAATCGCCAGGGGCGAGCACCGCGGCGAGCGTCGCGGCGAGCGTCGCGGCGAGCGCCGGGGCGCCCTGCACCGTCGGCGTCTCCTGGAACAACTTCCAGCAGCCGCGCTGGGCGGCTCACGACGAGCCGAACCTCAAGAGCACCGTCGAGGCCGGGGGCGGCAAGTACATCAGTGCAGATGCCAACCTGAGCAGCGAGCAGCAGCTGACCGACGTCGACACCCTCATCTCGAAGGGCGCCAACGTGCTGGTCCTGCTCGCGCAGGACAACAAGGCCATCCTGCCGGCTCTCAAGAAGGCCAAGGATGCGGGCATCCCGGTCATCGCGTATGACCGGCTCATCGAGGATCCCAGCATCCTGTACCTGACCTTTGACAACGTCCTCGTTGGCAAGGCCGAAGCGACGGCCATCCTCACCAAGGTGCCGAAGGGCAACTACGTCCTGATCACGGGCGACCCCGGCGACCCGAACGCCTCCACGTTCCTGCCGCAGGGCTGGGACCAGGCTGGCCTGAAGGACAAGGTCGCCTCCGGCGACATCGTTCTTCTCAACGGGCCCAAGGGAACCGCGACTGACGCCTGGAAGACCGAGAAGGCCCAGGCCAACATGGAAGCGATCATCGACAAGGCCGTCGCCGACGGCAAGAAGATCGACGCCATCCTCGCGGAGAACGACAGCACGGCGCTCGGCGTCGTGGCTGCGCTCACCGCCAAGAGCTATGGCTTCCCGCCCCTCAGCGGCCAGGACGGCGATCCCGCCAACCTGAACAACGTCGCCCTGGGCAAGCAGTACGTCGATGTCTTTAAGAACGCCAACGAGCTGGGCAAGGCCGCAGGTGCGGCAGCGCTCGCGCTGTGCAACGGCACGGCGATGGCCGACCTGAAGCTTCCGGCCGGCCTCCTCGATCCGACCGTCGCGCCGGCGGCCGGGCTCTCGGCCCAGGACTTCACGACCCCGAACGGGACCGTGGTCAAGTCGTTCATCCTGCAGCCGACGCCGCTGACGGCGGACACCCTGCAGACGGCCATCGATGCCAAGCAGATCTCCAAGGCTGACCTCTGCAAGGGGGTCGACCCCGCGTCGGCGCCAGCCGCCTGCAAGTAGCGGTCATCGACCGCTGAGCTAGCCATCAGACCTGCGCCCCCGGGCTTCCCGGGGGCGCAGGCCCCTCCGTTACTGGGCCAGGAGGGCCGTCGTGACGAACGTGGCGGATGCGACACCGGTATCCAGCGAGGTCAAGCCCCCCGCACGCACCTCGTTCCGAAGTCTGCTCGCCCAGACGGAGGTCGATCTCCGACTCTTCGGGATGCTGGTCGCCCTGGCGGCGATCCTTCTCACCTTCAACGTTCTGAGCGGGGGCACGTTCTTCCGACCGACGAACATGGTCACGCTGGCGGTCCAGGCGACGGGCGTCGCGATCATCGCCACCGGGATGGTGATGGTCATCGTGTCGCGGAACATCGACCTGTCGGTCGGGTCCGTGGTCGGTGTCGTCGCCATGACCTACGCCCTGCTGATGACCGACTGGATGCCCAATGTCCTTGGGATGGGCGTCGACTTCCCGTTCCGGTGGGTCATTGCCCTGGGCCTCGGCGTCGGTCTCGGGGCTGCCATCGGCGCCCTGCAGGGGTTCATCATCGCCTACGTCGGCGTACCCTCGTTCATCGTCACCCTTGGCGGACTGCTCTCGATCCGCGGCGTCGTCTGGTACCTCTCCAGCGGAGCGGCGGTGTCGGGCCTCGACGACAGCTTCCAGCTCATCGGCGGCGGGGCCCAGGGATCCATCGGTGGCACGGCGACCTGGATCCTCGGCATCGTCGCCTGCCTTCCGATCATCGCACTGCTCATCAGCGGCCGCCGTCAGCGCCGGCGGTACGGCTTCCCGGTCCGGCCCGTCTGGGCGGAGGCCCTGCTCGGGGTCATCGGCTGCGGGGCCGTGCTTGGATTGGCCGCCTTCGCCAACGCCAACCTCTGGCCGCAGGGCCTGGCCAACAGGTATGCCGCCGAGCACGGCATCCCGATCCCGGCTGGCGGCCTCCACATCTCCACCGGCTTGCCGTACCCGATCATCCTGCTCGTCGGGGTGACCCTGGTGATGACGTGGATGGCCACCCGGCGACGGTTCGGTCGATACGTGTACGCGTACGGCGGCAATCCCGACGCCGCCGAGCTGGCCGGCATCAACACGCGCTGGACGATCCTCAAGACCTACGTCCTGATGGGCGTGCTGTGCGCCCTCGCCGCCGCGATCGCGGCGGCGAGGCTGAACGGCTCGACGCTCGACGTCGGCTCGGGCTATGAGCTGTACGTGATCGCGGCCGCGGTCGTCGGCGGCACCTCGTTCGCGGGCGGGATCGGGACGATCCCTGGCGCGGTGCTGGGCGCCTTTGTCATGCAGTCGCTCGCCTACGGGCTGAGCTTCATGGGCGTCAACTCGCCCGGCCAGAACGTCGTGGCCGGGATCGTCCTGATCCTCGCGGTGGGCTTCGACTCGTTCAACCGCCGGCGCGGTTCCTGAGTGGCCAGGAGGGTAGGTTCGTGACTGTCGCCCAGCCAACGCGGCTCGTCGAGATGCGCGACATCAACGTTGCCTTCGGCGGTGTCCATGCCGTGCGGGACGTGACGATCGACCTGTACGCCGGGGAGGTCGTCGGCCTCGTCGGAGGCAACGGGGCAGGGAAGTCCACGCTGATGCGCGTCCTCTCCGGTGCGCACCCGGCCGACTCCGGCGAGATCCTGATCGACGGCACGAAGGTGTCGATCACGAACCCGAGGGACGCCAAGGCCCTGAAGATCGAGACGATCTATCAGACCCTGGCCCTCGCCGACAACGTCGACGCACCCGCCAACCTGTTCCTCGGTCGCGAGCTGACCTCGTTGGGAATGCTCGACGACTCGGCGATGGAGGACGCGACGCGGAAGGTGATGGGGCGTCTGAACCCGAACTTCACGCGCTTCAAGGCGGCGGTCCGATCCCTGTCCGGCGGGCAGCGTCAGGCGGTGGCGATTGCCCGAGCGGTCCACTTCAATGCTCGGATCCTGATCATGGATGAGCCGACCGCTGCCCTGGGGCCCGCCGAGACGGCCCAGGTTCGCGATCTGATCCGGCAGCTGAAGCTGGAGGGGATCGGAATCTTCCTCATCAGCCACGACATCCACGACGTATTCGACCTGTCCGACCGGATCAGCGTGATGTACCACGGTCGCCTGGTGGGCACCGTGAAGAAGAGCGAGGTCACCTCCGACGACGTCCTGGCCATGATCATCATGGGCAAGGCCCCCGAAGAAGTCACCGAGCGCGACCTGGCGGCGCTTCACCGGTAGATCCTGGGGGAGGCCCCGGGAGACCCCCGGTATGCGGCGTCGGAGCCCACTATCTCCGATGGAAGACGGGCGCGAGTGCTGGATACAGCTCCCGATAGGCAGCGTGGGCACTGGCGTAGGCCGAGCGGTCCGCTCCGGGTGCCGCAACTGGGCTCGTGCGCACCACTGATGCAGCAGCTGCGGGAACGTCCCCGAACCAGCCGACTCCGACCGCGGCCAGGATCGCCGCGCCAAAGGACGCCCCCTCGGTCGTCGAGGTCGTAACGAGCTCGGCGTCGAGGATGTCGGCCAGGATCTGGCGCCAGGTCTCGCTGGCCAGTCCCCCGCCGGACGCCCGAATCTCGCGTGGTCGCGGCACCCCCGCAGCGATCATCAGGTCGAGCCCGTCGCGCAGGCCGAACGCCACGCCCTCCAACACGGCGCGAGCCAGGTGTCGGCGGTCGTGCTGGAGCGAGAGCCCCACGAAGGCGCCACGAGCCAGGGGATCCGGATACGGGCTCCGCTCGCCGGAGAGATAGGGCAGGAAGAAGAGACCGTCCGCGGCCGCCTGGACATCCCCGGCGGAGCCGGCCAGCGCACCGAACTCCTCGCCAGGGGCGAGCGTGTCGCGGAACCAGCGGAGGCTGCCCGCGGCCGAGAGCATCACGGACATCAGGTGCCAACGACCCGGGACGGCGTGGCAGAAGGCGTGCACCCGTCCGCGCGGCTCATGGAGCGGCTGGCTCGTCGCGGCGAAGATGACGCCCGAGGTCCCCAGCGAGAGCGCCACCGTCCCCTCCGAGACGGCGCCGACCCCGACCCCGTTGGCAGCCTGGTCGCCGCCTCCCGCCACGACGGGCGTGCCGCGGACCAGGCCGGTCGCCTCGGCCGCCTCGGTCGATACGGTGCCCGTGATCTCCGGTCCCTCGAATGTCCGCGGGAACCAGGCGGGGTCGAGGTCGAGGGCTGCGAGCAGTTCCGGGGACCACGTCCGCTCGGCAAGGTCGAAGAGGATCGTGCCCGACCCATCGGCCTTGTCGATGGCGTAGTCCCCGGTGAGCCGATAGCGAATGTAGTCCTTGGGCAGGAGCACGTGGGCGAGGCGCGCCCACACCAGGGGCTCGTGCCGGCGAACCCACAGCAGCTTCGGAGCGGTGAAACCGGTGAGCGCGTCATTCCCGCTGATGGCGATCAACCGCTCCTTACCGACCGCCGTTCGGATCTCGTCGCACTCAACACTTGTTCGCTGGTCGTTCCAGAGGATCGCCGGCCGGAGAATCGTGCCGGCACCGTCAAGCAGGACGGCGCCATGCATCTGCCCGGTGAGTCCGACCGCCTCGACATCCGCCCCGCTGGCGCCGGCCGCGGTGAGTGCCGCTGGAATCGCCGCCTGCGCCGCGTCCCACCAGAGCGCGGGATCCTGCTCGCTCCAGAGGGGCTGAGGCATCTGGAAGCCGTACTCCGCCACTCCCATGCCACGCACCTCGCCCGCGATGTCCACCAAGACGGCCTTCGTAGCGGTCGTCGAGACGTCGATGCCCAGGACGAGGCTCATCCGGGTCAGCCCTCCGGGCCGTTGTGGGACCGCGCGTCCACCTCCCAGATCGCCTGGTTGACGACGTTCTCGAGCATCTCCTGGCGACCCGAGCGTGGCTTCGGGTCGATCTCCCCGGTCAACACCCGGCCGGCGAGCATCTCGAACAGAGCGTCGCCCGAGAGGATGGATCGGCCGAGATCGCCGGCCCAGCCCGAGTAGCGGGCCTCGCGGTGCTGCTCCAGCGTCCCGCTCTCGACCATCGCCGCCGCCACGAGCAGCGCGCGAGCGACCGTGTCGATGCCGCCGATGTGGCCGTGGAAGAGGTCGGTGCGGTCGAGGCTCTGGCGACGCAGCTTCGCGTCGAAGTTGAAGCCACCGGTGCCCATCCCGCCACCACGCAGGACCTCGTAGAGCGCCAGCGAGAGCTCGTCAACCGAGTTCGGGAACTGGTCGGTGTCCCAGCCGTTCTGGTAGTCGCCGCGGTTGGCATCGATGCTCCCGAAGATGCCGAGCGCCGCCGCCGTGGCGACCTCGTGATGGAAGCTGTGCCCAGCGAGCGTGGCGTGATTCGCCTCGATGTTGACTCGATACTCCTTCTCGAGCCCGTGGCGCCCCAGGAATCCGTGGACTGTGGCCACGTCGTAGTCGTACTGGTGCTTCGTCGGCTCCTGCGGCTTCGGCTCGATCAGGAGGGTCCCCTTGAAGCCGATTCGGTGCTTGTGCTCCGCGACCATCCCAAGGAACCGGCCGAACTGCTGCTCCTCTCGCACGAGGTCGGTGTTGAGGAGGGTCTCGTACCCCTCGCGCCCGCCCCACAGGACGTAGTTGGCGCCGCCAAGCCGATGCGTCGCCTCCAGCATCACCTTCACCTGGGCCGCTGCGTATGCGAACACCTCAGGATCCGGGTTGGTCGCCGCGCCCGCAGCGTAGCGCGGGTTGCTGAACAGGTTGGCCGTGCCCCACAACAGGCGCACGCCGGTGCGCTTCATGTGTGCCTCCGCCGCCTCCACCATGGCCATCAGGTTGGAGGTCGACTCGGCGAACGTGGCGCCCTCCGGCGCGATGTCGCGATCGTGGAAGCAGAAGAACGGGACGCCGAGCTTCGCAAAGAACTCGAATGCGGCATCGAGCTTGGCCCGGGCCGCGATCATGGGGTCGAGGCGCGCATCGAGCCATGGGCGATCGAAGGTGCCAGCACCGAAGACGTCGGAGCCTGGCCAGTTGAACGAATGCCAGTAGCAGACCGCGATCCGGAGGTGGTCCTCCATCCGCTTCCCGAGGACCATTCGGTCCGGCTGGTAAACCTTGAACGAGAGCGGATCGGTGGAGTGGATGCCACCGAACGGAATCCGGCCCGCCACGTCCGGGAAGAAGTCCTGGCTCATCCGTGCGAACCTCCTTATTCCGGGGCACGCCCGCCGAGATCGGGTCATCCGGCGTTTGGCCTCCGAGCGTAGCACAGCCTCATGGGCGGTCGACCCGGCAGCACCCCTTCTCACGTGCGCCAGCTCGTCTCATGCGGTGGCGCATTGTCCCGGGTTGCCGCCGCCGACCACCCTCGATAATCTTGGCTCCCTGGCGGAGTAGCTCAGTGGTAGAGCAGGGGACTCATAAGCCCTTGGTCGGTGGTTCGAATCCGCCCTCCGCTACCAGTCCATCGGCTCGCCCGCGGACGCGCCTGGCCTCACGGCGGTCAAGGGGTGGTACAACGGCGCCGATGAGCCGACTCCCCTCGGATCCGCTGGCACCCATCACGGCCGCCCTGGAAGCCGGCGCCGCCAGTCTCGCGATTCACGACGGCGCGCCGATCCTGCTCGCTGTCTCCGGCGGCCCCGATTCGACCGCACTCCTCCACGGCGCAGCTCTTCTCGCCCCGGATCGCGGCTGGCGGCTGAGCGTCGCGCATCTCGATCACGCCCTGCGCCCCGAGTCGGCGGCCGAGGCCGCCGCCGTAGCTGCCGGAGCCGTGCGTCTCGGGCTGCCGATCGAGGTGCGCCGCACGGACGTGCGCGCCCTGGCCGCAGCCGAGCACCGCTCCCTCGAAGACGCCGGCCGGCAGGCCCGCTACCGATTCCTCGAGGAGGTGGCGGCGCGGCTGGGTGACGACGCCCTCATCGCCACGGCGCACACCGCCGACGACCTGGCCGAGACGATCCTGCTGCGCCTGGCGCGCGGGAGCGGGCTGCGGGGGGTGCGCGGCATCCCGGCGCGGCGCGGGCGCATCGTCCGCCCGCTGCTGGCGGCGCGCCGCGCGACGCTTCGAGTAGCGCTCGACGCGGCCGGGATCCCGTACGTGAGCGACCCCTCGAATTCGGACCCGGCGCACGCCCGCAACCGGGTCCGCGCGGATCTTCTGCCGGCGCTGGAGCGCGCCTCGCCCGGGGCAGTCGACGCGCTGCTCCGCTTCGGACGCCTGGCGGCCGACGACGACGACCTGCTCGACGCCTTGGCGTCGTCCGAGCTGGCCTCGCGACGAGACGCCGACGACGGCTCGATCGACTGGCATGGGCCGCCGGAGCGAGCACTGGGACGCCGGGTATTGCGCCTGGCCCTGGGCGACCACGCGCCGTCAGCCGAGCGGGTCGAGGCGCTCCTCGGCGCCGCCGAGGGACCGCGCGGCGGGGTCACCATCGAACTCGGCGACGGCCGCGTTGCCACGGTCGCGCGGCGCCGCATCCGCCTCGCGTGACGCCGCGCGTCGCGCGCGCCCACGCCCGGTGTCGCGAGGCGCTACGGTTGAGGCTCCATGATCCGGACGACGCCGTTCCACGCGCGCACCAGCGCCCTCAACGAGACGGGGCTGTGGAGCCACTGGGCGGGGCACCTCGCGGCGAACCGCTACCAGGTCTCCGACAAGTTCGAGTACTTCGCGGTTCGCAGTTCGGCCGGCATCTTCGACTCGTCGCCGCTCTTCAAGTACCGGATTGCCGGGCGCGACGCGGAGCGCTACCTCGCCGGGATCCTGGCGAGGGACATCCGGGCCTGCCCGCCGCAGCACGCCCAGTACACGACCTGGCTCGATGAGCGCGGCTTCGTGCTCGAGGATGGCGTCATCCAGCGCCGCTCCCCGGACGAGTACCTCCTCACCGCGGCCGAGCCGAACTACGCTTACCTCGCCGATCGGATCGGTCGCATGGCCGTGACCGTCGAGGAGGTCAGCCTTGGACAGGGGACGATCGCGGTCCAGGGCCCTCGCTCACGGGATCTCCTGAGCCGCCTCATCCCGACGGTGGCCAGCGTGCCGTTCTTCGGCCTAACGAGCGGAACGATCGGCGGGGCCGATGTGGTGGTATCGCGGACCGGCTACACGGGCGACCTCGGCTACGAGATCTGGGTCGAGACCCCGGACGCGCTCCGCGTGTGGGATGCGCTGTGGGACGCGGTGGACGGGCACGGCGTCCTGCCGTTCGGGCTTGCCGCCCTCTACATGCTGCGCATCGAGGCTGGGCTGCTGCTGCTCGCGGTCGACTTCGACTCGAGCCGATTCGCATTCAACGACGCCCATCGGTCGACCCCCATCGAGCTTGGCTGGTCGTGGATGTTCAAGGACCTGGCCGCGGACGATCGGGCCTTCATCGGGCGGCGGGCCCTCGAGCGGGAGCTCGCCGAGCGCACGTCGCGCTGGAAGATGAGCGGGCTCGTGGTGGACTGGGAGGAGTACGACCGTGTCTACGAGGCCGCCGGCCTGATCCCGCCCAAGGTCCACGCCCCCTTGCACGAGGACTGGATGGTCTACGACGGCGACGGGAGGCGGATCGGTTACGCGACCAGCGTCATGTACTCGCCCGTCCTCCAGCGACACATCGCGCTGGCGCGGGTTCGCCCCGATCTCGCGAAGGTCGGCACGCGGGTCCAGCTCGAGTTCACGGTCGACCACCAGTA
The DNA here is from genome assembly GCA_041499395.1 of Candidatus Limnocylindria bacterium. GTDB lineage: Bacteria > Chloroflexota > Limnocylindria > QHBO01 > QHBO01 > CF-167. Next base: position 18,478 of record JBGQKH010000029.1, read on the forward strand.
CCAGAAGATCGCCGCGCACGTAGCGCGGCTGCCCCTCTTCAACCCGCAGCGGAAGACAGCCTGATGGACAGCTACGACGCCATCGTCATCGGTGGCGGGCACAACGGCCTGGTCAATGGGGCGTACCTCGCCCGCGGCGGGCTGCGGACCCTCATCCTCGAGCAGCGCCACCTGGTCGGCGGGGCGGCGATCACCGAGGAGCTGCGCCC